>NZ_DHFC01000011.1:24529-26018 GCF_002400205.1 Aminobacterium sp. UBA4834 | reverse complement strand
GCCTTACATTCTGGAATGATAGAATGGTATTAGAATGATATTTGAGAGTTCTATGTCAGGTTCTTTGTCTTCTTCTTGTTTCATTACAACTACGATGGCATTGTGATCTACAGCTTGTATAACACGAACGGTCCCTACTTCTTTAGGGAAGGCGCTCTCCGCAGCGTTGGGTCCAATTCCTTTAAAGGACACCTTCCTTACAACAGTTAGAATATCTTTCTCTCGAATTCCCTCATATCGTCCTGCGGAAATAATGAAATGAGTCCCTTCTTCATCTGCATTCTTTGCATACCCCACAATGTTGGCGGTGCGGTATAATCCCGAGAAACCGTCTGTCACCTGTTGTAGCGCTTTGTTTATAGCTTTTTTGCAGGCTTCCCAGTATGGCGATTGTGAGAAATCGTCCCATACAGGTTTGCTGAAATTGTTAGTGTTTTCTCTGGGGGCGAGACGAAAAAGATCAAGGCCGTCTTTATACATGGGATCGAAAGGGGAGAAACCTCGTGCAGATAGAAAAAACAGGCGATCATCTCCGGGAACAGGTATATATCGCTGATCTTCTGCTACGATATCTGCACAAAAAGGGAGCTCCTTCCCAGAATTATCGTAGACGCGAAGTCTTATGCGTACTTTGCCTCTCTGGTCTTTTCCGAAAAAATCCTTATCTTTCACAGTAAAAGAATAAATTTCCAGTTGTAAAGCCATATCTCCAGGCGGAAGAGTTCTTCCCCTTTTTTGCTGTTCCCGAACTTCTATAAAAGGGGAACGTTTCAGCTGGCTTATGCAATATTGTGTTATCTTTTGATCAAGTATATCTACAGGATAAAAGCGGCTTTCCCAAACTTCAAAACCGCTAGAATTCTCTGTCGGCAACACATCGACAGTAAATACGTTCCCTTGAATTTCTCGCCCTAAGGCTGGTGTGATAAAAAAAGTTCCGATGATAAAGTAAAAAGAGAGAAGTAACTGTTTCCACTTGTATTTACGTTTCATACTTTCACCCCAGATTCACTAATTTCCACTTCTATATCATGTATCGGACTTCCTTTTAAGAAAGGTGAGGAGGTTATTCTCTTCCTGCCTCTTCTACTGCTTTAAAAAAATCATCTATATCCCATTCCGCATGAATAAAGATCTTTTGAGGATGTAAATAGGCATAAGAAATATCCCCTTTATTGACAACTACTATTTTCCCTGGACACATGGAAGGTAAAAATGCTGCTGGGGTGACAGTAAGAGAAGATCCTACTACAAAAAGCAAATCGGCCTCCTCAGCAAGGGTTTGGCATTCATAAAGGTGTTTTACATTTTCTCCAAAAAAGACAATGTCAGGTTTTAGTACGCCGCCACATTTTTCGCAATGAGGGACGTCTTCTTTGAAGCTCTGCGCATATGATGTCTCGTAGTCGAAGACTTCGCTACAAGAAGTACAATAGCTTTGCCATGTGCTCCCATGTATCTCGTACACTTTCTTAGAGCCAGCTTTTTG
>NZ_DHFC01000011.1:23724-24413 GCF_002400205.1 Aminobacterium sp. UBA4834 | reverse complement strand
CCAGCTTTTTGGTGAAGGGCATCGATATTTTGGGTAATGATTCCAGCGAGTTTCCCTTCTTTTTCCAGTTGCGCAAAGAACCGATGAGAGAAGGTAGGTTCTATTTTATTGATGACCTTTAAAAATTCTCGATGGAACTGATAGAAGAAGCGAGGATTTTTCTGGAAGTAGTCAATATCGAAAATAAGTTCTGGATCTGTCTGCATTTTTTGTTTGTAAATTCCATTGGGGCCTCTGAAATCGGGTATTCCGGCATTAGTAGACATTCCAGCGCCACTTAACAGAACTATTTTATGTGCTTCCTTTAAAGCGCACGCACACTGCTGTGCCATGTATTTAAGATTATTGTTCAAAAGAACCACCTCCGAAAATATTATATCTTATTTTTATAGAAATATTTAATCAAAATTTTATGCAACCGATTGTACAATCTGCTACAATAACCCCAGTTTAAATATGGGGGTGTTAGGATGGCAATTAAAAACATAGTTTTTGGAGTGGACGACAAGCCGCCCTTTCCTATTATGGTTTTAGCTGGTTTTCAACATGTTTTAACTTTATTTGGAGCTACAACTCTTGTCCCCTTGATTTTTGGTCCAGCAATGGGGATGACTACAGTAGAAATTGGCTTTTTTATATCTTGTGTTTATCTGGCAATGGGTATAGCAACGTTAATTCAGACTCACCCT
>NZ_DHFC01000011.1:0-23533 GCF_002400205.1 Aminobacterium sp. UBA4834 | reverse complement strand
ATTGTTCAGGGATCTAGTTTCAGCTTTATTCCTCCTATAATGACGATTATCGCAGCTTACGGGGCTTCGGGGCCTTCTGTCGTAATGCAGCATGTAAGCGGAGCTTTAATTTTAGGAGGCATTATCCTTTCTATTATAGGGTATAGCCGGATTGTTGGTGTTATACGAAAGCTTATATCTCCAGTAGTTATCGGGCCTACTATTATGGCAATAGGTTTTTCCATGGCACCAGTAGCTATCCAGGCAAATGCTTCGAAATACTGGCCTATATCTCTCATTGTAGTTGTGGGAGTCTTTTTCTTCAGCTTAGTAAGTCGAAATAAATACTTCAATATTTTTGCTGTATTGGCTTCTATTTCCATTGCGTATCTCGTAGCCCTTGGTGGAACCCTCATAGGCTTTTTTCCCAGTGGACATGCAGCGTATATTGACCTCTCCAGCGTAGTGCAAGCGCCATGGTTCCGTTTTACAGGCATTATGCCTTGGGGTGCTCCAAAATTTGACATTATTTCTTTCGGAGCGATTATCGCAGGCTTTTTTGCGGTAATGATCGAATCTATAGGTGACTATCACTCCTGTTCTTATGTTGCTGGCCTCCCAGATCCTACACCCTCCATGATTAATAGGGGAATAGGTGCTGAAGGTTTGAACTGTGCGATTGCTGGGACTCTCGGTGCGGTTGCTACAACATCATATACAGAAAATATTGGTCTTATCGGATTAACGGGAGTTGCCTCTCGCTGGGTTGTACGTACAGGAGCGATTCTCCTTATACTTATGAGTTTTGTGGGGAAAATAGGGGCGCTCATTGCTACGATCCCTAGCCCTGTTATTGGCGGAGCGTACATAGCCCTTTTTGGTATTATTGGGACATTAGGGATACAAGTGTTGCTGCGAGCGGATATGTCGAGCCAACGAAACGTTTTGATAGTAGGTTTCGCTTTTCTAATGGCCCTTGGGCTTCCTGGATGGGTAGAAGGTGCGAAAGATTCTTTCTTTTCCATTGGGATTATTGGACAAGTTTTATGGGCTATCCTTAAAACACCCATGGCTGTCGCAGGTATTTGTGCGGCATTTTGGGATAACATTATCCCAGGAACACTAAAAGAGCGGGGACTTTCAGCGCAGTAGCAATTTTTTGAAACGTTGCTCTTACAAAAAATCGTTTACATGTTAAAAAAGCCCAACCTTTTCTTTCAGGTTGGGCTTTTGCGTTATAAAGAAAGCAGAAAATAATTTTAATCACAAAAGAATAGGATCGTATCGAGAAGGAAAAAGATTGGGTGATTTTTTGTTTTTGTATGCCCTATTTTTTGAAGATTTATTTTAAAATAAAAGAGTATAATTTTCTTGTTTTTTAAAATTAACAGAATGGAGTTACAAAACGAATATACGAGGTTGCGTTACTGGTGGTTGACCCTGTTATAAATTAATACGATGAGAAGATAGAGGTGAGAGATAATGAGATTTAAAAGACTATGGGGCGTGGCTGCCATCCTTATTGTTGTTGGAGGTTTTTTCCTTTTATCGAATAAAAAAGAGGAACAAAAAGAGAAGGTTGTGGAAAAAATCGCTCGTCCTGTAAAATATATAGCTCTTTCTGCCCCAGACGTTGTTTTACGACGTGTATTCCCAGGTAAAGTCCTTGCCTCAAAGACAGCAGATCTCTCTTTTAGAGTGTCAGGTCCTCTTATTGAGTTACCAGTGAAGAAAGGTGAACCTATAAATAAGGGCGATCTTGTTGCCCAAATAGATCCTCGAGATTTCAAAGTTCAATTGATGAATGCGCAGAGCGCCCTGAATAATGCTAAAGCACAGCTGTCTGCTATGAGAGCTGGAGCAAGAAGAGAAGAAATTTCGGCTTTATCTTCTCAAGTTGCTTCGGCGAAAGCCAAATTGGCAGAGGCAGAAGCAGATTATAAAAGGATGGAACGCTTATTTAAGGAAGGAGTTGTGGCTCAAGTAGATTTAGAGCGGTCACAAACAACCTATGAGGTGGCGAAAGGGGAAGTGAATGCTGCTAGCCAGGAACTTCAGAAGGCAAGAAGTGGTGCTAGGGCTGAAGACATTGCGGCGATGGAAGCTACTATACAGGGGTTAGAATCTCAAGTTCAAGCTGCTCAAAGTGCCTTGGATGATACAGAACTTAAAGCTCCTTTTAAAGGGATTATTGCTGCTCGATATGTGGACAATTTTCAAAGCGTGCAAAGGGACCAACCGATCGTAAGTTTACAAAATCTGGAAGAGGTTGAAATAGTGGTCTCTATTCCAGAACAGGATATTATGAAATTTCGTTTAAATACTTCTTTAGGAGTATCTTTGTCTTTTGAGGCAGCACCCAACACGCAATACTCTCTTGTCTTTAAGGAGATATCTACAGAAGCCGACCCACAAACTCAGACGTATGCTGTAACATTCACGATGCCTTACCCGAAGGACATAGTTGTTTTGCCAGGTATGACTGCGAATGTTGAATTTACTGGGCAAAACGGGGCCCATGAGGTTAAAGGATTTGCAGTCCCTTCTATAGCCGTTGTTCCAGGAGAGGGAACAACGCATTTCCTTTGGATTATCAATGAAGAAACCATGACGGTTCATAAGGTGGAAGTATATATTCAGTCGTATCAAGGCGATATGGTCATTGTTGGTGGGAATATTACAGTTGGAAATTGTGTCGTTACGGCTGGAGTAAATTATTTAGCCGAAGGGGATCCAGTAACGTTCCTTTCTCCTAACGAGTAGGGGCCTATTATGAATATTGCAGAATATTCAATTCAAAAGAGATACGTGACGTGGTTTTTTACAGTTTTTTTGATTATAGGTGGAGTTTTTGCCTATAAAGGGTTAGGAAAACTGGAAGATCCTGCCTTTACTATTAAGACAGCGGTAATTACCACTGCTTACCCAGGAGCTACGCCAAAAGAAGTGGAGGAAGAGGTAACGGAAGTTATAGAACGAGCTGCTCAACAGATGGGACAAGTGGATAAGGTCCGGTCTCTTTCTCAGGAAGGCGTTTCTCTTGTGTATGTAGATATTAAAGATACGTATACAGCAAAAGATTTGCCTCAAATATGGGACGAGTTACGACGGAAAATAAATGATGTTCAAGAGCAGTTACCACCAGGAACAAGTCGTTCTTTAGTTAACGATGACTACGGAGATGTATATGGAGTTTATTTTGCCCTTACTGGCGAAGGATATTCTTACAGAGAACTTGAAGATTTTGCTGATTACCTGCGTAAGGAGTTGCTTCTTGTTCCTGGGGTTGCAAGTGTTGAAGTGACAGGCATACAAAAAGAGGCTATTTATGTAGAAATTTCCAGAACGAAACTTAGTCAGCTCGGTATCTCTATGGAAGAACTTTTTCAAGTTCTCAAAGCTCAGAATTTCGTGGTTCCATCGGGGAAAGTGAGAGCGGGAGCAGAGTATATTCGCATAACTCCAACTGGGGAGTTTTCTTCTGTCGAACAAGTAGGGGCGTTACTTCTTGCATCTTCCTCGAGGGTGCTGATCCGTTTAGATGACATAGCTACAGTTACTCGTAATTATATAGAGCCGACACGGGCAATGATGCGTTATAATGGAAGTCCTGCTGTTGGAATCGGTATCTCCAACGTAGAAGGTGGCAACGTTATTGCTATGGGAGAAGCCATAAAGAAGCGGCTCAAGGAACTAGAGCCGCAGACTCCTATCGGCATGAATTTAGGGCTTATTTACTACCAGTCGGATACAGTTCAAAAGGCAATTAATAACTTTTTATTAAATCTTCTGGAAGCTCTGGGTATAGTTATTGCCATATTACTTATATTTATGGGTTTCCGCAGTGGAATGCTTATTGGCGGGGTATTGTTGCTTACAATTTTTGCCACTTTTATTGCAATGAAACTTGTGAGGATAGATCTTCATAGTATTTCTCTTGGAGCATTGATTGTAGCTTTGGGAATGCTAGTGGACAACGCCATCGTTGTTGCTGATGGCCTTCTTGTGCGGATACAAAGTGGTGAGGATAGAATATCTTCTGCCGTGGGTGTTGTGACTCAAACTCAATGGCCTTTGTTGGGAGCTACTTTTATTGCTGTTATAGCTTTTGCTCCTATTGGCCTGTCCCCAGATAGCACAGGGGAGTTTTGCCAAAGCCTTTTTCAGGTGGTGGGAATTTCCTTGATTATAAGTTGGGTCCTTGCCGTTACCGTTACCCCTGTAGCCGGTGTGCGTTTTTTAAAAACTTCAGCAAAAGCAGAGATTCCCTACGATACAAAACTTTATAGGATGTATAGAAGATTTCTCAAGGCGTGTATTCGTAAGAGAAAGGTAACAATATTGGTCATGGTTTGTTTGCTTGGTTCTGCTCTCATAGGCTTTACGTTTGTGGATCAATCTTTTTTCCCAAGCTCCACGAGCCCTCTTTTTACAGTGGAATTTTGGCGTCCTCGAGGTGCTTATATAGAAGAGACCCAGAGAGGGGTAGAAAAAGTTGAAGCTTTTGTTTTGAAACAGCCAGAGACAGTTTCTGTAGCAAGCTACGTGGGACAGGGAGCCCTTCGTTTTATTCTCACCTATACGCCAAGTGATTCTTCTGATAGTTATGGACACTTGATAGTGGAAGCTAAGGATTTGAAATCAGCAGAGTCTTTACGTCGTAAACTGGAAAATTTCATGAATATAGAAATGCCAGATATCGACCCCAGGATTCGTTCCTTTAGTAAAGGAACAGGGGGAGGTGCAAAAATACAGGCAAGGTTTACAGGGGGCGATCCTCGTGTTTTACGACGTCTAGGAGAAGAAGCTTTTTATATGATGAGGAACGATCCCGATTCGATGAACATCCGGAGCGACTGGGGAGAAAGGGTCAAGGTTATTCGTCCCGTACTTGATGAGGTGCGAACCCGACAAGCTGGTTTAACACGACAAGATGTAGCATTGGCCCTTGAGATGTCCTTTTCGGGTATACAAGCAGGCTTATACAGAGAGAGGGATAAACTCCTCCCTATTATAGCTAGATTGCCTAAAGCGGATAGGGCGAGACTGGGGGCACTTCCAGAAGTAGAAGTGTGGAGCCCCCTTATGAGAAAATATATAGCCTTAACTCAGATTACAAAAAGCATTGATACCATAGCTGAAGACCCCGTTATTTATAGGCGAAATCGTATGAGGACTTTCTCTGTAGAGTGTGATTCCCGTTCTGGGAAAACAGGTCTTTTATTTGCTCGTATAAAGCCCGAACTGGAAAATATTTCTCTTCCTTTAGGATATAGCCTCAGTTGGGGAGGCGAGTATGAAAGTTCTCAAAAAGCTCAAGGTGGACTTATGGGGATGATTCCTATTGCTTTTTTAGCCATGGTCGCTATATTAGTTGTCCTTTTTAACGGGTTTAAACAACCCATTATGATCCTTCTTTGTCTCCCCTTGTCCATTGTTGGTGTAACGGCGGGATTACTTCTTTTTCATAAATCTTTTGACTTTATGGCTCTCCTGGGATTCTTAAGCCTTGCTGGCATGCTCATAAAAAATGCCATTGTGCTTATTGATCAGATCGATCTCGAAATACGGGAAGGAAAAGAGGGCTTTTTAGCTATAGTGGATTCGGCTATGAGTCGTGCACGTCCTGTTCTTATGGCAGCTATGACCACGGTTTTAGGTATGATCCCTCTCTATTTTGATATCCTCTTTTCTGCTCTGGCAGTTACTATTATGTTTGGCTTGGCTTTTGCCACGGCTTTGACGTTAATTATCGTACCAGTTCTTTACTCTGTTTTTTTAAAAATCCCTGTTTTTAAAGACGAAAATGTTAGGTAGATCTGTCTTTCTGAACTTGACAAATATACCCATGTTCCGTATATTATTAATGAATACATTAAGTTTAGCGACTCGGTAGGGTATAGCTGTGGTAATAATGTTGTAATCAAAAAGAATTCTACTGAAAAGGTATACAGTTTTTATTATCTCAAACACAAAAATCATACAAGAGGAGGAATGACGATGACGAAGAGGTTAGAAGTATATAAGTGTGATTTATGTGGCAATGTTGTGGAAGTACTTCACGCCGGAGCAGGACAACTTGTTTGCTGCAATCAGCCTATGAAACTTCTAGAGGAACAAACAGCTGATGCTTCGACGGAGAAACATGTGCCAGTTATTGAAGGATCAAAAGTTAAGGTAGGAAGTGTTCCCCATCCTATGAAACCAGAGCATTACATTGAATGGATTGAAGTTATTTCAGGGGATAAAATTTACCGTCAATTCTTGAATCCAGGAGATGCTCCTGAAACTGAATTTCATGAAATTACGCCAGAATTAAGCAGAGAATATTGCAATATACACGGACTATGGAAGGCAGGGAAATAAAGATGATATCGAAAAAAATGCAAGATGCTGTGAATGATCAGATCAATGCCGAGCTGTACTCTTCTTATCTTTATCTATCTATGGCAGCATATTTTGAGGAGAAAAATTTAAGGGGTATGGCTACGTGGATGACGATTCAGGCGTTAGAGGAAAAGGATCATGCAATGAAGTTTTATAACTATATAGTAGAACGCGGCGGGAGAGTTAAGCTACAGGCCATAGTGGAGCCTCCTTTTGAGTGGAAGTCATGCCTTGATGTGTTTAAGGCGGCTCTGGATCACGAGCGTTACGTAACTCGTCGTATTAATGACCTTACAGAGCTGGCTATGGAAGAAAAAGATCACGCAAGCCAGATCTTCCTTCAGTGGTTCGTTACAGAACAGGTAGAGGAGGAGGCAAACGCGGAAGAAATTATTAACAAACTTGAGTTCCTCTCTGAATCGAAGCACGGTGTCTATATGCTCGACAAAGAACTTGGGGCCAGAGTGTATCCTGCCGAGGAAGAGTAATCCGGAAGAATAATTTGAAAGAAAAAAGGGCTGGGCAGATACTGCTCATGCCCTTTTGTGTTAAATAGAGGGGGGCAATAAGCATGGCTGAAAGTATAGATCCGAGGGCGCTGTTTACGGTAAGCTACGGTGTGTATATTTTGAGCACAGAGTGGGAAGAGAAAAAGAACGGACAGATTATCAACGCTTTTATGCAACTGACAGGAGATCCAATTTGTGTTGCGGCATGTCTTCATAAAGACAATTACACTACGGAGTTGTTAGAGAAAAGTCGGCGTTTTTCCCTTTCAGTGCTGGAAGATGCTACTCCCCTTAAATTTATTGGAGTTTTCGGATTCCGTTGCGGCAGAGATTTTGATAAATTTAATGCCTGTTCATACACAATCAGTGAATCTGGACTCCCTGTTGTTACAGATTATGCTTTGGCCTCTATAGAAGGGGAGGTCCTTTCTGTAACAGATATTTTCACGCACAAACTATTTATTGCACAAGTGCGAGCGGCAACAGTGTTGAAAGAGGGGAAACCACTTTTGTACTCAGATTACCATACTATTAAAAAGGGGAAATCCCCTGAGAAAGCTCCTTCTGCTGTTTTTAACGTTATAAAATAATGTGTATATATTAAAGCTATTCCAAAGAATAGAGAGGAGGACATAATGATGGCTCCATTAGAAATTAAATCTGGAGTGTTTTGGGTAGGGGTGCTCGACTGGACGCTCCGGGATTTTCATGGTTATTCTACGGAGAAAGGATCCACGTATAATGCCTATGTTGTTAAAGGGAGCGAAAAAAACGTTCTTTTCGATACGGTCAAGACAACCCATTATGACGAATTTGTACAGCGACTTCGTGAAGTTATAGATCCTGAAAAAATTAATTACATTGTAGTGAGCCATGCGGAGATGGATCATTCGGGGAGTCTTCCTATGGTTGTGGATCTCGTAAAGCCAGAGAAAATTTTTCTTTCAAAACCCTGCAAGGAAGCTTTAGAAGAGCATTTTGGAGAGCAAGTGCGCCAATGGCCCCTGCAGATTGTCGGAACAGGAGACGAGGTTTCTTTAGGTGGGAAAACAATCTCTTTCTTAGAGGCACGGATGCTCCATTGGCCTGATAGCATGTTCTCTTACATAAAAGAAGATAGGCTTTTGATCTCTAATGACGGTTTTGGGCAGCACTATTCGTCGAGTGAGCGATTTGATGATGAAGCTGATTGGGGCGAACTGATGCATCAGACGACGAAATATTACGCTAATATATTATTACCGTACTCGCCTATTATGATCAAAAAACTTGATGAAATAGCTGCTATGAATATAGAAATTGATATGATTGCACCAGATCATGGCGTTATCTGGAGAAAACATGTTCCGGAGGTAGTATCCGCATATCGACGATGGGCTGAAGGAATGTGCCAAGATAAGGCGGTAGTAGCTTATGACACTATGTGGCATAGTACGGAGACCATGGCGCGCCATGTTGCGGAAGGGCTTATGAGCCGGGGAGTATCAACAGAAGTTATGGATCTTCGAGTGAGTCATCATAGTGATGTAATAACTGAAATGTTGGAGGCAAGAGGAATAGCTTTAGGATCTCCCACCCTTAATACGGGATATTTACCTCGCATGGCAGATCTTGTCTGCTATGTGAAGGGACTTCGTCCTATAAAGAAGGTTGGGGCGGCTTTTGGTTCCTACGGTTGGGGCTGCGAATCGGTTAAGCTTTTAAATCAAGAACTGGAAGCTATGAAAGTTAAAATTGTCCATCCTGGCGTAAAGATTAGGTATGTTCCCAGGGAAGGGGAGCTACAGCCATGTTTCGAGATGGGAATAGCGATTGCTGGCGCTATATATGAAGCCAATACAAAGCAAAAGTAATAAATGTGCATTCTTTAGCAAGGGCAGATCTCCTAAAGAGTGCCGTTCAGTGTTGGAAGCTATTTATACTTCATATACGAAAGAGGAATTAATTCATCCAGATCCTGTAGAATTTCCCCGTCGTTATGAAAATTTGGCAGATCGCGAAGTAACAGCTCTTATTGCCTCCTCGTTGGCTTATGGCAGGGTGCAACAAATATTAAAGAGCGTAACAAAAGTGCTTGTACCTCTCGGGGATAGTCCAGCGGCTTTTCTTCGTGCTGCCAATAAGGAGCAGCTTACCTCTTTATACGGTTCTTTTAAACACCGTTTTACTACAGGGGAAGAATTAGTAACTTTTCTTAATGGCATTGGAAAACTATTGCGGTGTTACGAGCGCCTGGAATTTTGTTTGGAAGAAGCTCTTCTTGAAGGAAAGGATCCTTTACGTGGTATTATAAACTTTGCTGAAAAACTTAAGAGCGCAGCGGGGCATGGATCACTTCTCGCTTCGCCTGTTCAAGGCAGTGCATGTAAGCGTTTTTTCCTTTTTTTGAAATGGATGACGAGAAAAGACGAGGTGGATCCTGGCGGATGGCAGGTTCTCTCTCCTGCAGATCTCTTCGTTCCTGTAGATACCCATATGCATCGAATTGCTCTTTCGTTGGGACTCACTCGAAGAAAGCAGGCAGATTTCAAGACAGTTTTAGAGATTACAGATGCTTTCCGGACCATAGCTCCAGATGATCCTGTTCGTTATGATTTTGCCTTGACTCGCTTTGGGATCCGAGCAGAGCTCGATATTTCAGAACTTGTCGAGCTCTGCCAAGGATCGCCACTTAAGGAAGAGTAATTTCATCGCAGAAGTTTGTATGAAGCCATTTTTCAACATTGTAAGGTTCTACGTAGGGCAATAGGAGCATAAGCTTTGTGATGATGGCCTCTCGGGTCATGTCTTTCCCCGAAATGACTCCCATTTTAAGAGTCTTTCTCCCTACTTCATATACATTGAGATCTACTCCGCCGTAAACACATTGAGTGGTTATTACTACAGGTATCCCCAGGTCTTGAGAAAGTTTAAGCGGTGGAAGAAGGCTCTCTCCAAGATGTGGAACGCCACCCAAGCCCAATGCCTCTATGACAATGGCTTTAGGCTCCATGTTGACAATATACTCAAGGTACCTGGCACGAAACCCCGGGAAAAGAGTGAGGAGAAAAACCGATGTTTCAAGCTCAAATGTCTCATATTCTTTCTGATGAAATAATGGGGTAAGAAGGCTTGGGCGATGAGTTAAAATGGCCTCCCCTTTTTCTATATGGCCTAGATGAGGATAATTAATACTCGTAAAGGCAGTATAGTCGTGGCTTAGGATTTTTTGGGAACGAGGTCCGTGTATAAGCTGGCCGCCAAAAGCTATAGTAATCCCTCGTTGCCGTAGCCGTATCATCGCTGCTGCGAAGAGGAAGGACGAATAAATATTATCAATAGCATCTGTATTTGGCTGAGTAATGGGTTGCATGGAACCTGTTATTACTACGGGCTTGGTGAAATTAGCAATCATAAAAGAGAGAGCAGATGCTGTATATGCCATAGTGTCGGTGCCGTGAAGAATAATAAAAGCGTCATATCTTTTTTCTTGAGCAATGAGGAACATAGCGATACGTTTCCAGTCGAGGGGAGACATATTTGAACTGTCTTTAAATAAAAGGTCATGAACGTCTATCTCTCCTAACTGGGAGAGAGATGGGACATACTTCAATAAATCATGTCCTGTCATAGTGGGAGTAAGACCTTCTCTTCCTTCTCCTGAAGCAATAGTTCCTCCCGTAGAGACAACAAGAAAATGTAACAGATTTGACACCCCCTTCTTTTCTGAGATATGTGTAGCGTTATTGTAGAGAAGCGTTGTGAATTCCTCTCATAACATTTACTTTCCGCAAGATTATGGCTCCAGCTACGAAAGTTAAAGCTAAAATAGCGATCCCAATTCTGCTTGAATGAGTTATCTGCGTAATAAAACCAAATAAAAAGGGGCCGAGGACTCCAGCAAATTTGCTGGAAATATCGTAAAAACCAAAAAATTCGGCACTTTTGGAAGGGGGCAGCATGCGGGCATAAAGGCTGCGGCTCATAGCTTGAGTTCCACCTTGTACTGTTCCCACTGCAAAAGCGAGGAGCCAAAAATGCCATGGCGTAGCAAGAAAAATAGCCCCCACAGATATGAGCGTATATCCGAAAAGTCCAACGAGAATAGCCTCTTTGCTCCCTATGCGAGATGCGAGTCTTCCAAAAAAAATGGAGAAAGGCACGCCAACAAATTGGGTTAAAAGAAGAGCGCCTACGAGATGGATCATGGAAATTCCTACTTGAGCCCCATAAATAGCAGCCATGTGTATCATTGTTCCAATGCCATCATTGTAGAGCCAGAAAGCTATCAAGAATCTAAAAAGATCAGGGTATTTCCGAATCCCTACAAATGTTTTTCCCAGCCGCAGAATAGCCTCTTTTGCCACGTTTTGGGAGTAAGAAACAGTATGGTGCGTTGTGAGTGGTTCTGGTACGTGAAGAAAAAGAGGAAGGGTAAAAATTGCCCACCATATGGCTACTGACAAGAAAGAAAGTCGAGGGCCGAAAGTACCGGGCCAAATGTAAATCATAACAATATTGAGTGCCAGTAAAATACCACCACCCAAGTACCCTAAAGCATATCCTAGAGACGAAACCATATCAATGTAATGATGAGGAATGAGGTGGGGAAGGAGTGCATCATAAAAGATGATGGCGGAGGAAAAACCTATCGTTCCAATTGCCATGAAGACAAGAGTGAGGAACCAATCGCCATGATCTGTAAAAAACAGAGCACAGGAAGCGAGAATGCCAAGGAGGGTAAAAAAAAGAAGCATTTTCTTTTTCATTTGGCCAACATCCCCTAAAGCTCCGAGAAAGGGAGCTGCAAGGGCACTGCAAAGAAGGGCGATGGCTGATGTATACCCCCAATAAATAGTGGGCAAGTTTCCAGAGAGAAATGGCGTGGCGATTTCTTTGAAATAGACGGGAAGAATTGCGGCCATAATGGTAGTCGCGAAAGCTGAGTTTCCTACATCATAAAGGCACCATGAAAGAACGCGACGATCTTTGAGAATATGAAGACTGTTATTTATCACAAGTTCACCTCTTTGCCATCGAATTTATATTAATATGATAGTACCATAGTGACTGATACCCGTGGGTATATATTCGCAATGATATAATGTCGATCAAGAATAAAGATTTTAAACAAAACGTGGAGGATATGATGACGTATTTTCGTCCAGACTGGGATTCTTATTTTATGATGATTGCTGCTGTAGCTGCAACGCGAGGGACTTGTCTGCGTCGTAAAGTAGGAGCTGTGATTGTAAAAGATCTTCAGATTATAAGTACTGGCTATAATGGGGCTCCTAAAGGTGTTCCTCACTGTTCTGAGGTGGGATGTCTTCGTGAGCAGCTTGGCATTCCTTCGGGAGAGCGCCATGAGATCTGCCGTGGCTCTCATGCAGAGATTAATGCTATTGCTCAGGCGGCGGCAGTAGGAACGAGTACGGATGGGGCCGTGCTTTACTGTACTCACGAACCTTGCTCTTTTTGTACAAAAGCAATAATTAATGCTGGCATCAAGCGAATCGTGTTTGTCTACCCCTATCCCGATGCTTTAGCGGTGCAATTACGATCCGAGGCTTCAATGGAAGTATGCCAGCTCTCTGAAGATGTTTTCCAGGAGATGGATGTCGCTCTTAAGGCCTTTTTGCGACAGAGAGCTTAGGAGTGACTTATGTAAATATGAAAAAGAGAATATGGGGAGGTATGCATTGTGTCTGTAAGTCGTGAAGAGGCCATGAATGTGTTGCGAGAATATAATAAGGATGAAAGCCATATCAAACACGCCTTAGCTGTTGAAGCTGCAATGCGATATTTTGCGAGAAAGGCAGACGCTGATATGGAAAAATGGGGGGTCGTTGGGCTGCTCCATGATATAGATTGGGAAAGAACTCAGGATACACCGGAAAGGCATACCCACGAAGGAGCTCTTTGGCTTGAAGCAAAAGGGTACCCAGAAGATATTGTGAGAGCGGTGAAGGCACATGGCTGGGGAATGGTATCAGATGTGAAACCTGTATCTCTTATGGAAAAAACCTTATACGCTGTTGATGAGCTCACTGGCCTTGTTATAGCGGCAGCTCTCGTTCGCCCATCTAAATCTTTGCAAGACCTCACCGTGAAATCAGTGAAGAAAAAATGGAAGGACAAGGCTTTTGCTCGAGGCGTGAATCGGGATGTTATTCTAAAAGGTGCTGAAATGCTGGATGTAGTCATAGATGAGCTTATTGATGGAGTGATCAGTGCGTTGCAACCTATAGAAGAGGAACTTGGGCTGGGCTCCCTAGAGGTGTAAAAGTCGTATAGAGAGTTCAGCTACTTCACCGATTGTCAAAAAGGGTCATTTCGCTATGATAGAAAAATGAGATATATTGACCTTGGAGGGACTATATTATGTCTATACGTGTGGTTTTAGCGGACGATCATCCGCTCACTCGGGCCGGGCTCTCTGCTTATCTTCAACAGGAAAAATCCATAGAGCTAGTGGGAGAGGCAAAAGATGGCGTAGAAGCTTGGGAGCTTATCTCTCAGCTTAAACCTGATGTAGCGCTTCTCGATATACGAATGCCTGGAGAGGACGGAGTTTCTATAGCTCGCCGTATTAAGGAAGAAAAACTTCCAGTATTTTCTATCATGCTTACGTCCTATGATGCGCATCAGTATGTAGTGGCCTCTCTTCGGGCTGGGGCCAGGGGGTTCGTGTTAAAAACGGCTACTCCCCAGGAATTAATACGAGCTATACAAACAGTGGTACAGGGAGGATTGTACCTTGATTCAGAAGTAGCTACAGTTGTAGGGGATAGAGAGTTAGTACCCGAATCCCTATCTTCCCGAGAAAGAGAAGTGTTAGTCCTTGCTTCGAAAGGCCTTTCAAGTAAGGAGGTGGCCTCTGAACTTTTTATTAGCGAGCGGACGGTACAAACTCACCTGGCTTCAATTTACGATAAGCTAGGAGCGAGGAATAAGACGGAAGCTTTACTTCTTGCTTTGAAGTACGGAGTTGTAACCCTTGAGGAATTGCTGGAATGAGGCGTCATCTGCTTCTTCTCCTTATTTTGGCTGTTACCCTCCCCACGCTGGCCGTGCTGGTGGTCTCCAGTGTGGCCATGATACATCAGGAATGGGCTATGGAGGCTGTTACTCGGTCCTATGTAGAGGATTTGGCAGAAAATGTAGCGTCGTGGCTGAATTTAGATTCTCCTTTTTGGGGGGGAGGGGGAATGTATCCCTCTATTTTCAGACAGCTTAAAGTCTTTTCATGGGGTCCTTCTCTTCCTGGATGGATCGCAGTTATAACCCCTGACGGTAAAGTGCTCATGGCTTCTCCCGGAGTGAGTAATCTCGCAGCTATTTGGGATCCACGTATTCCTATCGGCCGTGCTGTGGAGGTGCGAGATCGGCAAGGAGATCGCTATACTATTGCTGTATACCCTATTGATGAAGGGAGCCGTTTGGTTATTGCGGCGGTGGCTTGGCGCCAGCTTATTGGACCGTTGCTTCGCTTCGGTCACATTTGGCCTGTGCTCATTGTTCTTATGACCCTTACAAGCCTTATCGCTGTCTGGGCAATGTGGCGGTGGCTTATTTTGCCTCTTCGTCGGATGATGATAGAGGTAGATTCCCTTGTATGGGGGAAAGAATTGCCTGAGCCAGATGATCCTCAAGCTGTTTTTGAACTGGGTCGTCTTCGCCGGGCCTTGTATAGATTGGCCAAGGCAGCTATTGAGCGAGACGATTTGAGGAACCGATATGTTCATGATATTGTCAGTGTCCAGGAAGACGAAAAGAAGAGGATTGCCAGAGAGATCCATGACGGACCTCTTCAGGATATTACAGCTATGATCCAACAAATGCGCCTTTTTGATATGAATCTATGCGGAGAGGTAGGACAGACTCATTTAAAATTGGCGGAAGAAGCAGCGCAAATGGCGGTACGTGAAATGAGAGAGATGTGTGACTCTCTTTCTCCACCATGGCTTGAGCTCGGCGGAGAACATGCCCTTACAGAACTAGCTGATCGGCTGGCTAGACATAACGGAATAGATGTAACTATCGATGTAGATGAAGATCTGAGCCTATCTTCTGAAATAGTTATTGCTTTTTTCAGAATTTTTCAGGAAGCGGTCTCTAATGCAGTGCGTCACGGTCAGGCTACGTCTGTACATGGAGAGATCTTTCCCAGGGGATCTTTTATCCATTTTAACATCCAAGATAATGGCATAGGTTTTGAGTTGAACCAGACTTTTGAAGAACTCCTCTTAAAGGGGCATCGAGGCTTAGCGAACATGATGGAACGTATCACGACATTAAAGGGAGACTTTCATGTTGTTTCAGCACCCGGGCAGGGGACGTTGCTCCAATGCGTTGTTCCTTATAAGCGAGAAGAGATCCTTGATGAAACGAAAGGAGGCAGCCCCGAAAGGGACGAATAGAATGAGATTAAAGGTTCTAGGTGCTGCAGGAGAAGTTACTGGTTCTAACTATTTGATCGAATGTGGGAAAAGCCGAATTCTAGTAGATTGTGGAATGTATCAGGGTAGGGGAGAGGATACGAAGAACAGAAGTGAATTTGACTTTGTGCCATCAAGTATCGACGCTGTTCTTCTTACCCATGCTCATATTGATCACTCTGGACGCGTACCCCTCCTTGTCCAAAGAGGGTTTAAAGGAAAAATATGGGCTACTCTTCCTACTGTAGAACTGGTGAATGTCTTATGGCAAGATTCTGTAAGGCTTATGAAGGAAGAAGCAGAATGGAAGACGAGGAAAAATGCCAGAAAAGGTCTTCCACCTGTAGAACCTCTCTATACTCAGGAGTATGCAGAAAGAGCTTCCCAATTGCTCTCTCCTGCTACATACGATGATAAGATAGAAGTGGCTCCTCATATTTCCGTGAGATTTAGAGATGCCGGACATATCCTTGGCAGCGCTATTCTCGAAATATGGTTGCAAGAGGATGGAGATGAGGTAAAGATTGTTTTTAGCGGCGATCTCGGACCGCAAGAGACGGTTATGGAGAGAAATCCTGCCATTATTTCTCGGGCAGATTATGTAGTCATAGAATCGACCTACGGAGATCGGCTCCACCGCTCTAACGATGAGACACGAGCTGAATTTCGTAGTGTTATCAAAGAGGCTTTAAGATCTAGGGCAAAAGTGATGATACCCACTTTTGTTGTTGATCGAGCACAACGTATTCTTTTTGAGCTGATGCTCCTTCAAAAAGAGGGGATTCTTCGAGATGGTGTTCCTATATTTTTCGATTCTCCTATGGGAGTGAAAGCGACTGAAATTTATAATCACCACTTAAGTCTTCTGTCGCGAGAAATACAAGGACATGTAAAAGAAGGAGATGACCCCTTCTCGCCAAAACATCTTCAATATGTAGAGAGCGTCGAAGACTCTCGTCAAATTAACGACATAAAACATGCGATAGTAATGGCAGGTAGCGGCATGTGCAATGGTGGCCGTATAGTTCATCATTTAAAACACGGCATTTGGGATCCTCATAATCAAGTGGTTTTTGTAGGGTATCAAGCACGTGGAACAATCGGACGTCGACTTGTTGATGGGGAAAAAACATTGCGTATTGCAGGAGAAGAATTGAACGTAAAAGCAAAACTTCATACGATCAATGGTTTTTCCGCTCATGGAGATAAAAACGACCTTCTTGCATGGGCAGGAAATTTTGAGAACCGCCCTGTTTTCTTTGTTACCCATGGAGAGCCGAAATCTTCTATGGCTCTCGTAGGAGCTCTTAAGGAAAGAGGCCTGCAAGCCATGGCGCCAGTAGTGGGAGAAGAGTTCGAGCTTACGCCACTTAAGGGCATAGAGACATCCATCTCAATTCCGGCAGCTGTCCCGCGCATAAAAAGTCTGGATCAGATGAATGATCTTCTCACCGATATAGTAGAGCTGGCAGCTTCTATTCGGGCAAAATCGGAGGAAGTGAAGGAACCGGAACCTCTTTTGCCTCTCCTTCAGTCTACGATTGTTTTGTTAGAAACAGCTGAACAGAAAACTGGCATATTTGAGGAGAAAGAAGTATAAAATATTATCCCCTTTCTGGTCATGTTGCTCTTTTAAGTCTATGATAGAAAGGTTGATTTCCATAGCTGGGAGGGAGAAAAATGAGAAAAGGACTTTGTTTTTGGGGTGCTTTCATTTCGTGTTTTGTCATTATCGGGCTTGCTATTCTATTTATAGGAAGGCAACCTGAACAGCGCACTATTTCTGCACCCATCCCAACGCCTGAAGCGTCTACACCTTATGTATACGTAGAAGGAGAGGGGAAAGTTTTTTCTTTTCCTATTCCCAGTGATCTTATGGAAGAAGCAGAGCAGGCTCGGCCTTTCCTGCAAGTAACTCAATCCGTGTCTCCGTTTCTTTCCTACTCTCGCCAGGGAGCGTGTCTTGTTGCGTGGCGAGACAATCAGCCCCACCTTTACGCTGCGGCTCTTTTTAATCTTACAACAACTCAGAGTCTGGAAAAAGGAGCAATTCCCGAAGAATGGTCTTCTTTGAAAGATGCTATTTCTTTGGTTCGAGATGAAAAAGGTACGACTCGCTTAGATTGGGAAAAAGGTATGCCTTCTCTTTATGTTGCTGTAGATGGAGGTTTATCCCTTTTTTCCACATCACTAGAAGATTTAGGGCATATGAAAAATATTCTAAAAAATGAAGAAGAGAAGTTTAAGACCGATTGGAAAGTGAGCCGTGACTGGAAAAATCACTTCCGTTTTTATGATGGAGGCCTGCTTTCTCAACTCCTTTCTTTGGACGGTTTTGATGTTGCCCTTGTCCCGTGTGCTTTAGACGCTTCTTGGGTAGAAAATAGTGAGCGGGGAGAGTTTAAATGGAAAATTTCTGGGATTGAAGCCCTTATCCCATCTCAATTTTTGGGAAGTCTTTCCACTTCTCGTTGGGATTATCGAATGATTATCCCTGAACCTCTTGTTTTTGCCGCAGGAATGAATCTTCCTAACATGGAGGGACTCCCTATAGAAGAAGAGATCTTAAGAGAAATATCAGCAGATTTTCCTCTAACACAGCAAGAACTATTCTCCTTGCTGAAAGGTCCAGTTTCTTTAACGGTAGGGGGAAACAGCAAAATCCTCTTTTTCACCCTCCCTGGTTTTCTTGTCCAATTCCCAGAGCGAGGTGCGGTAGGGCAAAAATTAGCAGAAGCATTTTGGGATCAGGAATGGAGGATGCTTGTTCCCTCTGTTCATCCCCTTGAAGGATTCCCCGCAGGGGGAACTACAGACATTCCCTTTACTATTGTAGGAGTGGCAAATGATAATTTGGCAGCTTTTGGTGTGATCCAGAAAAATGATGTTAAGGAAGGGAGAAAGGCAAGTATTGTAATCCCTTCCCTCAAAGGGACTTCTGAAGCTTTTGCGTGGTTATATGGCGACGGTCAACGTTTGGCAGAAGCTTTGGAAATGATAGCAAGGGCTTCCGCTTTAGCGGGGAAAATGGGAAGTGAAGTAGGGCATAGTGCTGAAGAGCTTGCTCAGATTGCTGCAAACCTTCGAAAAGTAGGTGAAATATCTATAGTTATGCCAAATATTCACGAGGGGCATGTACGATGGTCGTTCCCCGCGAAGAGCGAAACGCTTGAGAACGACTCAAATATATAAAGGAAGTATAGGAGGAAAAGTGCAATGGAAAATGCTTTCCACGTTCTTCAGGAACGGGGTCTAATCGAATGGAGCAGTCATCCAGAAGAATTGGAAGACTTGTTTAATAGTAAAGAGATGCTCACGGCATATGTGGGTTTCGATCCTACGGCAGACAGTCTTCACGTAGGCCATTTGATCCCTATTATGACATTGAGCTGGCTTCAACGCTTAGGCCATCGCCCGATCTGTCTTGCTGGTGGTGGGACAGGTATGATTGGAGATCCTTCAGGAAAAAGCAAGGAACGTAATCTCCTTTCTCCCGATATGGTGAGAAAAAACATAGAGGGTGTACGGAAACAACTCGAACATTTTATGAATTTTGATTGTGGCGAGAATTCGGCAATTATCGTAAATAACTACGATTGGCTGCAGCATATAACTGTCCTTGATTTCCTGCGAGACGTGGGAAAATATTTTTCTGTTAATTATATGATTAACAAAGAACATGTGAAATCAAGATTGGCGGACCCAGAAAAAAGTATCTCCTACACAGAGTTTTCTTATACACTTCTGCAAGCTTACGATTTTATGCATCTTCTAAAGACCTACAAGTGTCGTGTGCAAATGGGCGGGAACGATCAGCAGGGGAATATCGTTTCAGGTATTGATTTAATTCGAAAATGTACAGGAGACCAGGTTTTTGGTTGGACGAACCCCTTACTATTGAATTCCTCGGGAACCAAGTTTGGTAAAACAGAGGGCGGTGCGGTATGGCTTGACCCGAAGCGAACGTCCCCATACCGTTTCTACCAGTTCTGGATCAATACCGAGGACGAAATGGTAGATCGTCTGTTACGGTTCTTTACTTTCCTTCCTCTGGAAGAGATTCATGACATCATGAAGAAGCATGAACAGTCACCAGAGCAGCGGGAGGCTCAGAAAAGGCTAGCATGGGAAGTAACCTCTCTTGTCCACGGCACTCACGCAGCAGAAACTGTTCGTCAAGCCAGTGAGATTCTCTTTGGTGGAGATGTGTCCCACGATGAAATGACGGGAGAGCTTATGGAGATGTTGGCAGGAGAAGTTCCTAGCAGCATGATAACGGAAAGGTTGCCACTTTCTCTTGTTGATGTTTTGGCTTCTTCTGGAGCATGTCAAAGCAAGGGAGAAGTTAGACGTCTTATTCGAGGTGGAGGAGTCTACCTTAATGGAGAACGAGTTTCTGACGAAAACACCGTAGTAGATGAGGAGCATCTTATAGCAGAGCGTTTTGTTTTTGCGAGACTTGGCAAGAAGCGATTCCATCTTCTGGAAGTGAAACATTAGCTTCGGCGGTGTTGCGTGTGAACATGTGTGGGAACTCTCTTGTTTGGCTTCTTACAAGCTCTCTGCCTGTTTGGGAATTGGCAGTCATTGGTTCCCTTGTGAGGGAGCTTCGGGGGCGTTTACCTTACTTCAGGTTCTTTGCTCTTAAAAATAACCAATGGTTAGATTTCTCAACGCCAGAATTATGGTCCTCTCTCTCATGGAGAGATAAAGCGTTGCTGTTTGCGACGAAGGGAAGGATTTGGCATGTATGGGGGACACCAACTCCCTGGTGGCCTCTTATTGGTGTCCACGCCAAAACGATTCAGAGCACGAGCGGATTGAAGGCCTCTTACCGGGGGCTTTCCCAAAAAAGTTTTTTTATACCACCTGCTTTTGAATCAAAAATTTCATGGGCTTTAGCTGAAGAGGGTTTTAAATGTAGCGGGGCACCGGCTCTTTTTATAGCCGGCGTCCCTAATGAAGCAACTGGCTATTGGTTATCTATCCTCTTGAACCAAAATATGCCCATTTTTAAAGTGCCATTTCCCAAACAGCAAGAGTGGCCTGGAAAAACTCTTTCTCACTCTTCATATATATTGCCGCTTATGGGTCAGAGAGGGGGAGTGTTGTTGCTTTTATCAGATCACCCCTCTTTGGCTTTGCTGGCAGCACAAGCTTCTATTCTCGGTGTTCCCGTTTTGAGCCCCCCTTCTGCCTTTCTCGACCGACTTTTAGGCTCTGAAGGGTATGTGAGGGTTCAGAAATCTTCTGACGGCCCTCTTTTGTTTGAAGAAATTCTTTTCTCTTCTTTCTCTTCTCAGGGGAAAAACACGGCTGTAAAAGCCCGAAATTGCCTTCTTAACGTGTGGACGCCTCAAGAGAGTGTGGACGCCCTTCTTAAAATTTACTCTCAACTGGATGGTGCATTGAAGTGAGCTCTGGTTCTATTTTGTTAAAAATATTTCAAAAGTGCGCTGCCCCAGGCTGGCGTGCCACAGCGATGGCCAAACTAGTTCATCGTCTCTTGTGTTCTATTGCCCCTCGAAAGGGAGTAGCACTTTCTAATATGGAAAATTCCTCTTTCCCGTCATCAGAAAGCTGGCGTAATGAAATTCTTTCAGGTGTGTACAATCATATAGCTTGGATGCTTGCGGAATATCTTGTATTGGTAGATAACCCCCGTCAGGCTCTTGATTGGGTTGTAGATATAGAAGGAGAAAGTATCCTCCAAGACTTGTTCATGCGGCAAAAAGGAGCGGTCATTCTTACAGCTCATTTGGGAAACTGGGAGTTATTGGCTGCATGGCTTTGTCAGCGAGGATACCCTCTCTATGCGGTGGTACGAGATCCCGATGATAGTGATATTGCAGATTTAATTGAAGAATACCGCTCTCGCGTAGGACTCCGAACCCTTAAAAAGAGATTCATAATGAAAGAGGCTGTGAGATTAGTGCAATCGGGGGCTTTTCTTGGTCTTCTTGCCGATCAGGATGGCGGTCCTTCCGGCATTTCTTCCACATTCTTAGGAAAAAAATGCTCTACTGTCAACGGACCGGCTGCTATTTCTCTTATGGCTGACGTTCCCATTGTGCCTGTTATTTCTTATCGCATTGCTCCCTTTCACCATCAAATCATTGTCTCTCCTCCGCTGCTTCTTCCAGAGGAAGGGAAGCGTAAAGAAAGAATAGAAGCTGTTACCCTTACTGCCGATACCGTCATAGAGAAGATGGTATATCGCCATCCGGAGCAGTGGCTCTGGCTCCATCGACGTTGGCACACCTCTTTACCTTGATAAGATTATTCCCTCGTGGTATGCTTTTTAGAGAAAGGAGGGGGTAATAGTGATCTATGAGCTGATGTCTTCGGGCAACATCGTCAGGCTTCCGGATACGATGACAGTGCCTGGTCTTCCAAAAACTGATGCTCCACGGGTCGTTCTCCTCCTGCCATATAATAGGATCCTTATTGGATCTTCCTCTATCCTTAACGATGAAAAATGGGTATGGGGCAAATTAGGGGATGTGGAGATGACTGAGGTCTTTTTGTACCAAAATAAACCCCTTTCTCTGGCTGTAGAGAGCCTTCATACTATTTTTCTTAGTGCGGAGATAGTGTCCGAGCTTCGGAGGAGCTTGTTAGGGCAGATGGAACCTCCTGGCGAGC
Organism: Aminobacterium sp. UBA4834; assembly: GCF_002400205.1. NCBI lineage: Bacteria > Thermotogati > Synergistota > Synergistia > Synergistales > Aminobacteriaceae > Aminobacterium > Aminobacterium sp. UBA4834. The sequence continues at coordinate 1,593 of NZ_DHFC01000011.1, read as the reverse complement.
ATGTACCAGCGATACTCATTCTTAAAGGGTTGCTTCGTAACGACATGGTCGATCTTTTAACAGAAGAAACCTTGCAAGATGAACATTTTATTCTAGAACTTATAGAAAGAGACCAATCTGTCAAACAGGCCTATTGGGGTGTTCGTTTCGCTTTAGCTCGAAATGATTATTCCTCAGTAGCGCGAATTAAGACATGGCTTAAGAGTGCTGGAGGTGCTTTTAGCGATCAGAGTCATCAACCCCAGATCTGGTTTTCTCTTACAGATTTGCCGGGAGGAAAGGATATGGCTGAGCTTGAAACACTCTCTTTCACTCTTGATGATCTACAGCGCATGACGTCTCAACGTTCTCGCCCGGTAGTTCTCTTTAGTCGAACTGGATACCTTATTTTATCGGAACAATCTTTGGATAAAACTGAAACCATCTTCCGTGTGTGGCTTTATCTGCCCTTGCCTTTGTGGAATGAGCTGAGGGAAAAAGGAAAGTTGTCAATACGGGAGATTATATCTGCGTCGTGGGGGTATTTAGAAGCTCGGGAAGCGATGAGGGAAATGGAGTATTATGGCAGAAAAAGACAGGCTACTACGTATCCGAACTAAACAAAATAGGGGAAGGAATTGCAATGTTCCTTCCCCTATTTTATCTCTTATCGGACTTGCCAGCGTTTCTCCAAAAACTGGAGACCCAGGCTTGTAAAGCTGGTGAGGAAAAGGTAGATAAGACCTACCATTATAAATGTCTCAAAAGATGCATACGTAACGCTTCGAACTTGTTGCCCTACCATGGTCAAATCGGCGATGGCCAATGTAGATAGAAGTGACGATTCTTTTATAAGTGTTACGAATTCATTCCCGAAAGCTGGAAGCATATTCCGTATGGCTTGAGGCAGAATAATATGGCGCATAGTCCCCAGATAAGAAAGACCTAATACTTTTGCTGCTTCCCATTGTCCCTTGGGGACTGCCTCTATCCCACCTCGAACAATTTCTCCAACATATCCTGCAGAGTTGATGGAGAGTCCAATAATCCCGGCAGCAAAAGCGGGTAAATTAATGCCAAGGGAGGGTAATCCAAAATAGATGAGGAAAAGCTGAATTAAAAGGGGTGTTCCTCGTATTACATAAATATAGGCTGCTGCTAAAGATTTTAAGGGTGTGAAGGGTACAACCCGTAAAGCTCCTACAAACACGCCTATAATGGCTCCAAAGATCACAGCTAACATAGAAGCTTTTACCGTGATGGATGCCCCCGTCAAAAACATGTGCCAATATGGAGTAATAGCCGTAAAATCCAGGGTCATTAACATTCGCCTCCCCGTTCAGGTATTTCTTCTCCGAAATGGGCAAGCATGCGCTGTAAAAATGCTTGCGTCCTTGGGTGAGAAGGCCTCGTCATAAGATCACTGGGGGTTCCCTCTTCCACTATATTCCCATCAGCCATGAAGACAATTTTATCAGAGACCTCTTTGGCAAATGTCATTTCATGGGTAATAATCATCATAGTCATTCCTGTCTCGGCGAGCTGTGCTATAACATCAAGCACTTCGCCTACAAGCTCAGGGTCAAGAGCACTGGTAGGTTCATCAAAAAGCAT
>NZ_DHFC01000003.1:98181-283246 GCF_002400205.1 Aminobacterium sp. UBA4834 | reverse complement strand
CGGGCTATGATATCGGCTATAGCTGGGTCTGTCTTTACCAACACTTCCCATGACTTCTCAAACATAGAAACCTCTCCTTTCTCTCTGGTGCTACTTGCGTGATGAAATAATTTTCATTTCCTCGCCTACCATCTGGAATTTCTCCAAAGCAAAATCAAGATCTTCCTGAGTGTGGGCAGCAGAGACCATAACACGAATCCGAGCGGTACCCATGGGGACAGTGGGGAACGTAATAGCTCCTGCAAAAACTCCCTCGTCGAAAAGTCTGGCACTGAAACGCTTTGCGTCCAAGGCCTCGCCGATGATAACAGGAGTAATTGGAGTTTCGCTATGCCCTATATTAAATCCAAGATTTTTCAAACCTTTTTTAAGGTAACGCCCATTCTCCCAAAGACGATTGACTCTCTCTTCGCTGACAGACAGTTCCTCAAGAGCCGCAAGGTTAGCAGCTATATCAGGAACAGTCATAGCGCTGCTGAAAAGATTTGGACGGGCTTTCTGACGCAAATAGTCTATAAGTTCCACACTGCCGGCAACGAAGCCACCGACAACACCGAAAGCTTTGGAGAGGGTTCCCACTTCTACATCAACACGGCCATGGAGATTAAAGTGGTCTACAATTCCTCGACCGCCACGCCCTAATACCCCTTCGCCATGAGCATCGTCCACCATAACCATGGCACCATGCTTTTCGGCTACCTCTACAAGCTGAGGCAGTGGGGCTATATCTCCATCCATGGAAAAGACCCCGTCAGTAATAACAAGTTTCCGGCAATTATGATCGTCATAGAGAGAGAGCTGAGCATCCAGGTCTGATGGGCTCGCATGCTTAAAGCGCACGACTTCAGCGCGACTCAGGCGGCACCCATCAATAATAGAAGCATGGTTCAACTCATCGCTAAAAATCAAATCTTCTTTCCCTACAAGGGGTGGTATGGCAGAAAGATTAGCGCAAAAACCGGACTGGACCAGCATCGCTGCCTCAGCCCCTTTAAACTGAGCGAGTTTCTTCTCAAGTTCAGTGTGAATAGCCAAAGTTCCCGCAATGGTCCGGACAGCTCCAGGACCAACTCCCCAAGTATCTACATATTTTTTTACTTTCTCTATGAGAGATGGATCATTACAAAAACCCAAATAGTTGTTAGAACAGCAGGAAAGATATTTTTTACCACCAATTTCAACCCATGCTCCCTGAGGGCTGGAAATTACAGGAATATTTGTGTAAAGTCCTTCCTGTTTAAGCCGGGCCAATTCTTCTGTAATAAATGTTTTCTTCACAGTCATATCTCTTCCCCCTTCATAAGTTTGGAACGCCCTTCTTTATCGCCGCCCCCTGTTTTTTCTCATATGGGGAATACATCTCCCATTACAGGGCCCACCATTACTGGCTATACTGGATGAAATTACTATGGGGCGACTAACAGCCTTGTGACACAAAAAATAAATTCCAAATTTTTATTTTTTAAGCAGTTTTTCTTTCAGGTGCATTAACATATCCTCTGTCATTTTATCGAGGTCATACTGAGGATTGAAGCCCCATTCCTCTTTTGCAGCACTTACATCAAGGGAATTGGGCCATGACTCGGCAATTGCCTGTCGTACCGGATCTACTTTATAGCCCATAGTGAAATTGGGCATGAATTTTCGAATGGAGGCCGCAATTTCTTCCGGCTCAAAACTCATGGCAGAAATGTTGAAAGCATTGCGATGTTTTAACTTCGCTCCATCAGCTTCCATAAGCTGAACTACAGCATTGATGGCATCTGGCATGTACATCATATCCATATATGTTCCTGCTGCAATAAAAGAATCATAATGACCATCTGTAATGGCCTTATAATAAATATCCACTGCATAATCGGTCGTACCACCGCCGGGCTCCGTCTCGTAAGAGATAAGACCCGGGAAACGAACGCCCCGAGTGTCAATACCATATTTCAGATGGTAGTAATCACACAATAACTCTCCTGTTACTTTTGTAATCCCATACATGGTGGCAGGACGCTGGATCGTATCCTGGGGAGTGCGGTCTAAAGGTGTTCCGGGACCAAAAGCCGCGATAGAACTTGGGAAAAAGACGGCCGTTCTCTTCTCTCGGGCTACTTCAAGAACATTAAAAAGCCCACCAGCATTAATTTGCCAAGCAAGTTGAGGTTTCATCTCTCCTACAGCTGAAAGTAAACCTGCTAGATGCATAATTGTATCGATATTATATTTTTCAACAAGCCTTGTAATACTCTCGCCTTCTCGAACATCAAGAATTTCAAAAGGACCATCGCCTAGTTTTTCTACGCCAGTTGTCTTTACATCAGAACCAACAACATGGTCAGCACCATATCCCTTACGAAGTCTTTTTACCAACTCTGTTCCTATCTGACCTAAACAACCTGTAACCAAAATATTTTTCACTACCCATGCCTCCTTCACAATTTGCTGCTAAAAACCATTTTTCCAAAAAATAGAGGACCTCCGAAGAGGTCCTCTATTTTATGCTAATGTGTATAAGCCTCTGACGTCGTCGTAGTCGTCGACGATGTTGAAGTTGACGAATTACCTGTCATTTTATCTACAATTAAAGCAATAGCTCCGTCACCTGTAATGTTACATGCTGTACCAAAGCTATCCTGTGCCAAATAGAGAGCGATCATAAGAGTCAACATGTTAGGATCAAAATGCAGCATCGACTCCAACACCCCAAGAGCTGCCATAACAGCACCACCGGGGACACCAGGAGCTGCAACCATGGTAATACCCAACATAATGATAAAGGGAAGCATGGAAGCAAAGGAGAACTGTATTCCATGAAGCATCATAACAGCAATGGCACAACTCGTAAGTGTGATAGTGCTGCCCGACAAGTGGATAGTGGCGCACAAGGGGATAACAAACTGTGCTACCCGTGGAGAAACATTATTCTCTAACGTCTGCCGTAAAGTCACAGGAATAGTCGCAGCAGACGACTGAGTACCAATAGCTGTGAGATAAGCAGGAATCATATTTTTAATGGCTTTAAAAGGATTTACTTTTGCCACTGCACCAGCAACTATGTACTGGAAAAGTATAATCGCAAGATGAAGAGCTATGATGACAACATACACCTTCAAGAAAACTGACATGATTGTCTGTACCTCTCCAGCATGAGTCATATTAGCAAAAATACCGCAAATATGGACAGGGAGCAGAGGGATAATAATAGCACTGATAAGCTTCTCTACAATGGACTGGAATTCATGCATAATACTATTGAGACCCTTACTATTGATAACAGCCATTCCGATACCAAGAATAAAAGCAATGAGCAAAGCACTCATAACATCCATAAGGGGTGGCATATCAATTTTGAAGTAAGGAGTCAGCAATGCCTCTCCAGGATTTGTCGCTGAAGCCAACATACTGCCTTCCTCTATGATTTTAGGGAAAACAGCTGTATCCACAGTATATGCAACAGTTCCAGAAATAAGAGTGGAAATATATGCAATCACCACCGTAAGGAAGAGGATCTTCCCTGCATTATTTCCAAGATCGCCTATTCCAGGAGCCACAAACCCCACAATAATAAGAGGAATAACAAACCCAAGAAAGTTCCCGAAAATCCCATTGAAAGTAGCCAAGCTTCTAACTACTACTTCTGGCATATAAGCTCCAAATAATATTCCTAAAACAATTGCAATAATGAGACGTGGAAGAAGACCAAACTTTCTTTTCTTTTCTCGCATCCGACTGCACCCTCCTTTGTTATTGTACTACCTATGTCAAATCTTAGGTACAGTCACTATAAAATGATATCAGCAAATAACTGAAAATATCTCCTTTAAATGCCACAAAGGATGATATTTCTCAGCAAACCAAGAACTTAGATATAATACGTTAGACCCAAGCAATGATAATGATATTGCAAATTCACTATTAAGACATATTTAATGCTTAATTTCCCCCTAAAGACACCCCTCCAAAGAAACATTTTATCAAAAAAAGGATGAAACAAAAGAGGGGAAATACGTGCCTGGTCAGCCCGTTACAGCTTCTTTACGAGCAACACTGTAAGATCGTTCACATTCGTGCCAGTTGGACCTGTTTTTATGAGGCTGTTCGCCATGTGTAAGGCGTGGTAGGCATTGTTGTTTTCAAGTAGGGTGTAGGGATCTGCTCCTCTATGATATATTTTTTCAACTGTCTTCCCATCCACTATACCTCCAGCAGCATCAGTAGGCCCATCGGTGCCATCAGATCCAACAGAAATAAGAGCAACGCCAGGCATATTCTGTATCTCCAAAGCCGCAGCCAAAGCCATTTCCTGGTTACGGCCCCCTTTCCCCTTCCCTTTCAAGTGAACAATTGTCTCTCCACCCAATATAATGGCGCAAGGAGGCTCAAGCGGACGAGAATAGGCTCTTTCTTCTCTCGCTATCGAAGCTAAAAAAGTCCCCGCTTCTCTTGCTTCGCAGTTAAGTGTTGTCGTCAAAATAAAAGTTTTATATCCGAGATCATGAGCCTTCTCCGCAGCCTTTTCACAGAGGGTTTTTACGCTCCCTGAAATAAATGTTTCTACATTGCTTACTTTTTTCGGCGTCTCCTCTTCAAGGATCTTAAAGAAACAAGGTTTCATGGAGAGATTGTAACGAGAAACAATTTCTAAAGCTTGTCTAGACGTAGAGATATCAGGATAAGCAGGACCAGAAGCGATGCTATCGAGGCGATCTCCTAAAACATCAGAAAGGACAATAGAGTAAATATGAGCTGGAGCTACCCATTGGGCAAATTGCCCACCTTTTACAGCGGAAAGACGTTTACGAATTGCATTTATTTCCACAATATTGGCGCCACAACGGAGCATTTGATCTGTAATTTCTATAAAATCTTCAAGGGTTACTCCTTCTTTAGGTTTCTCAAAAAGAGCGGAACCACCTCCAGAAACAAGAAAGAGTACCTGATGGTCTGCAGAAAGGTTTTTGGTAATTTTCAGCGCTTCTGATGTAGCCTTTAAAGAATTTTCATCTGGCAGAGGGTGCCCCGCTTCCCAAATAGAGAGGTTAGCAAGAGGGCCACGGCTGTGATGATACTTTGTAATGACGATACCTCTTTCTATCTGATCCCCTACCTCATCTACAGCGGCTTTTGCCATGCGCCAGGCAGCCTTCCCTATAGAAACAAGAATAATTCGCCCCTTACAAGGTTTCTTCCGAAGCTGCTCCCGTACCGCACGCTCTGGTAAAACAGCGTCGATAGCATACTGAACAATATTTTTCGCGTCTCTGTGAAGAGTCATAACCGAACCCCTTGTCGCAAATGGACACGACTCCCTATAATGAAATTTTCTTTCCCAAATGCTCCTGCCTTCGCTTCGGATCTGTACTCTTCTTGTCCTTCGGAAGTTTCTCTGTATAACATCCTTCGCTTCACCCTTCCCCTCACAAGCTTTAACTACTGTTGATCTGAGGAAATGAGACCTTCTCTAATAGCATATTTCACTAAATCTGCTATGGTCTCAAGACCAAGTTTTCGCATGATGTTCTGCCGATGGGTACCGATGGTTTTTACGCTCAGATGAAGGAGATTTGCTATCTCTCTATTGGTCTTCCCCTCTGCGAGATGTATTAATACCTCCCGCTCTCTGGCTGTAAGTTTTTCCTCTCCCGGAGACGTTCCCTGCTGTACAAAATGCACGTACATGCGCGCTACTATTTTCGATACGCTTGGTCCAAGGTATATTCGTCCTTCATAGACTGTCCTTATGGCTTCAACCAACTCGGTAGAGGCACAATCTTTTAGAAGAAACGCTTTCGCTCCTGCCCGAAGCATTTCAGAAATAAAGTTGCGATCTGCATACATAGAAAGAGCTACCACTTTCGTTTCAGGAGCCCGAATCTGAAGCTCTTCTGTTGCCTCGATTCCATCCATTCCAGGCATTTTTATGTCCATAACTACAATATCAGGGCGAAACGACTCTGCCAAAGCCACTGCTTCAAAACCATCCCCAGCTTCGGCAACAACAGAAATATCTGGTTGCCGTTCAATGAGAAGACGTAATCCTTCCCGCACTATTTGATGATCATCGGCAAGTAAGATGCGAATTGTCATGCCGTACACTCCTCTCGTTATTTAAAGGAATTAACTGGCACAAATATAGTTATACGGACGCCTTTCCCTTCCTTCGAGGTGATGACCAAGTGCCCACCCAGAGAACAAAGGCGCTCTCTCAAGCTGAAGAGACCAAAAGTTTGTTTTTTAGAGATCCCGTCATCAATTGAGTGAGCATCGAATCCTTTTCCCGAATCAGACACCGTGAGACAAATGGTTCCGGCAGAACAAGACGTTTTAACATGAGCCTGCCGAACTCCGGAATGCTTCACTACATTCATAAGAAGCTCTCGTAGTGCCCTGAAAAGAAAGGCTTTTAAGTCATCATTCATTTTTTCGGGAAGGCCGCGGTTTTCGTACGATACCTGGAGGCCATAGTTTTCTTCCATCTTTTCAGCAAGCCATTCCACAGAGGCTGGAAAACCTAAACGGTAGAGCACTGGTGAACCTAACTCAAAGGTCAACGTTCTCGTACTTTGAATAGAGCCCTCAAGTGTTTGTAAAATACCATTAATATCATCTTTTATCTGCCTCTCTTCTACACACTCTGAGAGTAAGGCAAGTCGAATCTTTGTTAAAGCCAGATTTTGACCGATAGAATCATGTACCTCTTCTGCAATACGTCGACGTTCTTTCTCCTCTGCCATAGAAAGGGCTGAAGCTAAGCCCCTTAATTGATCGCGATATGCCTCCTCCTGCAAACGAGCCTTTTCAAGTTTCGTATTAATACAACGAAGCTGTTCATTATTTTTTTCCGTAACAAGCCGCAACCTTCGTTCCGTCTCCTTCTCCTGTCGGTTCTTGAGATATTTCTGTACGAACCAGAAGAGGATAACGGCCAAAAACATATATCCAACATAGGCTAGCGGAGTCTTCCACGGAGGCGGAACTACATCCAAAAGCAATGATGTTCCCTCTTTGTTCCAAACATCATTATTATTTGAACCCACAACTTTAAACGTATACCTTCCAGGTGGAAGATTGGTGTAATGAGCATAATGTCGATTCCCTGCCGAAACCCAGTCCGTATCAAAACCTTCCAGTTTATAGCGGTACTGATTCGACTCAGGATGGGTATAGTCAAGAGCTGAAAAATCTATGGAAAGAAAATTATCTCTATAACTGAGGATCGCCCAAGGCTTCCCATCTTTCGTACGGTAGGGCTGAAGCGGTTTATTCATAACCAATACTCGGTTGATGACAATAGGAGGAACATGGGAGTTTTCCCAGACATCTGTGGGGAAGAAGCTGTTACAACCATTAATGCCCCCAAAATACATGCGACCGAAAGAATCTTTAAAAGTAGCAGTCGCATTAAATTCCTTTGCCTGAAGTCCATCCCCCAAATTGTAATTCCGAACTGTGCCTGTTTTAATATCGTATCGAGAAAGTCCATTCCCGGTGCTGATCCACAAATTTTTATAATTATCTTCCAAGATTCCTCGAATGGAGTCGCTCACAAAGCCATCTTTTGATGTAAGAAGGGAAAAAATTTCATGCTTCCTATCGAAACGGCAGAGCCCCTCAGCTGTCGCTATCCAAAAAGTCCCATCACGGTCTTCATAAATAGAAAAGACTCTATTCCCCGGAAAACTTCGGGAATTGGCGGGATCATAGAAATAGTGTTTCACACTGTTATTTTGAAGATCGATACAATAAAAACCATTGCTTACAGTCCCTATCCATAAGATCTTTTGGCTATCTTCAAATAAGCAGGAAATAAGATCTTTCTTTAAAACATCTGCTATGGGAGACGACCATGGGATAGAATAAAAAAGACCTTCTTCCTGAAGGAAACGATACAAACCTTCCATTGTGCCAACCCAGAAAGTACCGTTTGAATCTTCCAATATGGAAGTTATTTTGTTACTTCCACTAAGAGAGGATTCAGAAAGCTGATTCAGAAAGAGAGTAAAGTCTTGATTTGATCTGTTGAAACGACAAAGGCCATTATCTGTTCCAACCCACATTGTTCCCTCTCTATCGCGGAAAAAGGCAAGCACTCGATCGCTGGATACGCTTTGAGAATTATCTGGATTATGGCGATAATGCTGAACGGTTCCATTATTCATGATAACCTTGATCCCATTTCCATAGGTACCTACCCATAAAGAATCGTACCCCTCTTTATAGACCGCATACACATTATCACCCGACACTTGACGGATAAGAAAAGACTTGCCATTGTATCGTTGGAAGGGGCGCTTCAGATGAAATTTCTCTACCCCTCCGGAATGGGTGCCCAGCCACACGATACCTGTAAGATCTCCCAGAAAGATCGTATCTTTTCTATCGCCATAAATGGCCCGGATCTTATTATCCCGCAAGGAATGAGGGTTGTCTCTTTCTATCTGATAGGTCAGGACCTGCTTCGTTCCTCGGTCATACCGAAGAAGTCCCCCTCCATCTGTGACAATCCACAGGTCTTCAAAGATATCTTGATATAAACCCGTAATGGTACTTGAAGAAACAACTCTGTTGTTTTCATCTACAAGAGGAATATACTCAAACCATTTTTCCCGCGTGTGGAGGAGATAGAGTTGACCAGACTCCGTCCCAACCCAAAGATCTCCCTTCCGCCCATCAGTAATAGCCGTAATGGCAACGTAGGGAAAGACAGTCGGTCGATAGGTCTGGAAAATATCATTCCCTTTATACTCACTCAGCCCTCCATCAGTCCCTACCCACAACGTTCCTGTTGTATCAACAAAAAAAGCAGTGATCTTATTCCCGCCCAGCCCTGATTCATCGTCACTTTTAAAGATACTCCACGTGTTGTTTGAAGGATTGAAACGTGCAAGCCCCTTTTGGAATGTTCCTACCCAAATATTTCCTTTTTTGTCTCCAATTACTTTAGAGATCAGGTCTATAGGAGGAAACGTTTTCGAGTTAGGTGGATAATGATACACACGAAAAGTTTCGGTAACAGGATCAAAACGATTCAGCCCACCACCGAAAGTTCCCACCCATAAAAAACCCTCTGCATCTTCATATAAAGACGTTACAATATTGTTCGACAGGGATGTAGTGGAAAAGGGCTCATGTCGAAACACCCGAAATGTATAACCATCGTAGCGGTTCAACCCACCATCAGTTCCAAACCACATGTATCCACGGTGGTCTTTCAAAATGGCATTCACGGTGGTCTGTGATAAGCCTTTCTCCAAGGAAAGATGCTCAAACACAATTTCATCCCGTCCCGAAGCAAAAGCTGGAATGTGTGCGAGAATAAGAATGAAAGAGCACAGAAGTATAATTTTTCTTTTGTTGCCGACCACCATGTCACCTCCGTAAAAGCTCTTTCGATAATTGTATCACGGAGATTTTAAAGACAAAAAGGAGCCCGGGGAAACAGAGGATGTTCCTGTAACTGATCGGGTAATGGCTGTTAATCCTTTTCGGGGAGATCTACAGGAACGTTTAGAAAAAGCAAACCCTCCTGTAGAGGGATGCTCACGAATTACAGCAAATATCAAGAAAAATTACGGGAAATCCTGTCCCATTAACCCGAGACGAAAAGGTGGTTGGACAAGTAGAATATTGAGATGGGGAGATCATCGACACTATTCGTCGAGTTTTGTAACTTTCTCTCACAAAGAACACCTACAAGGAGGACACAATGAGAAAAGAAGAAATCTATGCACAAGCACTGGAAGCACATCGTCGGACGAGAGGAAAAGTAGCAATCACGAGCAAACTTCCCGTGGAAAGTATGGCCGATCTATCCATTGCCTACACTCCTGGCGTTGCGGAACCTTGCAACGAAATTAAACGGAATCCCGACGCTGTTTATGAAGTAACCTCCAAAGGAAATATGGTTGCCGTTGTTACCGATGGGTCTGCAGTTTTAGGGCTGGGAAATATTGGGCCAGAAGCAGCTCTTCCCGTTATGGAGGGCAAAGCCGTGCTCTTCAAGCGATTTGCCGGAGTTGACGCTTTCCCCATCTGCATTAAATCTCAAGATCCTGATGAGATAGTACAAACAACAGCTCTTATCACTTCTTCTTTTGGCGGCATAAACCTCGAGGATATTTCAGCTCCACGCTGTTTTGAAATTGAACGGCGTCTTAAAGAAATATGTGACATCCCTGTTTTCCATGATGATCAGCATGGTACCGCTGTTATTGTTCTTGCAGGTATCATCAATGCCTTGAAGATAGTGAAGAAAAAGATAGAGGACGTAAAGATCGTAATGAGTGGTGCTGGAGCAGCGGGAATCGCTATCTGCCGGTTCCTTCTCTCTGCTGGAGCGCAAAATGTTATTCTCTGCGATCGCGGCGGTGCTATTTACGAAGGACGACCCAATAATATGAACTGGGCCAAAGAAGAAATCGCTCAGCACACAAACCCTTCAAAAGAGAAAGGGAATCTGGCTGATGTCCTTAAAAATGCCGATATTTTCCTTGGTATCTCCGCTCCTGGCGTTATTACCACTGAGATGGTAAAAACCATGGCTCAAGATTCTATTATCTTCGCTATGGCCAACCCCACTCCCGAAATCTATCCCGACGAGGCCAAAGCCGGAGGAGCCGCTATTATAGCCACAGGACGCAGTGATTTCCCCAACCAAATCAACAACTGCCTCGGATTCCCCGGTATTTTCCGTGGCGCTCTTGACGTTCGAGCAAAGGAAATTAACGAGGAAATGAAACTGGCTGCCAGTCATGCCATAGCAGCCCTTATTTCTGATGATGAACTTTCTCCAGAACGCATTATTCCTGAAGCTCTGGACCCTCGCGTCGCCTCCGCTGTAGCGGAAGCAGTTGCCCGAGCTGCGAGAAAAACAGGAGTTGCTAGAATCTAAAATTCATAACACAGGGTATTCTTAAAGCGAGAGAAAGACGATGGAATCGTCGCCTCAGATTGCAGACAAAGCTCCTTGGAAAAGTTTTTCTGAGGGGCTTTGTCTGCTTTTATAAAGAGCTGACGAAGCCTCTCCCTCATTAATTCGATATTTCGGCCATAGATCCCCCCTTAACATCCCTAGGCGACGAGGAAGAGTTTTTATCTATTCTCCCCTTTTAGATTTTTTTCATTTCTGGATGGTACAATCATGAAATGTAATCGAGAGAGCAGGTGAGAGATTTGAGTCGTGATGTTATAAGCAAATACCTAAAAAAGGACATTTTGGAGAAACTGGAGAAGAGTCGTTGTTGTGTCATCTCATTTTCAGGGGGAATTGATAGCTCAGTTCTTGTGGGCATTATGGCGTCTCTCATCCCCCCACAAAAAATACACGCCGTTATGTTCAGGTCCTTCCTCCATTTTGCGGAAGAAATGGAACGAGGCATTCAATATTGTCACAGTCTCGGGGTCACGCTAAAGCCTCTCCCAGGCCCAGAACTTTATATAGAAGAGGTTATGAAAAACAGCGCGGAGCGATGCGGGTACTGTAAAAAAGCCCGTGCCACAGAACTTTTAGACGTAGCCCGCTCTCTTAAAGCAGACCTTATCCTTGAAGGTTCCAACGCCGATGACCTGAAAGATCCTTCCCGTTTGGGAACAAAAGTCTTACAGGGCATACCCCAGATATTCTCGCCTTTAGCGCAATCAAACATAACGAAACAAAAAGTACGCGAACTCGCTAGGGATTTAAGAATATCATGGTGGAACGAGGAACCAACAGCTTGTCTGGCCACAAGATTTCCGGAAGGGCATGAACTGCAAGCTTGGGAATGTGCCCAGGTAGCTAAGGGGGAATGGAATCTACGAAAGGCAGGATTTCGCCAAGTTCGAATACGAGTTTTTAAAGATATAGCCTGCCTACAGGTTCCACTGCCTCAACTTGAGCAGATTTTGTCCAAAAGGGAAGAGGTTATAGGGATAATAAGAGATGCAGGTTTTAAACAAATCTTACTCGATCTGGAAGGATACGAGTGGGGGCGAAAATGGATTGTAGAATGAACAGAATAGGAAGGATGGACAGCCAATGAAAATTCTTTACTTAGACTGCTTCTCCGGCATTTCAGGAGACATGTTTCTCGGAGCTCTTCTCGACCTCGGCCTAGATAGAGACGAGTTTTTGAGGAAGATGAGCACACTGCACATTCCTCATGGACATTATCACGACCATGGGCATGAACATGTCCACCATCAGGGCGAAGGGTATAACATTCTCGTTTCTGATGTAGTTCGGAAAGGGTTTTCCGGCATCAGCGTGAAGATAGAAAGTAGCGAAGATCACCCCCATCGAGGTCTCATGGACATATGGGAGATTATCGATAAAAGCAGTCTTTCCCAAGAAGTAAAAGACAAGAGTAAAAAGGCTTTTCTCCTTTTGGCCACAGCGGAAGGGAAGGTTCACGGCCTCCCGCCAGAAAAGGTACACTTTCACGAGGTAGGGGCTGTCGACTCCATTATGGATATAGTGGGGGCCTGTGTACTTATAGAGATGCTCTCTCCAGATAAAATTGTATGTTCTCCTCTTAACGTTGGGAGTGGCACCGTGGAATGTGCACATGGAATCCTTCCTGTGCCAGCTCCAGCAACGGAACAGCTTTTGGCGGGCATTCCTATTTATTCTGCGGGAAGTCCTATGGAGCGAGTTACACCCACGGGAGCTCTGCTCGTAAAAATGTTTGCCCACGAATTTGGGAACATACCTGAGGGAATTATTCTTCGCAGTGGACGAGGCCTTGGAGAACGGGAAAGTGATCTTCCTAACTTCCTGCGAGCCATTCTTCTTGAAAGAGAGAACGAAGGAAAATCTTCCACCGCTACTAAGGAAGAACCTTTTTTACGAGATGAGGGGATCGTGTTAGAAACAAATATCGATGACATGAATCCCCAATATTACGAGCCAGTAATGGAGCGTCTTTTCTCTGCTGGGGCTATGGATGTATGGCTTGATCCTATTATCATGAAGAAAGGCCGCCCCGCTATTCGGCTTTGCTGCCTCGTGTCGGAGAATATGGAAGAGAAGGCTGCCGAAATAATCCTCAAAGGAACAACAACCTTAGGACTTCGTCGATATAAAGTGGATCGAATAAAGCTACATCATCACATTACTCCAATTGAGACAACTTTTGGCCTTGTCCGCATTAAAGAAGCTTGGTGGGGAAAGGAGCGCCTTCGTGTCAATCCTGAATACGATGACCTGAAGCGCATCTCCAGGGAGACCGGCATTCCTCTCAATAAATTGCGAGAAGAAATACTGCGCCAGATAGACAAAAACATCTAAAACCAGGAAAGCTCTTCTTTTTGATGAATGAAGTGCACCCCAAAAGCCGGACAGGAATCCAGCATTTGGGGTGTACTTCGTTTGAAGACAGGCTTTTTTATCGTGACATTCCCCTTGCTAAAATTTTGAACTCTTCTTGCACCTCTCCATTTCTGACCCCATACATAACCGAATATAAATTACATGTAGGGCAAGCGTGGTTAGGAATAATCTCAACCTTATCTCCAATATGAAAAGACATATCTTGAGGCGGGGCGAAAAGGCCGTGCTCATCAGATAAACTATAAAGATAAACAGATAACCGCTCTTTAAGAACACCAAACCCCTTACTTCGTGTTATGCCATGACGCTGTACAAAGTAAGTGAGGGCTTTCGTACCACTGTCAAGAACCACTCTGTCAGGTGACGGGCAACTTATAACTGTCGCCAAGACCGAAAGGGCACAGTGTTGATATGAACCAATAACCTGCGCTTGGTCTCCATCCATAAAGATATAGGTACCTGGACGAATTTCTGTAACACCAGGTACAATATCTGAAACCAAGAGGGACGGAGTAGAGCCGACACTTAATTCCTCTACAGCAATGCCTTCTCTTCTTAATAACGTCGCTGTTTCGATCACATCTTGTTGGCTTTTTAAAGAGATGGCTCTGATTTCTGCCAAATCATTCGCTTCATAGCTATGACCATCGTGGGTAAAAAGACCCCTCAGCCTCACGGAATCCCGATAAAGAATAAGACGTGCCAGTTCCAAAACTTCTTCTCCAGGAGCTACGCCTGTTCGATGATCTCCTGTATCTATATCGATCATGACATCCAAAGGACGGGCTTCTCCATCAAAGGCTTCAGCCAACATTTTTATGTGTTCCGCGCTATCCACACCCACAGCAATCCGAACTCTTCGGCTTAAGGCAAGAAGCCGTTCCATTTTAATATCACCAACAATTTCGTTGGCTACAAAAATGTCATTAATGCCAGCAGAGGCCATAACCTCCGCTTCTCCGAGCTTTGCCACAGTAATTCCTTGCGCCCCAGCCATTACCTGTTTTTTAGCCAGATCGGGAGTTCTATGGGTTTTCACATGAGGCCGAAACTTCACTCCCGATATGTTAGCTTTTTCCTGCATCCATCGGATATTTCTCTCCATCACATTAAGATCTACCAAGAGAGAAGGAGTATCGAGATCTGCAACCTGGCAGCCTCTATAAGGTTCCCGTAGAGACTTCATAATCTTTCTCCACCTCTATTCTGTTCTTGATTATGCCGCTATGGTTAAATGTACCATAATCAAAAATTTTTTGCCTTACTTAGCACGACGATGTCTGAAAGAAGTGAAAGGCAAAAGAAGAAAGGAGAATCACACCTTCTTTCAGCACATCCTCGTTAACTTGAAACTGGGGTGAATGATGTTGTGCGTCACTTCCTTTTGCGGGATCTCCCATACCTAGAAAGCAAAAGACTCCAGGCACCTTCTGCTGATAAAAGCTAAAATCTTCAGACCCCATAACAGTGGCAACTTCTTCATAACTCTCTTCTCCCTTTCCCTTTTTCACGACGTCAAGAAGCATGTCTGCCATAGCATCATTATTCACCGTCACAGGGTATACGGGAGTAAAGGCGACCTTCGCCTCACAACGAAGGGCTGAAGCTATACCGCCCGCAATTCGTCGAAGCCGCTCTTCCATACTATCTCGAATAACAGGGCTGGTTGTGCGTATATTCCCCTGGATATGAGCCGTTTCGGGAATAATATTAGGAGCTGTTCCCGACTCCAGCTTCCCGACACTTACTACCACTGTCTCAAGAGGGTCAATCTCCCTGCTCACGATCGTCTGGACAGTGGATATCATCGTAGCTGCAGCAATAGTGGGATCTACTGCTTCGTGAGGTCTGGAACCATGACCACCTCGCCCCTTCACATAAATATCCCAAATATCCGCTGAAGCCATCATAGCCCCTTTTCGAAAACCAACCTTCCCCGTCTGTAAGGGACTCCAGACATGAAGACCTCCAATAGCATCTACGCCATCAAGGGCCCCTTCTTCAATAAGCTGCTTGGCACCAGATCGGACTCCTGATTCTTCTGCAGGCTGAAATATGAGCCGGACTCGGCCAGGGATTTGCTCTTTCAAGGAGGCCAATATGTGGGCGACACCCAAAAGAATGGCAGCATGAGCATCATGACCACAGGCGTGCATTACTCCATCACAAGTAGATCTCCATGGTACATCCACATCCTCCTGAAGGGGAAGGGCATCAATATCTGCACGAAGAGCGAGGGTAGGCCCATCCGCTTTTCCCGTTATATCCGCCACTACCCCACTCTCTGTTCCTCCAAAACCTCGACGAATATTTTCATATCCAAGAGATTGAAGAATTTCTTCTATTTTTTTAGAAGTTTCTACTTCTTTCCAGGGAAGTTCCGGATGAGCATGGAAATCCCGCCTTAGTTCTATTACTTTTTGTTCTATTTCCTCGGCACACAAAGCAATTTGAGCATAAATCATAAAGCAAGCACCTTCTTATATGAATTTGACTAAAAATCCAGCTAAAAATACAGAAGCGATCGTAACAGTTGTAAACCCAGAGACTAACATTTTAGGAAGGATCCCTGTCAAAATAAAATCTCTTTCCTCTGATGTCTCCCCTACCGCATTAGCTACTTCTTGAGAGACGATAAAAGTACCAGGGAAACCAAAAAGGCAACAAACACCTATAGCAAGGCTCATCTCCCAAGAATAACCAAAAATCTTAGCAGAAAGAAAGGCCACTGCTACTATTCCTACAACCGATATAGCAAAGGCTACTACAATAGGTATTATAAGAGAAGCCACCATTTGAGGGGTTGCTTTGTTGAGGCTCATAAAAATAGGAACCAAAAGAGCAAAAAGAGCCAACCCCGTGGAATTTGCCTTATCAAGAATCTTATGTTCAAGAAACCCTATCTCATAAAAAATAATGCCGAAAATAAGAGCCATAACAAATTGATTGATTACTCCACCAAGAACCTTTGCAAACCAAACTGCGAGCCACCCTACTAACATGGCTTTCATAAGAAGGATAAAAGGCGTACGAAGATCTTTTGGCGTTGGGGGGAACAATCTCCATGTGGGCTGTTCTGGATCACTTTTCACTTGAGCATGCAGATTTGCCTGTCCTTGCTCTCCTTTTCGGAAAATATCTCGCAAACGTCGTCCTTCTCTGGAAAGACAAATAGAAGCTATAGGAAGACCAACAAAATTCTGAAGAACCAACAAAAGGGTCACAAAAACCAGCACAGACTCCAATCCCTTGGCTTTTGCCGCCTCACTCATAATAAGAGTAGCTACAACCCCTCCAGAGATGGGCCCCGCTGCCGTAAGAGCATATTGTTTACCAATAATAGGAGCGGCTAAAAAGAACAAGGCAATAGCTGCTGCTATAATGGCAGCCAAAGCGATAAGAACAGTTTTCCACTCATCTTTTAAATCTCTCAATTTCATTAACGTTCCCATATGAACCATGAGCATGGGAATGAGAGCTAAAGAGAACTTTACAATGACTGCATCCTCAAAAAGAGTGGTGGGAATCCCCGACCAAAACCCAACCATGAAGACAATGCCTGATACAAAGAGCATGGAACATATAGCTTTTGTTTTTTGGGCGACAACGTCTCCCACCGCATATACCAGTGCTATTACTAAAAGAGCACTCACCGCATCCATAATTGTACCTCCTCTAAATAAATGCCAAAAAATATTGATTTCAAAGCCCTATCCCTCTTCTCCTTTCTCGGGCTATAAAAATAAAAAAGGCCAGGACCCCTTTTCTGGGGGTCCTGGCCTAAGCGCCAAAAGAAGACCTGCGCCGGTCGGCTCAGAAAGCCCCCCCGCGTCGATACCAAAAAGCAAAAAAGAAAAAAGAAAAAACAGAACTGATAAATAAAGACAAATTCATAAAAGACTCCGCCTCTTTCTGAAAATTTATCCTTTCATACCACGATTTTTATCTATCGTCAAGGAATTCTGATCAAATGTATCATCAAACAGCAATAATATCACTTTTAATCCATAAATAGCGTGAAAAACTGTACAATAAATTTTTCTCTAAAGAGGATATACTCTCTATGTATCAATCTATTTTGGGGAGGTGTCTGAGAAAAATCATGAAATGCCTGGCTACTTTCCATGTCACAAGTATGGCACTTATGTTCGAGAAGATCTGTAGGAAAGAAGGACTGGACGTAAAAATAATTCCCGTTCCGCGGCAACTTTCGGCAAGCTGTGGTTTAGCATGTAGTTATCCCTGCGATAAAGAAGAGAGTATTCGTCATATTATAGAGAAAAAAAAGATAGATGTTGCCAGCTTTCACCAAATAGAGGAAACATAGGCTCTCTCTAACATCAATATACCCGTGTTACATATAGCCCCCCTAATGGAGGCGGCAGAGGCAGGGGGCGAATTTGGAGAGCGTGTTTACGTTATGGTCAATGTCCGATACCTTGGCAATGCAAGCAGCTATTGATGGCGGATCTGTAAAAAACTGTGGTGATAAGGTGGAGGGCTTATTGGCATGGAGGTTGTGGAAGCTCTTCATTCCAGAGGGGGGAACTCTGGCGTGGCCGTAAAAAATGACGCTGTCTTAAAATAAGTAAATATGCGTAACAAAACCATGTAGTTTTCTACGATCTCTAAACTCCATGGGGGTTTTATACTCCTATTAAAAAGCAAGGAGGAGGCATTTAGAGATGAAGAAAATAGTTGTTCTTGCCGGGTTGATAGCTGTTATGGCAACAGGAATTGCTTGGGCTCATGGAGGCTGGGGGGACCGATACGGATTTGATGGGTACTCCTGTAGGGGAACTATGTACAGGCATCACTTTATGGAAGGCAACATGAGAGAAGGCACTCGATGGATGTCTCCTAACAGAAATCGCCAGAACGCTGCCAATATCCCCCAAGAAATACAAAACAAGTGGAATGAAATGAGAAGGTCCCATCTTCAACTCCAGCTCGAACTATCTGAGCCTCAAGTCGATCGGAACAAAGCAACAGCTCTTCATGAAAAAATTCTTTCTCTCCGTCAAGAATTGGCTCGTTGGATGTTCAAACAGCAACTGAATAGAGTCAACCCATCTAAATAGTTTTTTGAAGTGCACCTCCAAATGCTGGATTCTATGTCCACCTTTCGGGGTGCACTTCATTACTAAAGGAACTGACGAGCCGCTATCTGAATAGGATCCCAGGGAAGAGAAAAAGGGGGAGCATATCCCAGATCAAGGTTTACAAGTTCACGGGCAGTCATACCGGCAGAAAGAGCCGCAGCTACTACATCGATTCGCTTTGCTGAACCATGGGTACCAACAATTTGCGCTCCTAGAATCCGCCCTCCGGGAACTTCCGCGATCATCTTCACATTAATAGTTCCTGGCTCTGGATAATATCCAGCTCGAACATGACTTCTAATTGTTACTGTTTCATAGCGCATCCCCAGGTCTTCCAGTTCTTTTTCTGAAAGGCCTGCTCGAGCCACTTCTAGATCGCAATGCTTGCTCACGGCTGTCCCCACTACCCCAGGGAAACGTTCACATTCTCCCCCCATATTCATGCCAGCCACTCGACCAGTTTTATTAGCTACAGATCCGAGGGGAACCCAAAAAGGGCGGTTCGCTACTCTATGCCACGTTTGTGAGCAGTCACCAGCTGCCCATACACCCTCCTCTTCCGTCTGCAGAAACTCGTCTACTCGAATAGAATCTTTGTACCCAAGAGGTAACCCTGCTTCCTTCGCCAATTTTGAATTCGGTCGAACTCCCAGGCCAAGGACCACTAAATCAGCAGGGATAGTTCGCTGATCGGTAATTACAGCTTTGATATTTCCCTTTTCTCGCTCCACTCCTTTCATGGTTTCACCAAGATAGAGAGTGGTTCCTACATAACGAATAGCTTCAGCTATGAGATCCGCCATATCCATATCGAAAGTATTCATAACCTGGTACGAGCGGTCTACAAGGCAGACATTCATTTGTCTGATACAAAAAGCTTCCGCCATTTCAAGGCCTATATACCCGCCACCCACTACCACCACATTTCGAGGTCCTTTCTCTTCTATGTAACGCTGAAGATTGAGACCGTCTTCAAGAACGCTGAGGGCAAAAACGCCCTTTCCCTCTAAATCAGGGATGGGCGGGAGGATGGGCTGAGTTCCAGTGGCAAAAAGAAGCTGATCGTATGTATCTGTAAATATCTCTCCCGTTTGATGGTTAAGAACCGAGATGGCGCGGTTATGAAAATCCACAGAGAGAACCTCATGTGAAATCCGAGCCTGAATATTCTGCTTCTGCATAAACTCTTTAGGAGTACGAACAATAAGTTTTTGCTCATTATCAACAAGACCCGCCACGTAGTAAGGTATACCGCAAGCTGAATAAGATGTATGAGGGGATCGTTCGTAGACAAGAATTTCTGCGTGAGGACGGCGTTTCCTCACTTGTCCTGCAGCTGACATTCCAGCTGCATCGCCCCCAATAATGACAATCCTCTCTCGCTTCATCAGGGCTACCTCCTTCAGCACCGCCAACAAAGTGATCCGCTCATATAGGACCTAGCATGGCACCAGAGAGTCAAGTCGCCTCTCCCTACCGTCGTCATAACTCGGTTCAAACTTTCTTTACATCACCGTGCTAGTTCCACCATAGCATGGGCCATGATTTTTACGTTTTTCATGAGGTCTTCTATGGACCAACACTCATTCTCCTCATGGATAGTATACTTTTGCCCTGGGAAAATAGGGCCAAAGGCCACCACATTAGGCACGGATTTGGCATACGTCCCTCCACCAATAGCTAAAAGATCAGGATTTAAACCTGTCTGTTCTTTGTAAACCTTCTGGAGAGTGCGAATCAGGGGAGACTCTGGGTCCATATACAAGGGAGCTGCATGTCGAACATCTGTAACGGCTATTCCCTCTTTTTCCAAAGCTTCTCTCAATGGGTCAAGAACGAGAGAATCTTTTTTTGTCACTGGGTAACGGATATTTAAAGTAAAATGGACATCAGACTCATTCCCGTCTATTGTGCCTAAGCACAGGGTAAGAGCTCCAGATATATCATCATTCATGGCTATTCCCAGCGATGTTCCATCAGTTTCCATTCCTATAAGGGATGAAAGGGCGTGAATAAACTGTTTTTGACTCTTCATGAGGTCCATGGATGAAAGAATATCCACAAGACAGAGAATGGCATTGACACCAAGGTGAGGCGTGCTTCCATGGGCGGGAACTCCTTGCACCTCAATAGTAATTGTTCCCTTTACTCCATCCTCTACTATTTTAAAGCCACTCCGCTCCGGCCCATTCCATGCATCCACTATTGAAGCAATTCGTCTCCTCTCTTCTGCAGAAGCGCGAATAACGACCTGAGCCGTAGCCGCTACTACATTAGGAGCAACCCCTCCCTTAAAGGAAACAATTTTTACAGGACCGTCACCAGAGAAGGGAAAATGACACGTTAAGGTTAGAACCCCCTTTTCCGCGTAAATAATAGGATACTCTGCGTCAGGAGTAAATCCGGCTGCCGGCAGTTCCTCTGTTTGTATATAACGAGCCATACACTGGCTTCCCGACTCTTCATTCGTTCCAAAAATTATACGAATCCGTCGTTTCAGTGAGATATTGAGATCTTTAATAGCCTTTAATGCGAAAAGAGCACCAATAGTAGGCCCCTTATCGTCAAGAACCCCTCGTCCCCAAATAATGCCATTTTGAATCTCTCCTCCAAAAGGAGGATACTTCCATCCTGTCCCCTCAGGAACTACATCAAGATGCCCCAATATGGCGACGATCTCCTTCCCATCGCCCCATTCCCCGTACCCGGCCATATTATCCACGTTTTTAACACGAAAACCGAGCTGAGACGCTACATTCAATGCATGATCAAGTGCCAGTTTCACATTTCTCCCAAAGGGGGCACCCTCTTCAGGAACCCCTGCAACACTGGGAATACGCACCGATTCCTGTACTGCGGCTATGAGTTCATCTTTAAGCCCATCTATTGCCTTATCGAGCATATATAGTCCCTCCTAAGGTATATTGTGTAAAAAACTATCTATCCCATGTAACAATAAATTTTTTAAGAAAATATACTGGATTATACGATATCTTAGCCTTTCGGATCCCCTCAATTCCCATATCTTGCTCTCTATTCACCCACGTAAAAGAATGAGCAGACCTTTCCAAAAACATTTGATTGATAGCTTGGTAAACCCCCTTATAATCTGTTAGTCCTTTTTCAAAATGAATAATTACTGTGTCTTCTCCACTACTTTCAGCCACAGTATAAGCTACCATTTGCCCATCTACTTTAAGAACTCCTCCCATAATGTTGGGCATAACCTGCCACTGCTCCAGAATGCGATGAACAGCTTCGCTTTCAGCCTTTAAGCCCGGGGAGTCATCACAATTTCTCCACTTACACCATTTTTCCTGCATTTCTAAGATATAGGGGATATTTTTTGAAGTAATAGGTTCATAGGTATATGCGTAACTTCGCAAAAATTGCTGCAAGAGATTTTTCTTCTTATGGAAGCGGTTCCCAGAAAGAGAGATGAGTTCCGAAACACGATAGATATATTCCCACTCGCTTCGTTCCTCTTCTATTTTTACACTATCTCCTAACTCCTTTTGCCATTGAAGAGCCAACATTTCTGGAACCCTGTAAAAAACTGCCCCCGCCGGGAAATAGCTCTCTAACACTTTCCGCCAATCTTTATTTTTCCAAAGCCCAATAGGTGCCCAAAGAGCGGGAGAGGGAGACATTGTCCGGAGCCAACAAAGATCCTCATCAAAGGCCCACTCAAAATCCCTTTCATCAGCCCAGGCCCAAATGTTGATAAAACTGTAATCTGATGCTCTCTGACACGATTTGGAAAAGAGATCGATATAGTCATCACGACAATTCAGGGATAAAGGAACAAAGCTTAACGCCAAAACTCTCACCTCTTTTGTGCTTTTATAGCCCTCTAACTCTATAACACCTATGTATTATACCGTTAATAGTAGTAAGAGATGAAAAGGGCCGAAACTAAGAGTTCCGGCCCTTTCTACTTTCAATATCCTCAATATGTCAGCTTTCGTTTTTTTCATCTGGATCAATAAACTCGGCGTCTACCACATCTTCTTTCGATGAACCTTTTTCTTCTCCTCCGCTCGTACCAGGAGTCTTAGCAGCCATAACAGTTTGAAACGTCTGTTGAAGTTCTGATATGGATACTCGCAAATTTTCAAGAGTGGCATCGCTATTTTTAGCAAGGGCCTTTGCTTCCTCAAGAGCGTTACGAACCCTGACTTTCTGTGTCTCTTCAAGCATACTTTCCTTCTCTTTCAAAGTCTTCTCCAACTGATAAGAAAGAGATTCTAGTTCGTTACGAGCATCGGCCTTTTCCCGCTTCTTTCGATCTTCCGCTGAATGTTCCTGAGCTTCTTGAACCATTCGCTCTACCTCTTTTTTATCGAGGTTCGTGGACCCAGCAATAGTGATCTGCTGTTCTTTACTAGTATCCTTATCTCGAGCTGAGACTTTTAATATTCCATTTGCGTCTACGTCGAAAGTTACTTCAATTTGAGGAATACCACGAGGAGCTTTACGGATACCTTCAAGCTTAAAGTTCCCCAGAATTCTATTATCTGCTGCCATCTCTCGCTCGCCTTGCAAAACAACAATATCCACAGCAGGTTGATTATCTTCAGCGGTGGTAAAAATTTCTGTTTTCTTATATGGGATCGTAGCATTTTTCTCTATGAGCTTCGTCATAACTCCCCCCATAGTCTCCACGCCAAGAGAGAGAGGAATTATGTCCAATAAAAGAACATCTTTCATTTCTCCCTTTAAAATACCCGCCTGGATAGCAGCTCCCATGGCCACAACTTCATCAGGGTTCACTGACATATTGGGATTTCTACCTCCCGTAAAATTCCGCACAAGCTCCTGTACTGCGGGTATTCGAGTAGCTCCCCCTACCATCACTACTTCATCTATATCAGACTGTTGTAGTTTTGCCGATGACAATGCATCTTCCATGGGTTTGAGACAACGTTTTACAAGATGCTCCGTCAACTGATCGAATTTGGCTCTGGTAATAGTCATAGTAAGATGTTTAGGACCCGTATCATCAGCAGTAATAAAAGGAAGATTCACCTCTGTTGAGGTACGACCAGACAGTTCACACTTAGCTTTTTCGGCCGCTTCATATAATCGCTGCAAAGCCTGCCTGTCCTTCCGTAAATCAATGCCATTTTCTTTTTTAAACTCATCGGCAATATAATCTACTAATACTTTATCGAAATCGTCCCCACCTAAATGAGTGTCACCTGAAGTGGCCAATACCTCCACCACCCCTTCTCCTATATCCAGAATTGACACATCGAAGGTTCCACCGCCAAGATCGAAGACGAGAATCTTCTGCTCCTTGTTTTTATCTAAACCATAAGCAAGAGCAGCGGCTGTAGGTTCATTAATAATACGCAGTACGTTTAACCCTGCAATAAGGGCTGCATCTCTTGTAGCCTGGCGTTGGGCATCATTAAAATATGCAGGAATTGTAATAACCACATCAGTAATGCTCTCTCCTAAATAAGAGCTCGCATCATTTACGAGCTTCCTCAATACCTGGGCGCTAATCTCTTCTGGTGCATATTCTTTTCCCCATACCTCAAAACGCACAGCTCGATTGGGCCCTTCTTTCACTTTATAGGGAACAATCTTCATTTCCGACGTTACTTCGTCGTACGTACGTCCAATAAAACGTTTTACAGAGTAAAGAGTTCCATCAGGATTTAAGGTTGCCTGGCGCTTTGCCATAGTACCAACTAAACGCTCTCCGTCTTTGGTAAAAGCCACAACAGATGGTGTCGTTCGACCACCTTCAGCATTGGCAATAATAGAAGGCATACCACCCTCTATGATCGCTATAACGGAGTTTGTAGTTCCAAGATCAATACCAACTGCTTTTCTCATTTCTCACTCCTCCAATCGCACTGACCTTTAGTGACCTTTAGTGACCAATAAAATTATACTGTTTAAGGATCATATGTCAATATTGGTCAAATTACTCATACTTTGTTTTTTTACGTTCAGCCATAGGGACACCATCCCCCATGCAAACTTTTATTTTTTGTGTATAATAACTTCATATTTCAATGAAGTATATCTTTTCTGACCTTTGTTTTTTATATTACCAAAAATAGGAAGAGGTGACTGCATGAGACGAACTTTTAAAGAGACCTTTTTCTTGGTGAAGAAAAGTCATGGTTTTCGATGTAATGTTTTATGTAAAATGAGGCTCTTGAGAAAAGAAGATATTTCCCTCGCTTTGAGCCTCCATAAAAAGATCGCAAAAGACATTGGTGACGAGAACATTTTTTGTGCTGAACACACTATTGAAGAAAGTATATTAGGACAAGGTTTTGTTATTGGAATTTTTGCAGAAGAAGTTCTTATCGCCATGCGAGCAGTTTCTTTTGGTTCTAAATATGTGGAAGAAGCCCTGGCAGATCTCCGCCTTCCTGATAAGGAACGGAATCATATTGCTGTTATGGACTTTTGCATAACAGAGAAAGCTTTTCGAGGGAATGACATTCAACACTTCACGTTCTTAAAAGCAGAGAACCTCCTCTACCCTTATCGCTACCATCTTCATACTACAATTTCCCCCCTCAATAATTATAGTTTAAGAAATATGCTGCGATCTGGATTTCTTGTAGTGGATCTCAAAGAAAAATATGGAGGATATCTTCGCTTCATCCTCCACAAAGACCTTCAAGCTCTTCCAAAGGTATGCATTCACGAGCATATAGAAGTTCCTATAGAAGACTATGATAGCCAACTGGCCCTTCTCTCTATGGGATATTATGGGTACGCCATCAAAAAGAACCATACGGGATATTCTGTTCTTTATGGGACGAGAAGCTCTTCCACGAGGCATTTAGGAAAGAGTGGGGAAGAACTCGTTCATCTGGTCCAGAAAAAAGCAAAGGTCCTTCGAAGAATTCTTCCCCATGATTTTTAGAAGATAGCGTAATTGGAATCTTTTACAGATGCAATAAACATATGTCCTGGTGCGTGAGTAATGGCAAAGGGCGGTTTACTCGCCATTAATGCAGCTTGGGGAGTCACGCCACATGCCCAGAATACGGGAACTTCTTCCTCATGAATAGGTACGGAATCTCCAAAATCAGGGTTCCCAATGTCGCTGATTCCAATGACTTTAGGGTCGCCGATGTGGACAGGAGAACCGTGCACCGCTGGAAATCGTCCTGTCGTAAGAACGGCTTTAGACACCAAAGGATAAGGGATAGGTCGCATACTCACAACCATAGGACCAGAAAGAGCCCCAGAAGGAATGCATTGGATATTCGTTACATACATGGGAACGTTTCGTCCCATTTCAATATGACGAACTGGGACATCAGCATCAAGAAGAGCGCTTTCAAAGGTAAAAGAGCAGCCAAGCAGGAACCCGACAAGATCATCCCGCCAGTATTTCATTACATCAGTAGGCTCATCAATGCACCTGCCATGTTCCCATACTTTATATTTAGGCAAATCCGTTCGCAAATCTGCGCCAGGAGCTATAAGCTTGGGCTCAAAATCTCCCGGTTCCGTTACATCGAGGAGCGGACAAGGTTTAGGGTTACGTTGAGCAAAAACGAGGAAATCATATGCCCAATCCTTGGGCAAAACGACTAAGTTTGCCTGCACGTAGCCTCTAGCCATGCCCGGAGTCGGAGAAGCATATTCCCCCGACCGAATAAGCCTTCGAGCCTCTCCGGGGGACATGAGGGCAAAATCAGCACCTTTCATTATTCCAACACCTCCTTAAGGCAAGAAACTGTTATCCCCGCTTGTGAAAGGGCTTCACGAATAGCCTGTGCCATTGATACTGCGCCAGGTGTATCGCCATGGAGACAGATGGAATGGGGCCTCAAATGTATTTCTGCGCCATTTATGGCCTCAATCGTGCCTTCTCTGACCATCTTAATAACTCGATCTGCCGCCAAATGTACATCATGAATTACAGCTCCAGGCTGTTTCCTTGGTACAAGAGAACCATCTTCTTGGTAGGCCCTGTCAGCAAAGGCTTCCGCTGCAAATAAAACCCCAGCTTCTAGCGCTGCTTTCTCAAAACAGGAGCCGGCCAGCCCTAAGAGAATGAGATGATCTCCACCATCTTTTACTGCTGAAACAATAGCTTCGGCCAACCTTTGATCTTTTGCCGCTTGATTATACATAGCGCCATGAGGTTTCACATGCTGTAAAGACACCCCGTGGGCTCGGCAGACAGCTGAGAGCGCTCCGATCTGATAAAGGCAGTAACTATAGACCTCATCAGGGGAGCAGCTCATATTTCTCCGGCCAAACCCTAAAAGATCAGGATAGCCTGGATGAGCCCCTATAGCCACTCCTTTTCCCATTGCACTTTTAACAGTTTTAACCATGACTTCAGGGTCTCCTGCATGAAAGCCACAAGCCACATTCGCTGAAGTAATACTTGCCATTACATCGCCATCATGCCCTAATACATATGTTCCGAAACTTTCTCCAAGGTCACTATTTAAATCTACTTTGAACATTCCATTGAGCCCCCTTTAATCGAGACGTTCCCAATGAACAGTATGGCCGGTTCCATCGATAGAGAGACGCCACATTCCAGAGCGAGGAGTATCTTCAAGAATCGTTGAAGTTGTTTGAGTTGAAGAAGCGATAGGCGTAATCCAAGTGGCGACAAGCTGATGGATTCCATCTAAAAGAGAGCGTTCTTTGCGAGTTGCGGCAACGGCATCCTCAAAAGATATTTTCTGAAACCGAACTTTTTGGCCAGGCAATCGCTGAGCTAATGCGCCGATATCAGGAGTACAAAGAACAGCAATTTTAGTATACCCCCCTGTAGTTTGGCGATCAGCAAGCATAGCTATAGGCTGTCCATGGCCAGGTATTTGAATGGTCCCAAGAGGAATTGCATCAGAAATAATATCCGCTGCCCCGCTGTGTTCAATAACAGGTCCCTCTAGTCGATAGCCCATACGATCAGCAGAGTCAGAAATAGTGTAGGTCTGAGAGAGAAATGTCTCAATCCCACGATCAGTAAAGGCGTCATTCTGAGGTCCCATAACCACTCTAAGAGGTTGATCCAGCTGTCGACCCGGCAAAACCGAGGCCGGACAGGAAAAACCAATAAAGCGCTCCCAAAGAACATGAGGCTCTCCGGTAGAAAAAGTGTCGCCTTTTTTCAAGGCTCGGCCTTCCAGACCGCCAAGATGGGCTCGAAGATAGGTAGAACGGCTCCCCATAATTACAGGAACATCAATTCCTCCTGAGAAAATGAGATAAGCCCTGCACCCATTTCCCTTAATACCGGAAAAAGAGAGGTGGTCCCCTTCTTTCACTTCTACCACAACATTACACGGGAAAAGCTCCCCATTTACGGAAAAACCGAGATCTGCCCCGGTAACCACTGCGGTTCCACGCCCCTCTACTACAGATAAAGTTGGGCCAAGAACTGTCACTTCAAGCCCCGCTGCCCTTTTATCATTACCCACCATAATATTGCCACTTCTGAGAGCAAAAAGATCCATGGCTCCAGCAACGGGCATCCCCTTGCCCTGGAACCCCCATCGGCCCTCATCTTGAACTGTGGTAAGCATGCCAGGCTGCATAACCTTCAGCTTCATGCCGGCATCTCCCCTTTTTCGTGAATTTCTAATGTATAGCCTCCATGAAAAATCTTTTCTTCTATGCTGTGATACTCTTCAGGAGAAATCGGATGGAAACGAATCCAGAAACCTGCATCTACCAGCGTAGGCGACTCACGGTTGGCATCGAACATAGGGAGCGGAGTTCGTCCTATGAGCTGCCATCCGCCTGGGCTGTCGATAGGGTATATACCCGTCTGCTTGCCTGCAATACCTACACTACCAGCAGGGATACGTTCCCGCGGTTCAGAGAGGCGAGGAGTGGCTATTGTCTCATCCATGCCTCCAAGATATGAAAACCCCGGCGTAAACCCCAGCATATAGCAATAGTAGTCAGGAGCGCTGTGGCGTTCAATGACCTCTTCCTCCGTCAGACCAGTATGTTTCACAACGTTCTGAAGGTCCGGGCCAAATTCGCCACCGTAACAGACAGGAATAACAATAACTTTTCCCTTTTCAGAACTGAGCCCCACGTCAGTCGCAGAAGCCAAACGTTCTAAAAGAGAACGGAATCGAGATGGTTCCGCCTTAACAGGATCAAAATACACGGCAAGAGACCGATAGGTTGGAACAAGCTCCTGAATACCTGAAATATTCTTAGCTTCTAAGACATGCCTTAAAGCCTGAACTCTGGCATTTACATCGAGAGAAATAGAATTACCAAACTCAACAACGATACAACTGTCCCCTGCGCAAAGAAGCTTGGGCCATTCTTGTTCTGTCAAAACGAGATTCACCTCCAAAACATCTGGCAACAGATATATTTTTAAGAGAAAATAGTGAATATTTTAGTAAAAGACGTAATGCCCATCCATAAAGTGAAGGCTGCCACTATGTACCCCGCAACAGTTAACCATACAGGGTGATGATAATCTCCTACAACATCTTTTTTATAAGCTGCCAAAAGTACAGATACGAGGGAAAGGGGCAATATAAGACCATTGATGGATCCCGCAAAAATAAGGAGCTTCACCGGTTGACCAACGGTTATAAAAATTGTTGTAGAAATAATGATAAACCCAATCATCCACCAACGAAGTCGGGTTTCTACCGTTTTGAAAAGAGTACGGAGAAAAGAAATAGAGGTGTAGGATGCCCCAATAACCGATGTTATTCCTGCAGCCCAAATAACGATTCCAAAAATCTTGTAGCCAAGTTCTCCAGCACCAAGCCGGAAAGCTGATGCGGGAGGGTTCGCTGGGTCGAGAGTATACCCCATAGTTATAACACCTAGCACCGCAAGAAAAAGGAGGATTCGCATAATCCCCGTAATACCTATGGCCTGAGAGGCTCCTCGCGTAATGGAATCAAGATTGTCTCTCCCTACAATACCTGCATCGATAATACGGTGAGCTCCAGCAAAGGTAATATATCCACCTACTGTCCCGCCTATAAGAGTGAGAACAATCATCCAATCAATTTTAGAAGGGAGCATGGTCTCTTTAAGCGCTGATCCAACGGGAGGGTGCGTGTTAAAAACCATATATAAAACTAAAGCTATCATCATAAAACCAAGTATCTTAGTGAAAGAGTCCATAGCCTTGCCAAGCTCTTTTCGCGAGAAAATAAGGATGGCTATAATTGCACTTATGACAGCTCCTACAGGTAAAGGAACTTGAGCCAATACATTAAGCCCCAGCGCAGCCCCGCCCATATTGCCAATGTTGAAAACAAGGCCGCCTAAAGCCACAGCAAAAGCCAAAAAGTATCCTAAGCCCGGAAGGACCTTGTTTGCTACATCCTGAGCTCGCATACCGGATACAGCTAATATTCGCCAAATATTAATTTGAACAATAAAGCAAAGGATAAGGGAAAGCAGAATGGCAAAAGCAAAAGAGGCGCCCAGCTTTTCTGTAAAAACAGCTGACTGAGTTAAAAAGCCAGGTCCTATGGCAGAAGTGGCCATCAGGAAGGCAGCTCCGAGTAACACACTTAATGTCCCTTTCTTGTCCATTGTCCTTTCTTTTTCTAGCGTCGTTTTTAAAGGTTCACTCACAAAAACCACCTCCATAGATAAATTAACCTTATAATACCATAGTAAAAAGGCTGTTTTTATAAATTATTTCGTGTATACGGATAAAAAACAATAATCAGTCTTATCTGATCCACAAAAAGGGCCTCTCGAGGGTTTCCCCTGAGAGGCCCTTTTATAGTTTAAGCAGAGAAAAATTCTCTTAAAGTCAGGCTTGTATCAAAGCCCTTTTCTGCTCTTCATCTTCCTGAAGTTTAAAGGTAGCTACGACCTTCTCCATGGCTTGGCTAAGCTGTACCAATTCTTCTGAAGAACGAGCTATCGATTCAGTAACCTTCGCCTGGTCGTCCATAGATTGGGATATCTGATTCATCTGATCTGCCATCTCCTCCCCAGAACGAGCAACGTTATCCATACCTGCCGTCATCTCTTGAGCACTCGCCGATTGCTCTTCCATGGTAGCCGCAATGCTCTGGACGTGGTCAGAAACAACCGCTACGCTTTCTACAGCTTTTTCTATTATTGAACGGGTATCTTTAGCCACTGCTACAAGTTGTACCATACGTTCTTCCGCATTATTCTGATCTACCAAAGCTGCCTGGCTTCTGCCGCTAATTTCCTCAATAACACTATTGACCTCATCAGCGGCCTTTGCCGACTCTTCCGCTAATTTCCTCACTTCTTCTGCTACAACAGCAAATCCTCGGCCTGCATCCCCTGCTCTAGCTGCCTCTATAGCAGCATTTAATGCCAAGAGATTTGTCTGATCAGCAATAGATGTAATAGCGTTGACGAAACCTGAAATTTTCTCCACAGAGTCTGCTAGAAGGCGAATGGCTTTCCCTACCTTTCCGCCAGCATCAGAAGTTTCATCAATAAGGTTGCTCATCTTCCCTACCTCTTCTCCACCACGATGGGCTGCCTCTGAAATATCCGCAGCATTCTCGCCAGCCTCAGCAGCGGCCTTAGCTCCAGATTGCGCAGCTGCCGCAACCTCCTGAATACCGGCATTTGCCTGTTGCAGCGCTGCCGCAGAATCCTGGGTTTTTAGGCCAGCTTGGCGGGACAACTCTGTAACTTGCTCAATAGCCGCTGCCGACTCCTCTGAAGCTGCGCTCATATCTTCAGCTTTCTGGAGAACAGCTTGGGAGCTTCGAAGGATAGATCCTGTTACATGTGAAATACCGTCCATCATCCCATTAATAGACTCCACAAGAGCTTTAATCTCTGTCACCTGAGAATTCGATTGGAGGCGCACGGTCAAATCGTTATTCTCTGATATATAACGAGCTTTCACAGCTACGTTTTTCAAGGGCTCCGTCATCTTTCGTACAGATAAGAATGTTACCAGCAACGCAACAACCAAGATAAGAGATGCCGTAATAGTCACTGCTTTTTTTATTTCTTCTACAGAGGAAAGAGCCTCTGTCTTCAACGCCTGAGTACCTAAAATCATGCCATTGGGAAGAGTCTTATAAGAGACGGAAATAACATTTCCCCGCAAATCGGAAACAAATCGCCCCACTGGCTCTCTCTGTATTTGTTCCCAATACTGGGAATAATAACCGCCTTCTATCTGATCAAGTCTTTTACCAACAAATTCTTCTATCGGATGACAAAGGAAGTGCCCCTCTCTATTGAGGAGCCAAACATATCCACTATCGTAAATTTTTTGAGATTTGAGCTTCTCCGGTATAAAATTGGCGTCGAAGTCTATACCGACAACTGCTATAATTTCCCCATCTTTTAAAACAGGCTCCGAAAGGGTCATAAGGTACATCCCGTTCGTTTTTTGCGGGTCACTCCAAACACTATTCCTCAGATCTAAGACCTTCCAAAACCAAGCTGACTCAACGTTATTACGATCAAGTAACTGTTCTGCAGAATTGAAGTCATCCTGAATCATCTGAAAAGACGAACGACCGTCTTGCCGGGAAAGCGTCAGATCATAAAGAACATCTTTCCCAAAAATTTCTGGATTCAAGGTAATAAAAACCTGTCGAACTGACGAGAAATCTTGGCCTAGATAATCAAGCACAGGAATGATTTCAGTCTTAAAATCAGACCAATTTGACGCAATTTCGCCTTGTCGCAACCTATCGAAGCGGGCTGCCACATCATTTCGAATGTCTTTAACTACCTGAGAGTATCTTGTAAAAATCCCATTAATATTCTCCGCATTTTCTCCGGCTACAGAGAGTTCATAATTAATAGACATACGAGTCAACCCCTGACCACTAATTCTCATGGAACTGAAGGCCACTACGCTTACGGCCACAATGAGAGAGCACAAAACAAGCACTGCTATACGAGTGCCTAACCTGTTAAAATGCACCTTTGTTCCTCCTTAAGAATTCCTATGATTAAAAAGACAACGAGTTACGATTGAACCAGATAGAAGAATGGAATGCAATTTTTGACCATTATGTCTAAGTTTTGTTCTTTTTGTTTTTAATAAATGGAATGATAACAACGAGTGGGGCGACCTTGCGATCGATATTGATTCACGCTAACTGCTTCTCCTATGCGGCATAAATATTCAAGATATCGCCAAACGGTGGATCTTGCTAAACCAGCTTTCTCGGCTACCTCCGAGGCTGAAACAAAAGAATACGATTCCCTGAGAACGCTTCGAACAAGATCGAGAGTCTTCTGGTGCAACCCTTTCGGCAATCCTTGATTGGAAAATTGAGAAGAGACCCGAACTCGCTTTATTCTGTCAACAACAGATTGAGGCCATTGAGGAGGGGAACTTCCTAAAAGAGAGTAATAACATCGGAACCGGATTAAACTTTCTCGATAGCGTTCACACTTGAAAGGCTTCACAATATAATCGAAGACTCCCGACCGGAAAGCACGAGCGATGAATTTCCCATCGTTTTGCTTAGAAACAATAAGGGTATCAAACTCAGGTCGTACTGAATAAAGAAAATCAAGGATTTCTTCAAAACGCTCTTCTTCTCCAAAGGGTTCCGCAATTACAAGCTGAATGGGGCAACTCCTAAGTAGATTTTCTAGCTCACACAAAGACCTGGCATGCCCTGCCAACTTAAAACCTTGAACAGAGACAATAATATTGCAAGATTGCGGGAGATCAACTAGATCAGGATCGTAGAGAACAATCTGAATATTTTTCATATTATTTTGAAATTATATTAAACACTGTAAATCCCCTTCTGCCAGGCTAAAAGCTTTCACAAAGTTGCTCTTTTGCACATCAAGTTCATGAAAAACCTTAATTAACTCTTTGCGGCAAGAAAAGAGAAGAATCTGCGTTCTACAAGCTACATCTAAAAGAGCTTTTGCAGCCCCCAACTGCCGTTTTTCGTCAAAACGGACAAGCACATCATCGAGAATAAGCGGGAGAGGCTCTGAACACTTACCATAAAGATCCGAAAGGGCTAAACGAAGGGCAAGATATACTTGATCGGCCAAACCGCTGCTCCATATCCCTTCCGTTTTCCGCCATTTCCCTTTTTCTTCCTCCAATTCTATGGAAAAGCCACCTTGTCCTGACAAAGAAGAGATGAGAGAGTATCGCCCATGAGTCATAAGCTGAAGAGAATCGCTGGCTTTTCGTATAACTTCCGGTTGTCGCTCTTTCTCATGTTTTTGTCTCGTCTGCTCCAAGATATATCGACAAAGAACTGTAGACATCCATTTTTTGAGAGCCTGATCAATCTGTTCTATAAGACATTCTTTTTGGAAAAGAATGGCACTTAATTCTTTATCCTTCTCAAGTTCCTGCATACGACTTTTTATGGTACCAAGCTCTTCATTCAACTCCTCAAGTAACAAAGAAAGAGTACGCTCTTTTTCCTCCGACTCCATATAAAGGGTATGGAATTCTGCCGGAGTTCTCTTTTCAAGTTCTTTTATAAGAAGAGGCAGATTTTCATCTCCACCAGCTATAGTGAGCAAAGAGAGACGATAATTTTCGATAGCAGATTTTAACTTTTGAACTTCCTGCCATCGAATACCCTTTTGGCAAAAAATCTCTTCATTACATGCATCAGCTTCCATTAAAAGAGTTCCCTTCCTGCAAATATATTGTTGTAACTCTTCTTCCACTCTTTTGCGGCGTCTAGAACATTGCTCCTTATTTTCTTGAAGCCTACTGAATTTCTCCTGAAGATTCATGCTTTCATCCAATTTGGATGAAAGAAAATCTATTGTTGGGGCTATCTCTCTGTAAGTTGAAATTTCGTTTTTCTCTGGAGCAATTCCCAGACAAAGTTCTTTTATTTCTATAAGGCGACTTTCAAGGTATGAAGCAGCAAAAGAAAGCTTTTTTTCTGCCTCTTTTATGCGATCGCCATGTTGCCGAAGCTGTTTCACACGCCCTTCAAATTCGACAAAGTGACGGAGTTCCAGAGAAGGAGGGAGTTTTGAGCTTTCTACAAGCTCTTGCCAAGCCTCTTTTACTCCTCCTTGAAGCACTAAAAAACCTTTGAGCGCCTTCTCTCCCTCGTCATAAAGAAGCTGCCTCCGTTCCCTCGCCTTTTGGGCCGCCTCCCAATCAGCAACACATTGATCTTTTTGCTTTAAACAGTCTAGATAGCTGTCTATAAGGGCTTCTATATTCTCAAGTTGAGCGTATGATTCCAAAGGTTCTTTTATATGGAAGTTTTGGAGAATACCGTTTAAAATCTCCTTGCTTTCCTCCCACTCTTCCTGAAGTTTCAAGCGGTACGATCTCTTTTCTTTTTCCTTCACATTTCTATCATAGCAATTCCCCAAGAACGCTGCCGTTCCTAAAAAACAAAGAGCTCCACCTATAATCATTTCGAAAGGAACTTTCTCCCCAAAACCTTTCCATAAAAAAGCTACTCCTAAAAAAAGCATAACCCCCGTAACCACAGCGCTTAACACCCATTGTTTTGAAACTAGCTGGGAAGAGTGCGATGATGTCTGAAGCTCTTGCAAAGCAAGACGAGCCTGATTACAGCATAAAAAGGTTTGCCGCAAATGTCCGCGTTCCTCTCGAAGAGTTTCCTCTGAAAAGGGAGGAATACTCGAACGAGCCTCTTCTGCTTTTTTATAGAGCTCTCTTTCTGTATCCGCCGCTTTCTCCATTTCAAGCCGAGCCTGAATGAGAGCTTCTTGTCGAGCTGCTATTTGAGATCGAATTTCCTCTTGACGGCTTTGCAAATCATGAGCATATTTACATACATTAAAAGAAAGATCTATATTATAAAGATGTTCCAAGGACCACCCTTGATAGAGGTTACTGAGTTCTTTTTCCAGCTCATGTCTCATGCTGGCAATTTCTCCTTCTAGAGTACGTAATGCCTCCTCTTCTCTCTCTATTCTTCCCCGGTTTTGAACTGCGGATCTGATCTCTCCTTTTTTCTCTAGAACTCCTCTAAAAGGCTTTCTTTCCAGAGATTGAAGAACTTCAAGAAAGTGCTCTTCCTCATTTTGAAGCTCTCTGCACTCTTGCTCTTTATTCTTGATTTCTTCCGTTATAGCGGCAAGACGCGTTAGTCCGTCTTTTGGAAAAGACGAAAATTCACCAAGGGCATGAAGTTTTTTCTGAGACTCCCCCATCTCTATCCATGGAGCCCTTGCTTTTTCAATCCATTCGTAAAGAGAGAGTGTGGAGCGTTTTTCTTCCAATTCTTTTCGCACAGATTCTATGCGCTTCTCTTGGTCTCTCAACATTGTTTGCATTTTAATGAACTCAAACTTTTGTTGTTGCAACACCTTGATTTCTTCATCTATTTGACGCAACTTTTGCAAAAGGCCATTGATTATCGCTGAATTTCTGCTTCGAGCTTCTGGGTGGTAGAGTTTTTTCTGTTTGGAAGAGAGCGTTTCTACCAAGCATGGAAGAGAAGCTGTGCCCAACCCTGCCCCAGCCGCAAAGAAACGACTTTGAATTGTTTGGTCGTTAAGAGTTTTGATCTGTTGCATATCTTCAAGACCAACTGCAAAAACTCTCTCATATGTATTTCTGTCAAGATAACCGAGAAGAGCATCTACATTTATCTCTTCGCCTTGCCCAGAAACATTGATTTTCCGCCCATTCATTTCAAAAGCAAGAGAGACTCCATTTGTAGTCTCCACTATGAGCTGGCCTTGTTGTGCTCTCCCGTCCGGAGGAAGATAAAAATTACGATTGGAGCGGCCATGAGGGAAGTTGAAAAGGCAGTAACGGAAAAAATTCATCAGCGTGGTTTTGCCACTTTCGTTCTCCCCGACGATAAGAGACAATCCTGGAGAGAAAGAACCTCCTACCTCCCTCAGAAGACCAAATTGACGAATGTAGAACTCTACGAACCGCACGGATCGTCTTCCTCCCCCATAAGGCCATCTGCGCCTATTATTTCCACTTCTTTTACAATATCGGCTACATCTTTTATAGTAAAAGCTTCTAAAAGAAACTCAAGGTCTCGACGACGCCAGCGAGAAGATCCCAAAGCTCCGTCAATAGTTTCAAAAAGCTCTTCTTTGTTGGATGTATGAGAAGTTACGTATTCCACTTCTCTTAAAAAGTCCCCTACAAAAGTTTGGGTTTTTTTGAGATTATCCAGATTATAGTCAGGATTGCTTTCATCAATACATCCTTCAATCCATACAAAATCAGAACGCTCTTCTTCGCAGTTCAGTTCCGCGGTAAGATCATCAAGATATCCATCTCTGGTTAAAGAACGGTGGAGAGGGCTTCGCCCCTTAATAGCAACTCGCACTATAAGGCCTCTCTCTTCCGCGGCTTCTCTTAGCTCAGATTTCAGCATATCGAAAGCGTTCAATATGTCTTGGTCTGTTCTGAAAGAAGATATATCTAGAGAAGTGTTCTTCCACCGAACAATATCTGTGGGACAAAAAAGAGATGAGATATGTCCTTGTTCTGAAACACGTACTACACTGCATCCATGAGGTCCAGTTTCCTTTATGCTGCGCCCTTGAATAGTACCAGAATAGACAACCCAAGGGGCTCCTTTTTCTAAAATCATGGGACGGTGGATATGGCCGAGAGCCCAATAATCCATCCCTGATTTTTTTAAATCGTCAAGAGAGCAGGGAGCATAGTTTTCATGCCCCTCTATTCCGCCTACATTACAATGGAGCATCGCAAGACAAAGCCCATGTTCTCGATCTTCTTGAGAAGGGATCATTTGAACTGCTATATTATCAGCTACATCCCTCACCGGATAACTGTAGCCCCATATAGAACCAACCCTTTCTCCTCCCCTCGCCAAAAGGGGAAAGATACCTACCGAACTTTCAAAACAGAAGACCTTGTCTGGTAGTTTTAGATCAGCACTTTCACCTAAGAGTGGATCGTGGTTTCCGTGAGTTACATATACGTAGACCCCGGCTTCACTGAGACGAACAAGCTGGCGCTGCAATTCCAGCTGGGCCCTAAGGCTTCGATCTGCGTCATTGTAAAGGTCCCCTGCTATAAGCACACAATCTACTTCTTCTTGAAGTGCCAGATCTACCACTTTTTCAAAAGCCTGAAAGGCGGCTTCCCGCAACCTTTCAGCAACAAATGCTGAATAGCGGGAAACTCCTCTAAAAGGACTATCTAGATGAAGATCTGCACAATGCAGGAAACGGAACTCTCTTTGAAGCCTCATTTTTTTCTCCCTTCATATACATTATTTGCTTGGAAGCATACGCCCTTTATAGAACATAGACAATTCCATTCAATCTGATAGACTCATGTTTATGGTCGATATTTCTGTAGCTAAAGGTTTCATCTATATTATATTTATAATCGTCTATTTAGGAATGGTTGCCGGCCGTCTTCCCCGTTTAGCTCTTGACCGCACCGGCATTGTTTTTCTTGGGGCTATTACGCTGTTTGTTGGTGTCGAGAAGTTAGGCATGGCGAGTCTTCTCGACATAGATTCTTCCACTATCTTACTTCTTTTCGGTTTTATGGTTATATCTGCCCAGTTCAGACAGAGCGGCTTTTATACTCTAGTAACACAATTTGCGGCCTCGCTTTCCCTTTCCCCTCTCCAGTTCCTGGCCCTTGTCATAATCTTATCTGCAACCCTCTCTTCACTGCTCTCTAATGATATTGTCTGCTTGGCCATGACTCCTATCTTAGGACAAGGATGTGTGAAGAAAAAACTTTACCCTTTACCCTTTCTTCTCGCCTTAGCTTGTTCTTCGAATATAGGTTCGGCTCTTACTCTTATAGGGAACCCCCAAAACATGCTTATAGGGCAACAACTTCATCTCTCTTTTTCTCGCTATTTTCTTTTTTCCCTTGTACCAGTCACACTCTCACTGATAGCTCTATGGGCTATCATAGCCTATATTTTTAGAAACAACTGGCATTGCCATGTAGAGAAGATACCGACAATGTCGGAGATCCCTTTTGATCTATGGCAAACAAAAAAAGGGCTAGGAGTCCTTGCAGGTGTCGTGTCTCTTTTCCTTTTTTCACCCTTCCCGCGAGATATGATAGCAATAGGAGCTGCCGGTATTTTACTTATAAGCAGGACTATGACATCTCAAAAGATGCTCACTCTCATCGATTGGCAATTGATTCTTCTTTTTATCGGCCTCTTCATTGTCAATGGAGCCTTTGCTCGGGCAGGAGGACTCGCTTCCATCGAGGGCATCCTCCACGTCATGGGGATATCGATAGGGAAAGATTTTTGGCTTTTTACAATTACTGTCATCCTGTCTAATCTCGTCTCTAACGTTCCAGCAACTATGTTGCTATTGCCTATGGCCCAAGGGGCTCTTGCAGGCCCTATTCTCGCGTTGAGCAGTACTTTTGCAGGGAACCTCATCGTCGTCGGCAGCATTGCAAATATCATCGTAGTAAATGGAGCCCGGAATTTAGGCCTCTTCATCTCTTGGAAAGAACATGCCCGGGTAGGAATTCCTGTAACGCTCGTATCTCTTCTGATTTGCTGGCTCTGGATAAAAATAGGAGGGTGGTTGTGGTAAAAATAGCATTTGCGACAGTGGCTCCTTCCTCCAATTTTCTTGGGAAGTATCTCATTACACAGGCATTGAGAAAAGAAGGGGTCTTTATTATCAATCTAGGAGAAAGATTCAAAGGATGTCATTTGCTTTCTTTTCTGAAGGCAAATACGCCAGATGTTCTTGTTTTCTCATGTCCAGACGAAGAATGCCTGAGTGAATTGTTCTCTCTTCTTTCCATTGCTGCAGTTCGTAATATACCTGTTATTTGTGGAGGAAGCGCCCTTTCTACCCATCATACCGCCAACTTGCGCAAAAAACTACATTATCCCTTCATCTACTATAGTCACGGACCTGGCGACGTTTGCTCAGTACTTCGCTGCGCGCTCAAAAAAGAGATCCCGCCAGAACCTTCTCACGGGAAAGGAATGCTGTTGCCTTTTTCCCCCGAAGAGGAACAGCTTGTTCACTGTTTCGATCTTCGGGTTCTCTCTGCATCTTTTGAAGATATTGTGATAAAGGAAGGGACTCGACAATGGTGCGGGGACTGTCCTGGGAATTTAAACCGCACCTGTCCATTGAGCAGCGGCTATTTTTCCCAAAAAACAATCCTTGAAAGTCATCAATATATCCGGCGTTACAAAAAAGTTTTTCTTATTTGCTCGCCGATCCTCAAAAAAGAGGAGCGGGAAAACATGAGAAACCATCGAAAAACCTTATGGTTAGGGCTTAAAGAGCTAGAAAAACTTTGGGAAAAGAGACTCGGAGAAACCGTCATTTTTAAACTTCCAATCCGCTGCCCTCTCTGTGCCGAAAAACAGTGTCTTATGCCCCAAGCTCAATGCCGTCTGCCGGAACTCCAATTTCCTATGCACGAAGAATACAACATCGATATGATGGAGACTGCTCGTACCATTGCTGGAGATGGTACGACCATGGAAATGTACTCACTTGTTCTTGCGGATCCTCTTCCAGACAAAAATATACACTAATACTGAAGCCACACAGGCAAAAAGGGAAAAACCGCGGAAAGCCCAGGAGACATTCGTCAAAGCAGAGGCATACCCTATATAAATAGGCAAAAGAGTCCAGCTTATATCCATGGCAAAATAGACCATGGAAGAAGCGTGCCCCCTGAAATATTCGGGAATCATATCGCCAATAAGAGCCAGATGGGTAGGGTACCCATACCCCACCGCCACACCATAAAGAAATCCCCAAAGGGCTATAGAGCTATTACTTCCAGCAAAAGATGCTCCCATAAGTGCTCCACCCATAAGCCCAATAGCCGGGGCAGCTATCACCATGCGCGAAACTTTCTTATAAAGTCCCCCCCCAAAAAGTCGTACAATTACTGCACCAGAAGAAATGGCCATCAAAAAGATGGAAGAGTTCAGTCCTCGTCCAATAGCTAAACTTGAGGCGTAGGCAATAGAGGAGTCTGTCAGTCCAAGAAAGAGACAAGAAATAAGTAAATATTTTATAGGAGTTTCCTTAAAAAGAGAAAGATAAGAAACATTATGATTCCCTTTACTGACAATATCCTTCTCTACAGGAGGCAAAAAAGAAGCTACGCACATAGAAACAAGAGAAGCTAAAGACGCCATAACAAGATAGTATGTACTATGCCCTCCTTTAATAAAAAACTCCGCCAGAGGAATAATGGAAAAAGAAGTCAAAACACCGCCAATACTTGTTATGGAAAAAGCTGGGCCTCGAATAGCAGCAGGAATAACAAGGGTTTGATAGGTTGTAGTTGCTACAACAAACACACTAAATCCAGCACCCATAAAAAAACGAAGTCCCCAAAGAGCATGGGGAGTCAAGGAAATACGAGCAAAAAGGCAAGCCCCTGCAAAACAGACACTCCCGGCAAAAAGCATAGTCTTCCGAATTCCAAATCGGGAAAGAAACCACCCGGCAGTGGGCCTAGCCATAGTTGCAGCTAAATAAAAAGCGCTCATAACCCACCCAATGCCTTGGGGCTGAAATCCCCTCTGAAGGAGAAACGGGGGGAGCATAAAGAAAACATGAGAATAAGCAAAAATTGAAAAATATGTAAGAAGTATGAGAATAATATTTTTTTTGTATCGAGAAAAATCAGCATCAAAAAACACTTCTTCGCCCCCTTCTTCAACAACATTACGTCGCTCCTATGTCTTTGTAAAGATTCTGCAGCGACACGCCATCCAAACATTAAAATAAAATTGCAAAGAGAGACTCACGCCCCTTCTCGAACCTCCTCTATTTAGGTACAATTCTTTATAGATATAATAAAATAACCTATATCGACTATAGGAGTGTGATCTTTTGCCTATTCGACCAGAGAGAACTCTTCGTTGGGAACAGTTCAAAAAAGTATTACGCCATTTTATATGGATTCTTCCCGTACTTTTTACTGTGGTTTGGTTCATAGGTCGAATCTACGCTTTGGAAGTATCCCAACATAACGAATTGCTCACCAGTCTAGAACAGCAATTTTGCGCTTCTCGTCTTGAAATAGTTCATCAAAATATAAATTTGGTCGCTCAAGACCTCCTCTTCCTGGCTCAAGCATGCGAGAATAGTGCAGAACATGGGGATGAGCTATCTGAAACTCAGATGCGCGCCCTCGAAAGCCTTTTTCTTACCTTTGCCAAAAGCAAAGATATCTACAACCAAATTTGCTTATTAGATACGTCAAGTCGCAAAAAAATTTTTATTCAACATAACAATGGATCGCCCATAGTAGCACGGCCCACTGCAGATTCGCAAGATACTTCCAATCTCGATTATTTCCAATCCACTATGGAACTGCCAAAAGGGCAGATATATGTTTTTCCTCCAGACGCAGAGGGAGAGGGAGAACCCCATCATGTTCTTGTCGAGCCAATTCTTCGCCTTGCCACCCCTGTTTTTGCCCATGAAGGGAACAGGATCGGTGTCCTCATTTTCCATTATTCAACTGAGGATCTCCTCACTCTCTTAAGAGCCTCTTCTTCCATGAGTACTATTATGTTACTCAATCGCCGCGGAGATTGGTT
This sequence comes from Aminobacterium sp. UBA4834, assembly GCF_002400205.1. Taxonomy (NCBI): domain Bacteria; kingdom Thermotogati; phylum Synergistota; class Synergistia; order Synergistales; family Aminobacteriaceae; genus Aminobacterium; species Aminobacterium sp. UBA4834. The sequence goes on along the minus strand of NZ_DHFC01000003.1, from coordinate 241,373 downwards.
ACAAAAAACAAATTCTTTTATAGAAGAAGCCGTCAAGCAGCATAAAAATTTCTCTGAAATCTTTCCGCAAGAAGCCTCTTTCATATATTCCCAAGAGCACGGGCAACTTAAAACACCACGAGGCCTTTTTACATTTACAACAATACATCCCTTTGATTTAAACAAGACACTCAATGCATCTCCCGACTATTTCTGGAAAATTGTTTCCATGGTTTCTCTGTTCTCTCTTCAAGAGCAAGCTTTGCATATAAAAACTCGTTTTCAAACTGTAACTATTATTATTATTTTCATACTGCTTATTAGTAGCATATTATTCATTGTAGAGTATGAACGCCGGAAAAAAATTCTCGCTGATCTACAAAAAAAGAGTAAGGAACTGGAAGAAGCGAACATTGCTCTCAACTCTGCCGTTCAAAAAACAGCACATGACGCCATGATCGATCCTCTCACGGAACTTTGGAATCGTCGTTATATGGTCAAAAGACTTAAAGAAGAAGAGTTCCGCATCCAACACACCGCAGGTAGCGCTTGTATTGCAGTTATTGATTTAGGAAACTTCAAAAAAGTTAACGATACATACGGGCACGATAGGGGGGACCGAACTTTGGCAGAAATTGCAGCCCTTCTTCGGAAAGGTCTTCGTCAGACTGACTACGTAGCTCGGTCGGGAGGAGACGAATTTCTCATCTATTTTGCTGATCTCCCCTTAAAAAAGGCCGGGAAAATTATGGATCGCCTTTACACAAAAATTGTACAGAGAAGTGCCGCTAGCGCTGGTTTCCCTGTCTTTCCAGACTATGGCGTTGCTCATTGCCCTTCTGATGCTCCAACTCTGGAAGAAACAGTAAAAGTAGCTGACGCCAGAATGTACGAGTTTAAAGCGCGTCGAAAAAAAGAAATGGCTGATACCGAAAGATAGTTGCATATGCAACGTTTTCTGTCTATACTATTTCCTTGCTCTTATATGGAGGGATATGTATGGATAGATATGCTTTACTTGCAAATGAAAAGGTTGGACGCCTTCTGTGGAAGCTTTCCTTACCTGCTATTGTAGGAATGTTGGTTCAAGCTTCTTATAACATAGTAGATGCTATTTTTATAGGACGAGGCGTGGGAGCTCTGGGACTCGCAGGTACAGCTATCGTTTTTCCCATACAGCTCCTAGCCTCATCTCTTGCTGTTACTATCGGGACTGGAGGGGCTTCTCTTATTTCTCGGAGCTTAGGTGCTAAAAAATTTCGTCGAGCTTACAAAGCTTTAGGAAATATGATTTTCCTCTCTCTCTTTTTCAGCACAACCCTTTTAGTAAGCGGCCTTTTACTACAAGAAAAGTTACTGCGAATATTCGGAGCTAGTGAGACAATTCTGCCTTACGCCAGGGAGTATTTACAAATTATTCTACTCGGATTCCCTTTTGTAGGTTTTGGGATGGCCGCAAATCATGCGGCTCGTTCTGAAGGAAATGCTAGGGTAGCCATGATCAGCATGATTATTTCTGCTATTTTAAATATGGTTCTTGACCCCCTGTTTATATTTGTATTTCACATGGGAATTCGTGGCGCCGCCATAGCTACCGTTATTGCACAAATCGCTATGGCGTGCTGGATGATATATTACTTTTTCTTCTCGCAAAAAAGCTCTCTTGTCATCGCATTGAAATACTTCTTTCCACAATTGGCATATATGAAAGCCATAATAAGTGTCGGGGCATCTGACTTCGTTCGCATGGCTGCCGGCAGTGCCATTATTGTATTTCTCAACAACAGCTTGATATATTATGGTAGCGATATTTCCGTAGCTGTTTACGGCATTTTAAATCGTGCCATGTCTTTTTCATTTATGCCTATTGTCGGCATTGCACAAGGACTTCAACCTATTCTCGGTTTTAATTACGGAGCTGGCCATTTCGACAGGGCCAGAAAAGTAGTGCAGTTAGCCGTTATTGCAGCAAGTATTATGGCTTCAGCTACTTTTCTCATCGGTATTTTGTTTCCTCAAGAAATTATCGGACTTTTTACTACAGATCCTGATCTTCTGAGAGAGGCAAGCAACGCTCTGCGAATCGTTATTTTGGCTTCTTTTTTAGTAGGATTCCAAATCACAGGCTCATCAATGTTTCAGGCATTGGGAAAAGCTAAGGCGTCCCTTATTCTTTCCCTCAGCAGACAGGTTCTCTTCCTTCTTCCTCTTCTTATGATTCTGCCGCATTTTTTCCATTTAAAAGGGATATGGATTTCTTTTCCCGTATCTGATATTCTCTCTTTTCTTATAACAGCCAGACTTTTTTTCCGACAATATCAGATACTTAAACCATGAAGAAAGACGGTGTGCTATTAATATGACCAGCAATGACGCTCCTCCACAACTTGGCAGGTGGCTTTCGTGTCTCTATCGGCAAATGCAGTGTCTTCTAGATCGAGCCTTTGAACCAGTAGGGCTTGGAAGTGGAAACTATGCTTTTCTCCTCGTTCTCAAGAAACAAAATGGACAAACACAAGAAGCTCTTAGAGGAACTCTTCGTTTCGATAAAGGGACAACTGCCAGGGCTCTTAAAAAATTAGAGTATCTCGGTTTTATAGAACGTCATCGTTGTAAAGATGACGCACGAGCCAATCAAGTTTTCCTCACTTCTCGAGGGGAAAATGTGCTACCATTCGTGGAAAAGGTCTTAAAAGAATTAAGTTCTCAAATTCAAGAGGGTTTGAGTCCAGAAGAAAGAGCAACCGCTTTTTATCTTATTTCCCGCATGGCATCTAATGCTTTGTTGTTGAAGAATGATGAACTTAGCGTTCTGTTTAATAAGGAGTGATGATCTCTATGAAAGCATGGAAGTTCAGAAATATCCGATTCGGATATATTGCTTTATATACACTGTTGTTCTGCGTTCTTTTTTTTCCATACTCTCTCTTTGCCGCATCGTCTTCCCCAGGAGAAAATTTTGGATTTTTGGCTGTGGCAAAACAAGCACAGGACCTCGCCTCCAGACCATATATAGACCCACAAGGAACCGTTCCGGAAATACTCGCAAAGCTCTCTTACGATGAATGGCGCGATATTCGTTTTATTCCTGAAAAGGCTCTTTGGAAGGGCGAGAAACGATCATTCTCCGTGCAATTTTTCCATCTTGGAATGATCTACAACCGAGCTGTGCATGTTCACATAGTGGATCGGGGAAAAGTAGAAGATTTTTCTTTCTCCGCAGATTTATTCGATTACGGGAAGAATGTTTTGAATAAGAAATCTCTTCCTTCGGACCTCGGTTTTGCCGGCTTCAGAATTCATTACCCTATCAATACAAGAGAGTACTCCGACGAAGTTGCTGTTTTCCTTGGGGCCAGTTATTTCCGAGCTGTGGCTCGCAACCAGCAGTACGGTCTTTCTGCGCGAGGACTGGCTGTTGACACAGCTCTTCCTTCAGGTGAGGAGTTCCCTTGGTTTAAAGAGTTCTGGCTCGTAAAACCTGCCGCTAATGCACAATCCATGGTTATTTACGCTCTTCTCGATAGTCCTAGCTGTACAGGAGCCTATAAATTTACAATTACCCCTGGAGACGAAACAACCATGGATGTGATCTGCACTGTATTTAAACGCAAAGACACGCTAAAACTAGGGATCGCTCCTCTCACTAGTATGTTCTTCTATGGAGAGACTTCTAATGGGCGACCAGGTGATTTCAGACCAGAAGTTCATGATTCTGATGGGCTTCTGGTAGCAACAGATGATGGCCGATGGATATGGCGCCCTCTCATAAATCCAAACCGCCTCTTGATCTCTGAATATAAAGGATATGGTGTTAAGGGATTCGGCCTTATGCAGCGTGATGTAAACTTCGATCATTACCAAGACCTTGAAGCCTGGTATGAGAAACGGCCAAGCCTCTGGATTATTCCCGGCGAGGAATGGAAAAAAGGGCATATAGAGCTTATAGAAATTCCTACCGACAGCGAAATAAACGATAATATCGTAGCTTTCTGGGTTCCAGAAATGAAAATCGGAAACTCCGATACAAAAGAACAAAGTGGAAAGAAAGGAGAGCTCCCTATTCCGCTCACATTTACATACACTATGAAATGGGAGTACCCTTCCTCTCTTTTGAAGATAGAGAAACCTGCCCTAGCTGCTCATACACGTTCAGCTACAGAAAAAGCAGAGGGAGTATATCGTTTTATTATTGATTTTGAAGGCGAGGAACTTAATAAAATATCGGCTGAAACTGGCCTGGCCAGCGATATTAAAATAGAAGGGGACGGAACTCTACTGGGAAAGCAGCTTTTGAAAAATCCAGAAACAGGTGGATGGAGATTGAGCTTCCAAATAGCTGTTCCCATCGACAAGTTAAAAAGTGTGGTACCAGACCGCAAGCCTGTTGTCAAACTTTCAGCTTTCCTTAAAAAAGGGGAAAATATCCCTGAACCTCTTACAGAAATCTGGACCTATGACTTTCGTCCCTAGGTAAGGAGGGGAAATCCTATGCCAACACTACAACAAAAAAACATGGAAACATGGCAAGTTGTGCGAGACAGAGTATTACTTTATGTTCGCGCTATGGATCTGCCTCCTTTTGAGGGGCTTGAGATTGCGTTGGAGTCTTTAAAACAAGCAAACACCTACAGCATAGAAGAGGCTATGAATAGCTTGGCTTATACAATCGAGAAACGAGGGCTCAACAAAGGTGTTCTTGATGCGCAGGGAGAGCATATAGCCTCTATTCCTTCTATGAACAGAGGCGTTATGGTTTCAAAAAATTTCGATCGAACGCCATGGCTTACAGCCCTTAAAATTTTTATTCATCGATGGACACGAGACCTTTTCGGGCCATCGAGAACACGTTAATTCAAGGAGAAAAGTATGGATGAACGTTCAAGAGAATAGAGAGATCAAATGGACACGTTCTGCAAGCTGGCGAAGGATTATTCTCCTTAGCCTTATTATAGTCCCTACCATTACAGCCAGCCGTTACATGGCGGGAGTCTTGCCCTATAAAGGTGAAACCCCCTTAGAAATAGGGCTCGTGGTGGTATTTGCCATCCTTTTTGCTTGGATATCCATAGGCTTTTGGACAGCTATGCTGGGATTTCTTGTGCTTTTAAAACAGAAAAAGAGCTTTTCATTAACATCAGATATTAAGAACACTCCTTTGGATATAAAAGATCCAGAGGCAAAAACTGCTATTTTAGTGCCCATTTACAATGAAGATGTTCATCGGGTTATGGCTGGCGTACGCACAACATTACAGACCCTTCGAAACACTGGACAAGATCAGAATTTCCATATTTTTATTCTGAGCGATACCACAGACCCTGACGTTTGGGTTCATGAGGAAACTGCCTGGTATGAGCTTTGTCGTGAAGAAGAGGCTTTTGGGTCTGTCTTTTATCGTCACAGAAAAAGCAACGTGAAAAGGAAAAGTGGAAACGTAGCAGATTTTTGTCGCAGATGGGGGAAGAGTTATCGATACATGATTGTTTTCGATGCAGACAGTATCATGTCAGGCGTTACCATGGTTCGTATGGTGCAAATTATGGAACAGCGACCTGATATAGGAATTTTACAGACGCCTCCAGCGGCAGTAAACCGGCAATCCCTTATATCCAGAGTTCAACAATTCGCAAACCGAGCCTACGGCCCTATCTTCGCTGCCGGCCTTCACTTTTGGGTTCTTGGAGATGCCCAGTACTGGGGCCATAACGCTATTATTCGCGTGGAACCTTTTATGGAGCATTGTCAACTTCCTCGTCTTCCCGGGAAAGGCCCTCTCAGCGGGGATATTTTGAGTCATGATTTCGTAGAGGCAGCTCTTATGCGCCGTGCAGGATATGGCGTATGGCTTGCTTACGATATGGAAGGAAGTTATGAAGAAACCCCGCCTACTCTCCTTGATGAACTGAAACGGGACCGACGGTGGTGCCAGGGGAATTTACAGCATCTTCGACTTATTTTTACAAGAGGGCTTTTCCCTGTTCATCGGGCTCTTTTTATAAACGGCGTTATGTCTTATGGTTCTGCGTTCCTGTGGCTGTTGTTCCTCGTCTTAAGTTCTATAGAAGCAATAACAGAGGTCATCATTGAACCACAATATTTCCCTTCTGCCGAACTGGCCCTCTTCCCCGAATGGCCCGTCTGGTATCCTCATTGGGCTATCACACTTTTAGGATCTACAGTCCTTATCCTTTTTCTTCCCAAAGTATTGACCATCCTGTACATTACCTTTGTGGAAAAAAAAGCGCACCAATTTGGCGGATTTATTCGACTCTGTTTCAGTGTTCTTATAGAAATTGTACTTTCTACCCTTTTGGCACCTATCCGCATGATTTTCCACAGCCGTTTCGTAGTAATGACTCTGGCAGGACGAGCCACTGGCTGGGGGACTCAAACACGAGACGATCGCGGAACAACGTGGGGAGATGCTTTTCAATACCATATAGGTCAAACTCTTTTAGCCGCTTTGTGGGGCACTTTGCTGTACGAATTCAACCCCTCTTTTTTTTGGTGGATGTCTCCTATTTTAGGAGCCTTGTTCTTCTCAGTCCCAATATCGGCGCTCACGAGCCGGGTCAGTATTGGGAAAGCATTAAAACGTAATGGCATATTGCTTACTCCAGAGGAAAAAAACCTTCCGCTGGAATTGAAAATACTCGACGAAAAAATGGAAGCCCCTTTATCGTATACTCCGTTTCCTCTTCCTCGAGAACAGGGGTTTGTTCGTGCTGTAGTGGACCCTACTGTTCTGGCACTCCATACATCTTTAATTCTTCGTCACAGGATCGCATCTCCTTCCATACGTCGTCGGCGGGAAGACATTCAGGAGAAGGCGCTGCTTTACGGTCCCGAAAGTTTAACTCAAAAGGAAAAGATGGAACTTCTGCGAGATCCCGAACAGCTCAAAGAACTTCATCAGAGGGTATGGCGTATCCCCGAATGGGAACGAGCTGCTCAGTGGGGACTCGAATAGGGAAAGGGCTGAAATTTTCTATGAAGCAAGAATCATTTATGTTCATTTTTCGGAAAGACCATCTGCTGCTGAAAGAAAATCCTTCCTCTTCTTTCTTTTCTGTTGCTGAAAGCACTCAACTAGCCTTACCTTATATACGGCAGGGAAGCGTAGGATCTCCTAAGGGAGAAGGTCACTTCTGGGGGGAAGTGTCAGAAGATACGTATCCTCCTGCTGGAGCAAAATTTGTCTCTCTTCGAAGCCTCTACGATCTTTTAGGAGAGAGAGGTTTTAACGTAGCTGGACAAGCATACCAAATCATGAACTGGAGACGGACAACTCAATTTTGTGCTTCTTGTGGTTCAGTACTGCGAGAACATGTTATAGATAGAGCCTTAGAGTGTCCTGTTTGCCATACAATAACCTATCCGCCTGTTACACCTGTAATCGCCGTAGCCATAGAAAAAGATGGACATCTTCTTTTGGCGCGCAGCCCTCATTTCCCTCCCAACCGTTACAGTATTCTTGCTGGTTTTGTAGAACCAGGAGAACAACTTGAGGAAGCTGTTGCCAGAGAGGTAAAAGAGGAAGTAGGGTTAGAAATTCAAGATATAACTTATTTTGGGAGTCAGCCTTGGCCGTTCCCCCATACTCTTATGGTAGGTTTTACTGCTTCGTGGAAGGCAGGCAATATACAAATTGACGAGAAAGAGATTGAGGCTGCCGACTGGTATTCTCCTTATTCCATGCCGGAAATACCACCTCGTGCCAGCATTTCTCGCCGTCTTATTGATAACTATCTTGAGCATACGAGAGATTAGTGAAATTCGCGCAGAATCACCGAGTCTTTTCGCTTCCCTACATCATCAAGCGCGGAACGAACAAAGAGGTGAGGAGCTGAAGAGAGATCCAAAACCACGTGCTCCTCATATCGCTCCCCTTCTTCGTCTGTTTTAAGCAAGACACGGGGACGGAGAATACTTTTCTCTCCTGCCGCAATAACAATACCCATTCGATTGTCCGAAAGTTGCACTACTGTACCTGGCGGATAAATCCCAACAGCCCCTAAAAAAGCCGACACTACAGCTTTGTCAAAATGATACTCGGCATTCTCTATAATAATAGAAATAGCGCGATGAAGAGGCACAGATTCTTTATATATCCTTACTGTAGTTAATGCATCGAAGACATCTGCTACTGCGGCAATACGAGCAGGAAGAGGAATATGAGCCCCACAGAGATGATACGGATAGCCGGTTCCATCCACTCTTTCATGGTGACCCTCTATAACTGCAAGAATATCTTTGTCATCCACTCCAAGTTGCTTTGCAATACTTGCTCCATAAATAGGATGTTTTTTTACCTCATCGAATTCCTTTTCTGTGAGCCTAGAGGGCTTGTTTAAAATAGAAAGAGGAAGCCTAGCTTTTCCTAAATCATGGAGAAGACCACCAGTTGTAACTGCCTCTACCAACGAATTGTTTTCAGGAGCAAGGCGATAGGCTAAAAAACCACCGAGAAGCGCTACGTTAAAGGAATGAACAAAAGTATATTGATCCTGTTCTCGAACATTACTGAGAGAAAGAAGTATTCTGGGGTTGTTTGTAATCGTCAGCGCCAAGAGGCGCCCTATTCTAAGGAGAGGAACGAGACATACCTGAGATACTTCTCCAGAAGCAATAGCACTGAAATTTCTTCGAATTTCTTGAATCGTCTGGAGAGTAAGGCGGCGATCTACAGGATTTGAAGGGACCTCCATAGCATCCAGTACTTCAAAAATTTCACTGAGTATGAACTCTACATCCTCTCGGACAGTAACGTATCGAACTCCTTGATCTGCTAAAGAATGGGCAAGAGACAAACGGGAGTCTCCCATTTTAGAAAGACTCGTTCCTTTGGGGAGCAATAAAGCTCCCTTCTGTGAAAGAACATCTTCCATGATCATTCCACTGCAGCAAGGAATATCCCACACAGGAATTTTTCGTGCTAGATTCATAAAAACGCCCCCGATTTAAAAAAGCATCGATCCCTTCTCCACAAAAATTTTTTACTCTCTATTATATTTTGATTATATTTATTTTACTCATTTTCAGTTTAAATACTACTACACTTTTTAATTAAAAGAAAAGAGCTTCATTTTTATGATAAAATAAATATACTGGTATAAAGTATATGGAGGTGAAGATAAACATGGAAAGAACCGGAATCGTTACAATGAAAGGAAATCCTTTGACCCTCATAGGGCCGGCACTCTCCTTAGGAGATGCGGCTCCAGATTTTACCGTCTTTGATCAGGATTTAGCTCCAAAAACTTTAAAAGATTTTCAAGGAAAAATTAAAGTCATATCCGTTACACCTTCTCTTGATACTCCGGTTTGCGACCTTCAGATCCATTGGTTCAATGAAGATGCAGCAAAACAGCCAGATAATGTGGTTGTATTAAATATCTCCATGGATCTCCCTTTCGCGCTAAAACGTTTTTGCGCTACTAAAGGAATTGACAGAGCTATTGCTCTTTCAGATTATCGCGATGCCTCTTTCGGAACAAATTGGGGAGTATTGTTGAAAGAGCTCCGCCTTCTTGCCAGAGCTGTTTTTGTTGTAGATAAGGATGATACTATTCGCTACGTAGAAATCGTTCCAGAGGCCACCAACGAACCCAACTATGAAAAAGCAATAAAGGCGCTTGAGCAACTCACAAGAAAGTAAAAGCTATATACTCCCTTCATGTGTTGAAAAGAGGAGCTTGCACAGATATTTAATCACAATAATAAGGTCGAAGCATGGGAAAACTTCGGCCTTATTATTTTTTTACTGAGTTAGTTCTCCTTAACTTCTTCGATCGTCTCCACTGAGATATACATCTTCCCACTACCCGAAGAGGAGCGCAGTTTTCCTTCTATACGGACAGGAGTATCTTCCTGTCTTGCCAAAACCCATCTCTGAATAGCTGGGTCAAAGGCTCGCATGAGAAGGAAATCGCGGCGAATACTGCCATCCTCCCATGGCGTTTCCTGTTTTACGGAAAAAACAAGATATTTTCCTACGCGGCTTTCTTGGAAGCTTTCTCCCTCTACAAAGTGAAGTTTTCCTGATATCTTTACTAAATTTTCCACCATTGCTACCGTCCAACTCCTTTTTCCTGGCTTCGTATGGAGAACATATATACCACGAACAGGACGCTCCGCCAAGGTATATGGCAAACCACGAAAAAAGGGAGGCACAGAACCCTCCCTTTAAATTTCCTCTATTTTACGAACATGGACGTACATCTCTCCGCTACCTAACGACGAACGAACATCTCCTTCTACCCGCAAAGGCGTGCCCTCTTCACGACTTAAAACCCATTCTCGCAACTCGGGATGATACGCCCGCATAAGCAGAAAATCGCGCCGGGTGCTCCCATCACTCCACGGGGTCTCTTGTCTCACTGCAAAGGACACATATTTCCCTAACCTGTTCTCGAGAACCTTATCCCCCTGTACATGATGCAGAGTCCCGGCCACCGTAACGATGTTCTCCGTCAGCATATGCACATCACTCCTTGTGGCTGTGGATTTTTGAGAGTTTTTATATCTCTCGTTCTTACTTTACACTGGAATATGTTTTGTAACAAGTGCCTTAAAGGTTGACCTTTTCTAGAAAAGTTCCTTTGTGAAAGAAAACCTCCGAAAGGATCTATTTCTCTTCGGAGGTTTTCTTTTTACTCGTGGATTTCAACTATGGTTATATCGAAAATAAGAGTTTTTCCCGCCAACGGGTGATTCGCATCGAGAAGCATCCCTTTTTCCGATACATCTGCAACTAAAGCATTGAAAGTATTACCGTCTGGAGTTTGAACTTGCAGTACTTCTCCAACCTTTGGGTTGAGGTCATCTGGAATATGTTCGGCAGGTACTTCCATGGTCAGTTCCATTTCGTACTCGCCATAAGCTTTTTGGGGGGGAACGTTTATTGTCTTCTCTTCCCCAACGGTCATGCCTAAAACTGCTTTATCAAAACCATCAATAACCTGGCCAGATCCTACTTTAAATTTTAGCGGCTCCCTGCCTTCAGAGGCATCAAAAACTGTTCCATCTTCAAGGGTTCCCTTATAATGAACCGATATAGTGTCTCCATTTTTTATTTGAACCATGAGGCCCTCCTTTTGTAGCCCCTCTTTTCGAAGAGCGTGGGATCATTCTACCCTTTAAATTCTTCTTTTTAAAGGTGGTAATATAGTAAATAACCTTAAAAGAATCAGGAGGTGCCATTATGAAACTCTATTCCTCCCTCGAAAAGTGCATTGATAATACGTTATTAAAGCAGACGGCAACTCTGCCAGAAATTATTTCCTTCGTCGAAAAAAGCGTACCTTATGGTTTTAGAAGCCTGGTCATTCCTCCCTTTGCTCTGGGAAAAGCTATATCCAGAGTTGAAGGGCGTTCCTGCCATTTTTCCGCTGTAGTAGGCTTTCCCCTTGGATATATCCCCACCCTGTTAAAATGTCGGGAGATAGAAGCATATCGTAATATGGGGTCGGCTATTACTGATTTTGATGTTGTTCTTAATATAAATTTAGTGAAATCAAAGGCCTGGAACTCTCTATACACTGAAATGCAAGAACTCTCCTCCGTCACTGAAGGGAAAATATTGAAACTTATTATCGAAACTCCCCTCCTCACCCAAGAAGAAATAGAGCACGTCTGTCTTCTATCTATGGAATTCGAAGGGATTGATTTTATAAAGACCGGAACAGGCTTTGCCGGCAAACCTACCACTATCGACGAAGTCTCCTGCATTTCCAAGACCTTAAAAGGATTGAAGGGTATTAAAGTTTCAGGTGGCGTAAAAAAACTTGAACACGTAAATAATTTTCTAGCAGCAGGAGCCACTATCTTCGGATCCAGTTCTGGCATAGAAATTATGGAAGAGGCCAAACGACAAAAATAAAGGCAGGCCTCTTCCCTCTCCAATCCTAGGAAATCCCGAGATATTCTTCTCCTGTGATAGCTTTATAAGCAGCGATAGTTTTCTCGTAAATTGCCCGGATTTCTTTTTTCGCTCCCTCTGATGCATTGAGGATGGGGAATCGGGCACTTCCACCAAAAAATCCTGCTATATCCATAGCAGCTTTCATGCCGCCTATACCAAAACGAGACGTTACTGCCGCATTGAGGTCGAGAAGAGCCAGCTGTAATTTCCGTGCTTTTTCTATTTCTCCAGCTTTCCATGCGTTATAGATAGTTACACAGTAATTAGGAACAACGTTGGCCACAGCAAGAGTTCCCCCTACGCCACCAAGCATAAGAGTCGCTAACAGGAAACTTCCGGAACCGGCAAAAACAGAGAAGTTCTCAGGAGCTTTTGCCACAACTTCAGCAATTTGAGTAATATTCCCCGAGCTATCTTTTATGCCTGTGATATTAGGATGATAGGCAAGTTTTACGGTTAAAGAAGAAGGGATGTTAATCCCTGTGTTTCGAGGCATGTTATAGATCATGACAGGAAGAGGAGATGCATCAGCTATTGCCGTAAAAAACTTTTCAAGTGCTTCAAAAGTCATATCGCTTTTATAGTAGGATGGCGAGACAATAAGAACTGCGCTAGCTCCTGCATCTGCACATCTTTTTGTGAGCTCAATAGTTTCCCTTAAAGACTCACAGCCTGTTCCTGCTATTACTTTTTTATGTGGAGAAAGTCTTTTCCTGGCTTCTGCAACTAAAGATACTTTTTCGTCTTGGGAGAGAAGAACGAACTCTCCGTTGCTGCCAAGGATAACAAGACCTTCTAACGACGTGGCATTAAACTTCTCTATATTTTCCTGAAAACGTGCCAGATCAATGCGTTCATCATCTCCAAAAGCTGTTGCTATTGGGGCAAAAATTCCTTCCATTCCAGCCATACCTGCGTTCCTCCCATCCATATAAGAAAAGGGAGCTCTATGCAGAGCAAACCCCTCTTTCCCGTGCTAAGAACGAGAACATCCTGAAGAGAAAGAGTTTAATGCTCATCTACAAGCCCTTGTTGTAGAACGCTCAACCCCGTACCAGGTTCTACATTCATACCACATCGCATGGCAGCCCTTTCAACAGATGCTACTGCCGAGACGAGAGTATGTTTATCTATATTGCCCATATGTCCCATTCGAAAACCTTTTCCTGCATATTCGCCAAGGCAACCAGCTGTTTGAGTTCCTTCCTCAGCAAGGATTTTTCGGAACTGTAAATCATCTACATTGGCGTCTTGAGGATAGAGATATACAGAGAGAGTGGGTGCTCGGAACAATTTTTCTGCTGCCACAGTAAAACCTATGGCCTCAAGAGCCCCATCTGCAAAAGCAGCCTGACGAAGATGTCGAGCGTAACGTTCAACAATCCCTTCTTCTTTAATAATCTGCAGAGATTCTTTCAACGCCCAGATCAGATTAATTGCCGGCGTTCCCCAATATTTGGAGGGATCGTGCATTACAGGAAGCCATTTTTCGAAGTCTATATAGGATTCGGGAATGGGATTTAAGGATTTTCTTTTCTCCACAGCCTCTCTACTTGCCCAAAGGATGGCAAGGCCGGGAGCAACGCCAAAAGCCTTCTGCGAACAGGAAAGCAACACATCAATCCCCATAGGGTCCACATATTGCGCTGCTCCAGCAGTAGCAGCAACGCCATCAACAACATAGAGAGCCCCATGAGCTTTTACTACTTTACCAATTGCTTCTATGGGAGCTACTACCCCTGTGGCAGTTTCTACGTGAGTAACTGTCACAACATCGTATTTTTTCTCTACCAACTTTTTCTCTACATCATCCGCTGTAACAGACGTACCCCAAGGAGCTAAAAGGACATCTACATTAAGCCTTTTTCGCTGACACATCTCAATGAATCTGTCGCCAAAAAAACCATTCGAGCAAATCAACACATGGTCCCCCTGTTTTGTAATGTTGGCTATAGCCATTTCCATGGCTAATGTTCCAGAACCAGCAATTACAAATACTTCACCACTACATTTCCAAAGCTCTTTCAGATCGGCCAGAACTTCCTTATAATCCTGAACAAAGAAGGGATCTCCAAAAGCAACTGTTTCCCGACCCATTTGGTCTTGAATAGACCGAACAACAGGCGTTGGCCCTGGGATCATAACCAGTTTAGGTGTTCGAAGCATACCCTACTCCTCCTTTAGCCATAAAGGGCTTCTTTAGTTTTATGTGTTTTGGTTCCTCTCTTTTTCATAGCGTATTAAAGCCTCGCTAATAAACTTTGCCGTCTGACAAACCTCTTCTCCATACTGAGAGATCACCTGAAAATCTAAACGATATACTGGAGCTGAAATACTAATCGCACCTACAGGGTCTCCATGAGCATCCATAATTGCAGCCCCTACGCAACGAAGACCTTTTTCGTTTTCTTCATCATCAATGGCATATCCTCGATTTTGAATTTTTTGCAATTCAGAGAAAAGGCCAGGAGTCGCCTCTTCTCCAAGAAATTGAATAACTTCTTCTTTAGGAAGACAGGAAAGTATCGCTTGTCCTGCTGAAAGGCGGGTTAAAGACCCTTTCACTCCTACTCTCGAATGCATACGAACTTGGTAAGGACTTTCAAGTTTATCGAGGTAAAATAACTCCCCTTTTTCGAAGATAAAGAGATGAACGGTCTCTTTCGTTCCTCTATTCAGCTTCTCTAAAAAAGGCCTGGCTACCTCGGCAAAAGCTACTTGAGAACGATAGGCATCAGCTAAAAATAATGTAGCCGGTCCCATTTCATACGAACCTTCTCGTTCAATCACCATGCGCTGGACTGCGAGACTGTCGAGAATTCGATATACAGTAGCTTTCGGGAGATTCACACCTCGAGCTATCTCTGTAACACCCATAGGCCTCTTTTCATGGGCCATAAAAAAAAGGAGAGTAAAAGCTCTATCTATAACTCGAATTTGACTCTGGTTTTTCATTATTTGTTTCACTCCATGGATTTTTCATCTATTATACGAAACCAAAATAATCATAACATTCTCTCTTTTTTTTGCAAATAAAACTTCGCCAGATCTTTATGAAAAGACGAACACAGCCCCTCGGAAAGACTTTTCCGAGGGGCTGTGTCTGCAATCTAAGGCCCTCATGAATGGGGCCCTTTTTCTCTTCATATTTAACGATATTCTCTCGGTTTTTCCTGACCTGTAAGGACACGAAGCGTTCCTTCTGCTAATGCTCTTAGCTCATCCTCTCCAGGGTAGACAAAAACTGGAGCAATGAAAGAAACCCTTTTTCGGATTTTTTCCACAAGGCTTTCACTATACGCAAGGCCTCCTGTGAGGATAATTCCATCTACCAAACCTTTCAACACCGCAGACGAGGCCCCTATTTCTTTTGCAATCTGATAGGCTAGGGCTTCAAAAATAAGAGCCGCTTTTGCGTCTCCGGCCTCGATCATTTGTAAAACTTCTCTCAAATCATTCGTACCAAGATAGGCGACAATTCCGCCTTCCCCTACTAAACGCCTTAAAAGACCATTCAAATCATATTGACCGCTAAAGGCAAGGTGTACAAGAGTCCCTGCAGGTAAAGAGCCAGATCGTTCCGGGGTAAATGGTCCTTCTCCGTCAAGAGCATTATTCACATCTATGACTCGCCCATGATCGTGAGCTCCTACAGATATACCTCCACCCATATGGGCTACTATAAAAGAGCATTCCTTATACTCTTTCCCTAGTTCTGAAGAAGCATGACGCGCAACCGCCTTCTGATTAAGCGCATGGAAGAGAGAGCGACGCTCTATTTCTGGCAATCCAGAAAGGCGTGCTTCGGGAATCATCTCATCTACAACAACTGGATCTACAGTATAAGCCTTCCCACATCCACTTTCCTGAGCCAGCCTAAAAGCCAGGGGGGCTCCAAGATTACAGGCATGAGAACCGTATCGACATGATCGAAGATCATCAAGCATTACATCGTTTATTATATAAGTACCGCCAGGAATGGGTTTCAAAAGGCCACCTCTTCCCACTATAGCATCAAGAGAAGATGGGTCTGTATTATGTACTTCCAATATTTTTTTAATTTCTATAAAACGGAATTCTTCCTGAGCTGAAATGGAGGGGAACTGTCGGATCTGATGGATCGGGTACCTTTGTGCATCATCCCAAACCTGAGATGTGTCATCGAAAAGAGCTATTTTAGTACTCGTAGAGCCTGGGTTTATGGCAAGTATCCTCACGATTGCTCCTCCTTCTCTTTTGTAGAGAGGGCTTTAAAAGCCCTCTCTACATGAGGTATATTTAATTGTATTAGGGGTTATTCTTCGAAGGATGAAAGAACAACAGCTGCGGCTATGGAAAGAAGTTTGGCTCTCGGCGAATCAGCACGACTCGTCAAGATAACTGGTGCTGCCGCTCCGAGAATTAAACCAGCTGTTTCGTTTTTCGAGAAATAGACAAGAGCTTTGACCATCATGTTACCAGCTTCAATATCTGGAACCAGAAGGATATCGGCATACCCCGCCACTGGAGATATTATTCCCTTCGTGCGAGCAGACTCTTCACTTACTGCGTTATCAAGAGCGAAAGGACCGTCAACAATACAATTTTTAATCTGACCACGACGATTCATCTGAGTCAATGCCGCAGCATCAATAGTACAAGGCATGTCAGGATTAACCACTTCCACAGCTGCCAATACTGCTGCCTTAGGTTCTGCAACTCCAAAAGCTCGAGCAAAATTCACTGTATTTTGAAGAATATCTGCCTTGCCCTGCAGATCAGGATACATATTAAAAGCTGCGTCTGCAATAAAGAAAACTCTATCGTATCCTTCTACAGAGTGAAAATAGCAGTGGGAGATGGTATTTTTCCCCTTACGTAGCCCCACCTCTTTGTTCAACATTCCGCGAAGGAAATGGTTGGTATGGAGCTGCCCTTTCATATAGATATCAGCTTTGCCGGAAGAAACTTTTTCTACGGCAGTCAAGCCCATAAATGCCTCTCCTTTAACCTCGTCCACTATTTCATAATGAGCTAAATCGATATTAGCTTCTTTCGCTGCCTCCTCTATCTTTTCCTTGTGTCCAACCAATATGGCTTCAGCAAAACCAGCAATTCTGGCCTCTTCAATGGCAGAGAGAAGACCTGCGTCTTCCGCCATTGCAACAGAAAGCTTTTTGGGCCCTTTTTCCGAACCAATTTTCTTTGCATACTCAAGTAGTTGAGTCAGAGAGCGAATCTGTTCCATGAGAATTAAAGACCTCCTTGATAGAATTTATAGAATTTAAAATAAAAAACTAATCTTTACTCGCTACCACAGCCCCAAGGGCTATAGAAAGCAATTTTGTTTCCATAGAATCGAAACGACTAGTGAGCACTATTGGTTTTTTAGCTCCAAGGATAACACCCGCCCCCCGCCCCCCAGTCATATACAACAGTACTTTACCTATCATGTTACCCGCCTCTATGGAAGGGACTAAAAGCATGTCAGCATGTCCTGCTACAGGCGAATCAATACCTTTAATCTGCGCTGCCTCTATACTTACAGCATTATCAAGAGCAAAAGGCCCATCGAGAGTACATCCAGTAATCTGACCTCGGCGGTTCATTTGGGTAAGAGCCGCAGCATGGAGAGTGGCAGGCATATCAAGATTAACCACCTCTACAGCGCCTAGAGCTGCAATGAGGGGATTACTAACACCAATTTTATGGTAACACTTTACCGCATTTTCTACGATAGCAACTTTAGCATTCAAATCTGGGTACATATTCATACCCCCATCAGAGATACCAATGACTCTTTTCTGGAGAAGAGGTATCTCAAAAAGGAAAAGGTGGGAAAGAAGAGATCCAGTTCGAAGCCCCCACTCCTTGTTCAAAACAGCATGAAGCAACGTCGCAGTTTTTATGAGCCCCTTCATCAAAAGGTCCGCATCTCCTGATGAAACCATCTGGACAGCTTTTTCCGTTGCGGAATAATCATCTTTCTCTTCGATAAGAGAAAGTCCCGCAAGATCGAAACCATGTTCTTCTGCTTTAGCACGAATGTTTTTAGGGTTACCGATAAGGAGTCCATTAATCAATCCTAACTTGTGGGCTTCACATACTGCCCCAAGAACATCGTCGCCGTAGGGGCAGGCTACGGCAAGGTTCATACGTCGCCCCTTTTTACACATATCGATCAGAAAATCGAGGTTGTGCATCATTCTATTTTCCCTCCCACAAGACTTTGTTCGTATATTTTAGCTTTTTCTTCTCCCCTAAGAACCCGAAGGGCTCCATCGGCCAAAGCTTTCATCTCGTCTTCGCCAGGATAGACTAAAACTGGTGCTATCCATTGAACACGGTTCTGTATCAAAGCAACAAAATCACTATCGTAAGCAACGCCTCCTGTAATCAGTATAGCGTCTACTTTACCGGCCATAACCGTAGCCTGAGCAGCAATTTCTTTTGCAAATTGATAGGCCATCGCTTCATAAGCCAGCTTCGCCTTGGCATCTCCCGACCCTATTCTTTTCTTTACTTCCCTCATGTCACTCGTCCCTAGATAGGCCATAAGACCACCTTTTCCTACGAGCTTACGGAGCATGTCTTTAAGGCTATACTGGCCACTAAAACAAAGGCGTACAAGATCTACTGCAGGCAATCCCCCTGCTCGCTCTGGAGAAAATGGGCCAAAATCGTTACCGCTGTTAAGATCTATCATACGCCCTTGGCAATGGGCACAAACAGTAGAGCCGCCACCGATATGAGCCACTACAAAGTTCACCTTATCCCAAGGCTTACCAAGATCTCGCGCAGCTAATCGCACAGTAGCTTTCACGTTTAAAGCATGAGCTAAAGATATTTTAGGCAATTCAGGAAGACCTGTAATCCTCGCTACTTCATCCATTTCATCTACAGCTACAGGGTCCACAATAAAGGCGGGGATATGAAGAGGATTTGCTATAGCATCTGCAAGAATTCCACCAAGGTTTGAAGCATGTTCCCAAGGCTTTCCCAGCTTAAGTCTACTTAACAAAGCGTCACTCATAGTATATGTTCCTCCAGGGATGGGGTCTACAAGACCTCCTCGACCCACTACTGCACTAAGAGAATGGAAAAATGCGCCATGAGCTGTTGCCGCTTCTTGAATCGTTGCCAAGCGAAATTCAAATTGATCGACGATATGGTCGTACTTGGCCAGTATTTCGAGGTCATGATGAACGGTTTCCCTCCACTGTTCCTCATCGTCGTGAAACCAAGCAATCTTTGTGCTTGTAGAACCAGGATTAATAGCCAACACTTGGAAAAACACGCAAGTACCCCCCTTCAGACAAGTGAACGTGCGCCTTCTTTTCGTCGAACCACATTATACATGAATAGAAGAACGTAATACGTTGTCCCATATAGTATTTCCATGTCGCGCAAAAACATCTATGCATGTATCTACAACCTGAGGATCGAACCAATCTCCACGGTGCTCTTGAATCTCTCGCAAAGCTGCATCTACCCCCAACGCGGGGCGGTATGGACGGAAAGAAGACATTGCTTCCACTACATCCGCCACTGAAATAATTCTGGCTTCAAGGCGTATTTCATCCCCTTTTAATCCACAAGGATACCCTGATCCATCAAAACGCTCATGATGTTGTCGCACAATATCGGCAATCGGCCATGGAAAACAAATAGAAGAAAGAATATCGGCTCCATAGTGAGCGTGTTCTTTTATAATGGCAAATTCAGCCGCATTGAGGCTACCAGGTTTACTGAGAATAGATGATGGTATGGGGATTTTTCCTATATCGTGCACAAGAGCCGCGTAATAAATAGAATCAACTTGAAAAGAAGATAAATGCAGGGCTCTCCCTATAAACCGAGCTAAAATAGCTACTTTCTGTTGATGTCCCACTGTGTAAGGATCTTTAATTTCCAGTAATCGTCCCATTAGATGAAAAGTTTCCTGAAATGTCTTTTCTAACAATAAAATATTATCGCGAAATAATTGATTTGTCTTCCTACGCGATAAAGCAGCTCCAAGCAATAAAGCGACGATTTCAAGAAGGTTTTTTACAGAATTTTTTGCCTCTCCCTCCCAACAGGATGCACACGTCAAACATCCTGCAACTTCATCTTCACAAAGAATGGGGAGCATATACACCGATTCCTTAGGATAGGGTTTAAAAATTCTATTTTTGTCAAAAGAAGACCAATAAAATGGATACTCTTCACCAAAACAAAGCATGGTCTGAGACGAAAGGACTCGTTTTAAAGGCTCTACTTCATCGAAAGTCAATGGAAAAGATTCTCCACCCCCCTCTTTTGCATCCCTATGCCGCACATAGGCTATTCCTCTGTCAAAAACAGATGTATCGAAGAAAAAAAACGCCATATAGCGAGTTTTTGTAATCTGCCAAACTTCATGAAGAACGGCAAGAACCGTTTGCTCAAAAGGCTCATCGCTCACAAGATGAGCTGATGTAGATGCCACTATTTCCTTCATTCGTAAGTGTTCTCGAACGGCTTCTTCTCTTTTTTTTGATGCGGTATTATCTGAATAGATACCGTAACACCCTCGATAGAGTCCATCTACTACCAAAGGGTATGTAGAAATAAGAACTGGCAGAGGAACCCCATTTTTTCTCACTCTATACGTCTCTTTTTCACTTATAACGCCACCTCTGACTGTTACTGCTGAAAGCTCCCTGGCATTTTTTAAAAGATCAGGACTATCGGTAAGCAAAAGATCGGCATCTTGCCCTAAAACTTCCTTTAGTTTATATCCAAACATTCTGAGAAAAACCCTGTTAGCCCTCACAATCCTTCCTTTACAATCTGTAAGGATTGTGCCATGAGGAGCGTTTTCAAAAAGCTTCTCAAGAAGTTCCGTTTCAGAACGAAGAGCCTCCATTTCTATTTTAAGCTGCCTATCATTCCAAAAAAGGGCGAGGGCGAGGATAAAAAGGATTGTCGTAATGGCTGCACTTATAGCAATAACTCTGCGATACTTGTATAAAAAACTTTGAGGTTCGTTCACAAAAACAGCGAGGTATGGAACATCTCGTAAAGAAAGGGAACGCGACTCCAGCGAAGGGTAGTTAACCATAAAAATTGGAGAATCCTCACGAATCGGTATATCAGAAGGAGGCGTGCCTTCCAATGCTTGTATAGCCAAAGCAGCTGCTCCACGGCCATGCTCTTTAGCCTGTAAGACACTGCCAGCCAAGGCACCTGCCTCTATCATAATATCCCAAAAGCTAAATATAGGAGAATCGGTAGCTTGCTGAATAAAGGATATAACCTCTGTAGGAGACATATATTCTTCCTCTCCATTGCTGGAAAATTGCAATAGAAGAACGATGGTCTGAGATGGAAGAGATTTTAGGGCTTTCTCTAATTCCTTATGCGAAAACCCTAAAAGATCAATTTCTTCCAGTTCAACTGAGAAGGGAATTATACTCTGACGAAAAAGAGAGATAATACTCATAGCAGTGGGAGACAAGTCGCTAATAACAGCAATGTGTCTCGTATAAGGATAGAATCTTAAAGCCAAACGCAGCGTTCCTTCTATGTCAACTCGCTCTATAATTCCAGTCGTGTTTGCCCCTATTTCATCGGGAGAAAAATTACGGCTATTCACCCCACAGAAAATAAAAGGTATTTCCCCGAAAAGTCTTTTGCCAGAGTGAGCGAGGAAAGAAAAAGCTTCATCATCACAGCATAAGATGGCATCGAGAGGAATATTCTGATACTTAAGCCGAAGAGTATTTTCAAAGTGTGCTATATATTTGCCCGGAACGGAGCGTTTTGCATCAAGATATTCTACAAAAATTCTTGTTGTACTATTCCATTGAGAAAAAGTTTTCATAATTCCATCGGTTAAACCATCAGACCAAGGATAGCCTTCATGGTAAGAATGCAAAACGAGTAGCGTTGGAACATGAGAGATTGAAGTTTTTCCATAGATGGGCAAGGGGAAAAGGAACAACAAAAACAATGACACTATAAGAAAGCATCTTTCACAGTGTCTTGGCCATTTTTGCACTATTTTTATAAACATGAAATCATTGCAAAAGCGCCAGAAGAACAGGATAAAGCAGCCCCCTTTAGATCTTTATTTTAATATCATACCATTCTTATCTGTTAGAAGAAAAACTGATGCATCATATTTCCTTTCACGTTATACTAGCCATCGCAGCTAGCGAAAATATGAAGAGGTGAACAATGCTATGAACCTATGTTATATGAATGGAAAATATCTCCCTTTAGAGGAAGCGACCCTCCCTGTTACAGACCTTATTATTCAACGAGGTGTAGGCGTTTTTGAAACAATTTGTACTCACTCTCGGCGCCCTTTAATGCTTCGATCTCATCTTGAGCGCCTTGAAGGTTCCGCTATTTCTTCGTCAATGGTTATGCCTCTCTCTCTAGACCATATTGCAGAGATAATAAGAGAAGGTATCGCAAAAATGGACTCAGAAGTCCTTATTCGTCCATATATAACTGGAGGCGACTCTTTCGGAGAGAATCAGCTTTTCAATTCTCCTCGTTTCTTTGTACTTTTTGAGACTGTTGAAAAACCAAACCAGGAAATATATGAAAAAGGAGTCACTCTTCACCCCATTAACGCTGAACGATATCTTCCCAGCGCTAAGAGTATTAATTACATGCTCTCCTTTACAGGGCAAAAAGCAGCTAAAGGGACCTTCGAAATACTTTATTGTCCAGAAGGAGAAATAGTAGAGGGGGCTCACAGCACCTTTTTTCTTGTAAAAAATAACCGAATTATTACGGCCCCTACGACTCGCGTTCTTTCAGGAACAACTCGAAAAATTATTTTAGAAATAGCCCGGAAAGAACAAATAGAAGTGGAGGAAAGGTGTCCTCTCCTCACGGAACTTTCAGAAGCTGACGAAGCTTTTATTACTGGAACTGTAAAAGAGGTTGTACCTGTTGTACGCGTGGGAGATCAAGTTATTGGGAATGGTAAGCCTGGGGAAATAACCCGACGTCTCCACACCCTCTATCTCACAAATATAGAGAAATGGTTAGATTAAGGGATAAAACACTGTAAGAAGGTAAATAAAACCCAGTCGAGTAAATTTGATTGGGTTTTATTTACTAACATGTAAGGGAAAGAAAAGAGTTTCTCCTCTATTTTTTCTCAAAAAGAAAAAAGAAACCACGCCCCGACGAACATGAGTAAAACACCTGTAATGCGTTGGCGTATCTTTTCCTTGAAAACAATCACTGACAACAATAACGTAACCACCATGCTCAACATAGATAAAGGTTCAGCAATGCTCACTTCTACGCTTTGGAAAGCAATAAGCAAACAAAGATAAGCGTAAGCATTTATAAATCCACTGGCTAAAGAAACCCACGGACGACAATGAAACAACGAGAACACTTCTTTAAATGCCCCTGTAATAACCAGCCAAACTCCGAGATATAAAGTCACAAAGAAATAAAGGAAAAAAGAATAAAGAACAGGAGATGTTGTTGATACATTTCCTTTATCAATTACCCGTCCAATAGCCAAAAGGAGAGAGGACACCATCATCATCTGGCAAGGTCTATCGACAAACAAGGCTTTTAATGATTGATAGATGTTCTTTTGACGATTGAGGAAGGTTGCCCCATAAAGCAAAAAAAACAATCCTACCCCCTTCATGACAGATAATGATTCTGATAGAAAAACAACTGAAAGAAGAAGAAGAAAAAGTATGTTGAAATTATAGAGAGGAGAAACAAGAGATACTTCTCCTTCTGCTAAAGCCTTAATATAGAGGAGAAAAGCAAAGGAATAAATAACGCTGCTTCCTGCTACATATTTCAAAAAACTCCAATCCACACTTTCTGACATGAGAATAAAACAAACGAAAGGGGAAAGAAAAAGAGTGGCCAATCCAACAAAAAGCATCAAAGCTGCCGAAGGATTAGCATCGTTTCCTAACATCTTTACTACAATTCGTTCAAAACCAAGCAATATGATACGGCCTAATAAAGCCATGTAAGAAATCCACATCTATAATCCCACCCTTATAAAAATCCGTTTACCCTACCCTTTATACTGGCTAGAAGCAATAATGATATATTTTTCATTATACATATTTTCAAAAGATAAATGACTATTATTTCCCAGGAAATAAATGGGGACGACTTTTAGGAAAGAGAGGACTGAATCGGCGTGGAAAAAAGAATGCGTATTATAAGAGAAGGAGAGCTTGGGGAAGGTCCAGTAGTATATTGGATGAATAGAGACCAACGAGCTCGAGACAACTGGGCCTTGCTCGCTGCCCAAAAATACGCCCTCGAACAAAGGAAGCCTCTGCATGTACTATTCTGCTTAACCCCATCCTATCTTCATGCAAACAAAACAATGTATTCATTCATGATTCACGGGCTTGAACGTGTTAGAGACGAACTTGCTTCTTATAACATCCCCTTATGCATACTATCAGGTGCAGCTCCTCTTTCCCTACCACAGACATTAGAAGACATTAAAGCCGCTGCGCTATTTACAGACTTTAACCCCCTTCGCATTAAGAAAGAATGGATTTATCAAATAACGGAACAAATCCATATCCCTTTCTATGAAGTGGATGCTCATAATATTATTCCTTGTTGGACAGCCTCCCCTAAAAGGGAATATACTGCCAGGGCATTCCGATCTAAAATTAATAAGTTACTTCCCTCTTTTCTTACAAACATTCCTCCTCTTTTGTTTCATCCTTACTCACAAACTATAGAGACAGACCCCTTTCAGGCTGTAGTTGAAAAAGTATTTCCTCATTTTAATAATATTCCATCCCTACAATGGACTCCTGGGACAACGTACGGGATGAAGAAACTTGAATTTTTTCTACAGACAAAAATATCTCAATATAGTACACAAAAAAATAACCCCACTGTAGATTGCTTATCCGGCCTCTCCCCCTATCTGCATTTTGGGCATATTTCTCCTCAACGAGTAGCTTATGAAGTCATATCTTATAAGGGGGAGGAAGAAATAGACACTCAATCACGAGAAGACTTTTTGGAAGAACTTATTGTTCGAAGAGAATTAGCCGATAATTTTTGTTTTTATACAGATAACTATGACACATTCGATGCATTCCCTGATTGGGCAAAAAACACATTGAACAAACACCGTTTCGATCCTCGCCCATATTTTTACTCCTTAGAATTACTTGAACAGGGAGAAACACATGATCCTCTCTGGAATGCGGCTCAGAAAGACATGTGCATTCATGGGAAACTTCACAGTTGGCTTCGAATGTATTGGGCGAAAAAAATCCTTGAATGGTCCCCCTCTCCAGAAGAAGCCTTGAAAAGAGCAATCTACTTAAACGACCATTACGAAATAGATGGACGAGACCCCAATGGATATACAGGCATAGCATGGTCTATAGGCGGCGTTCATGATAGACCTTGGCCCGAAAGGCCTATCTTTGGGAAAATTCGCTATATGAATGAAAAAGGCGCGTATCGAAAGTTTCACGTGAAACATTATATCGATAGTGTTACGATTTTAAATCCATGATTGGTCAAATAAAATCAAACCCTATTCCCCCTTATTTTGCCAGTCAAGTGCGGACATTATAAAAAGGGAGGCCCCCTAAAAATTTTTTAAGGGCCTCCCTTTTCCTTGACTTTTTAAGTTATATTGTTATAAATCCAGATTTTTGAAGAAGAGGAACAATTCTCCACGCAAAAAATGTAGCTCCTATTCCTTTTATAATATCAGAAAGAAGAAAAGGCATAACTCCTATCTTAAATACACCGAACCAACTCACAGCTTTTCCTGCTATTAAATTAAGATTTACATATAGGCCAACCATTCCCATACAGTAAATTACAAAGAGACCAACAAAAGCAGCTATCCCATATAGAAAAATATTCTCCTTAGGAATATCTATTTTCCAAACAATGCTTCCAGCTACCCACGAAGCAATAACAAAGCCCACTAAGTAACCAATCGTAGGAGACAAAAAAATTTGCACGCCTCCTCCGCCAGCAAAAAACGGGAGGCCAAGAACACCAAGCAAAAAATAGAGAAGTTGAGATAAAGCGCCATTTTTAGGCCCCAAAAGCATTCCTGCTAACAAAACCACAAAAACATGCAATGTCATAGGTACAATTGGAAAAGGAATGCGTATTTGCGCACTCACTGCCGTTAAAACAGAAAAGAGAGAAACAATCGCCATGCTACGAACAGAAAATCTCACAAAAAAGCACCTCCCTATGTTAACCAGGCTATTATATAGGTTAACATAGGGAGGTGTAAAGCCCCTTCTCCTTAATATTAAAGAGTATATAGGTATTGACTATTACTGATCTTTGGACGTTTCTTCCCATCCCCATTTTTTTATCATACCGGAAGCCTCTTCTTCTGATAAATAAGATTCTACAGAAGGAACAGAAGAAAGGGGGACAAAAAAAGATAGAGTAATCGTTTCAGCATAGGCAGGAAGCATACTTTCTTCTGAAACATCGCGATTTTTTAACTGATAGACTATTGTTTTATAAAGAGAGTAAGGAAATTCTACATATCCTCTTTTGCCCATTCGACCCTCTTTTTTCCCTGCTTTTTCAAGTGCTTGGGTTGTTGCATTCCCATACGCCTCAATAAGGCCTCGAACGCCTAATTTAATACCTCCAAAATAGCGCGTTATGACAACAGTCGTAAAAGTTAAGTTCGCTCGTTGAATTGCTCCTAATATAGGTTTCCCAGCTGTACCTGAAGGCTCTCCTGCATCTGAACAATATTCTATAATAGGATCAATTCCTACCCTATAGGCCCAACAGTTATGGGTTGCTTGTTTATGTTTTTGAGATACATCTGAAATAAACTGGCGGGCTATCTCCTCACTTCTGGAAACACTTACGTGGGCAATGAAAAGAGAACGTTTTATTTTTAGTTCGTACGTTACATTGTTTAAAGGTTCATAAAAAAAATCAGAAATCATTCAAGGCTCCATGCATCTTTTATTTTGCAATATGTCTGTTCAAGACTTTCTGGGATCACTCTAGTCTCAGCTAAAACTGGCATAAAGTTAGTATCTCCATTCCATCGAGGAACTATATGCAAATGCAAATGGCCATCAAAACCAGCCCCTCCAACTCGGCCTAAATTTACTCCGAGATTAAATCCTTGTGGTGCCATAACTTTTTTTAAAACTTTTAAACAATGACCAGCCAAGCGGTGCATCTCCAACAATTCTTCATCAAGAAGATTTTCATATAACGCTGTATGTCGATACGGGGCAACCATTAAATGTCCAGGATTGTAAGGAAATGCATTACACATTACAAAACATTTTTCTCCCCTAAACAAAATTAAACGGTCCTCATCTCGGTCTTCTTTGGGAAAGTCACAAAAGATACAATGCTCTTCTTTTTCTTCCGTCGAACTTGAGATATAAGCCATACGCCATGGGGCAAAAATACTTTCCACGATGCCACACCTCCGCTATATGTTTCACGTGAAACATTAATAATTATCTCTTTCTTTTATTTTTACGCCATATCTGTTTTAAATAAAGCCATCCTTGCCATAAACCAATAATGGCACCTAATAATGTACACCCTATAATAACCGTATCGGGGTATCCTCTAGAAAAAAGCCACCGCCCGATCCAATAGCCCAAGAATATATAACCTGCTATAAGAAGGGCTGTTGAAATAACCTTTCCAAATAATAAAAGGTCCTCTAGTCCCTTCAATATAAAACGCCTCCCCTATTTCCCGGGAAATAATTGGACAGCTGATTCTTGAAGAAGAGAACCCAATTTTTCTATCTGTTCCATGGATAAACCACGAATAGAAAGACGTAATGCGTCCCCATCTCCCGAAATCCGTGCCTGAAGACCATATTGTTTTGCAAGGTGTTCGAACACAGCTGGACATTTCTGTTTACAAGAAGTCTTTTCCTTAGATTCCTCCCAAGAGCCCTCCTTAAATCGCTTCACAAGCAATTCCAATTGCCGAACAGAAAGATGCTCTTTCTGTACTCGCCGTGCAAGTACCAGCATATGTCCTTCAGATTGAAGGCCAAGCAATGTTCGAGCATGGCCCTCTGTAATATCTTCTTCTTCAAGCATTTTTTGAATAGAAGAAGGTAATTGCAATAAACGCAATTTATTTGTTAGAAGGGTGCGACTCCATCCTATTCGTTCAGCAACTTCTTCTTGAGTAAGAGAAAATATGTCAATAAGTTCTCGAATAGCTCTAGCTATTTCTAAGGGTGAAAGGTCTTCCCGCTGGATATTTTCAATAAGAGAGATCTCCTGTACTTCCTGATCTGTCCCATTAAAAAAACATACTGGGACTTCGTTAAGGCCTGCTATCTGAGCCGCTCTCCAGCGTCGCTCTCCAGCTACAATGTTATACATTTCCCCCACTTTACGAACCACTAACGGTTGGATCACTCCATGGGTTCGAATGGATTCCGCCAGCGCCTGCAAATTCTTTTCATCCATACTTTTACGTGGCTGTTTATCATTTGGTTGAAGAAGAGAGAGAGGAAGTGTTTGTACTTCCCGCTCATCGTTATGGATGGACGATACATTCTTAGCCCCTGGCAAGAGGGCTCCTAACCCCCGTCCTAGTGCTCTGCCTTTGCTTCCAGCCATCTTTTTGCAACCTCCCTGGAAAAGGTAGAATACGCTTGGGCTCCAGAACAGTTGGGTTCGTAGTATGCAATGGGCATCGCATGACTTGGAGCCTCAGAAAGCTTAATGTTTCGAGGAACAACCGTAGAAAAAACTACCTCCCCGAACTGTTTCTTCACTTCCTCTACCACATCATTCGCTAAACGAGTACGGGAATCATACATTGTAAGGAGCACTCCATCTATATTCAAATCAGGATTCAGACAATCTCGAATAAGCCCGATGGTACGGGCTAATTGACCAACGCCTTCCAAGGCATAATACTCACATTGTATAGGAACTATCAGCTTGTTCGCCGCAACAAGAGCGTTAATAGTAAGCATGCCAAGGGAAGGTGGGCAGTCGATAATAGCCACATCAAAATCTTTTAGGAGAGACATGTGACGGCGTAAACACGTCTCTCGACTAATAATGGAGGCCAATTCTACCTCAGCTCCTGCTAAATCGATAGTTGCTGGCAACAGAGTTACGCCTTCCCAAGGGGTAGGGGATAATGCTTCATGAATAGAGACTCCCCCTAAAAGAACATCATAAAGGCTCGTCTTTATAGTGTCTGGCTCCACTCCTAATCCGCTTGTGCAGTTTCCCTGCGGATCCATATCCACTGCCAGAACAGAATAGCCAAGGCTTCCTAATTCTGCCGCAAGATTGATGCACGTGGTAGTTTTCCCAACTCCACCTTTCTGGTTGGTAATAGCTATAGATAGCACAGTGTCACCTCCACCAAAATTTTTTTTCTGCCATTCCAGATCTCCGTGGAAACTCTTTAGGGCACGGTAATACTTTTTCCCATTTAAGAAGATAGTGTTCTTTTTTGTTAATGCTATACGGAGAAATGTCTGTTGCAGAAAGCCCTAATCGCAAAAACTTCCCCTCTAAAGGGGCTATCTCTTCCTTGTAAAGAGGCCCCTTAAAAGCAAGCACCCCCCCTCCTTTTGCTACAAAAGGAGATAGATATTCCAAAAGGACCCCTGTTCCTGTTACTGCCCGAGCGCCAGCTAACATATAACGTTCCCTCTGTTCTCTTGCATACTCTTCGGCCCTGGCACAAACAATATCCACATTGGTTAACCTCAAAAGTTGTACAAGCTCTTCAAGGGCTTTGCACTTCTTCCGCACACTATCAAGAAGAGTTACGTGTATATCGGGCCTACATATAGCCCATACTATCCCAGGGAGCCCTCCACCAGTCCCCACATCAATAACCTTCCCTTGATCAGGGAGAAAAGGAAGAGAAAAAAGACAGTCAAGAACATGTTCGTCCCATAGGGTTTCAGGATCCTGCGGTCCTGTCAATCGCACCCGACCAGAAAAAGAAACAAGACCCGCAATATAGCGATCCAAAGCTGGCCGGAAAGGTTGAACCATACAAAGAATCTCTTCAATATTTAATTGGACTGGCAATCAGCCAACCTCCTCTAATATCAAATAATATTCATTCATTATTTTTGTTATCATAACCCTTAAAGGGAAGTTTTCCAAACAGATGGAGGGACGCTTATGCGCTTTTTTGAAAAACTTATTTCTCTAGCCAAAGAACAGAAAGATGCTCCTGTTCGAGAAATAATTCTTGGATGGCACGCAAGTATTGTTAGTTTTGAAGATGGAAGATGGGGGCTCGGCATGGTTCCCCCTGGAGAAAAAATCCCACTATCCTCCAGAGAAGAACACACCCAAAGGCTCCTTGCCTCTACTGCTCATGATCTCGTATCTCTTTTTGCATCCCCTTACCCTCAAGAATTCGCAGCTGCCTCTGCTGCCGCTGCAGCACTCTTGCCTCCAGAAGGACCTTCTCTTCCTCTCGATACCATAGCAGGAATTCCAGCCGGCGATAACGTTGCAGTTATGGGATACGATCGAACACTTACTCCTTTCCTGCGAGATTGGGGATGGTCTATGGTGATCCTTGATGACGAAAGAGAGGCTCCTGATATTTTCCCTGAAGATGAAACCCCTCAAAAATTACCTTTATGCAAGTGGTGTTGGCTCTCTTCAGACACTCTTCGAAACAGGTGGTTTACTTTCATTCAACCATATATCTCCCAAATGAAAGGAGTTTTTCTTCGAGGCCCAGGCCTTCCATGGCTTCCCCATCTCTTCAAAACAGCAGGGGTAACACACCTTATTCTGCCCTCTATAAATAAATACGAAATCTCTTCCATTACATCTTTTATTGCAGCAGGTGGAAATCCTTGGCTCTGTCGACATATTACGTGGCGGGTGCATATCTTATGAATGTTAAAAAAAGAACGCAACGCTTTTTTGTGTTATGGCTTCTTTTTGTTGTTCTTATCTCCATCTTCGTTATTTCTTCACAAGCTTCCTGCACGTCTTTCTTTTGCCCTGTCTCTGTGAGGAAAGTTATTGACGGAGATACTATTTCTGTGTCTCTCCCCGACGGAACAGAAAAACGGGTGCGCTATCTTCTCATAGATACACCAGAACTCCACCACCCCCATCGTGGAGAAGAGGAACTAGGGGAGGAAGCCCTTCAGATGAATACACAACTGCTCCAAATGGGACAAATCCTCTTAGAGTTTGACGTTGAAAAACGGGATTGTTACCAACGTCTTCTTGCCTATATTTGGTGCATTACGAAAGAAGGAACATTTTTAGTCAATGAAGAGCTCGTACGCCAGGGTGTAGCAATGCCTTCTACCATTCCTCCTAATGTTAAGTATGTATCCCGAATTCAAAATGCTTTTCGAGACGCTTGCGAGAGGGAAGCGGGCCTTTGGAGACTAGCTCGTCATCGTCGTTTCACTGCGAAACAGATATGGGAGTTCCTTCCTTTCCTGAGAGGACATTTTGTCTCTTTTTCTGCAACAATTCAAGATGTAAAAGAAACGCCTTTACGTTATATTTTCCGTGATGGACGCCTCTCACTTATCATATATAAAAGCGAAAAAGATCTTTTTCCTTTAAATAGTATAAAAAAAGGGACTCACATAGAGGGGGTAGGGAAGGTGATTTCAGGAAATAGCGGAGGTGAAATTATTCTAAATAGCCCATTACAGCTGTTTACTCTTGTCTACTAATGGGAAAGAGCCTAGTGGCTTTATAAATGATTTCCACATCTGGACAAGTTATCCACAATCCTTATAATGCACGGGGTAAGTGGGACTAAATCCACGACTTCTCCACTGGGTTATCCACTTATCCACATATCCACGCCCTTTAAAAAGGCTCTATATGTGTGTAGTTTTAAACTGAATAATTAAAATTATCAAACGAGTATTCTTTACACGTCTTCCCGATGACAAAATCTTCAAGAGAGAGTATCGTGAACTTTATATATATGTGAACTAAGAAAGGGTAAGAGGTGGGCAATGAAAAGATCCATTTATTTTGTTTTACTATTCGTCCTCATTTGTTCGATAGGAGGTATCTTTTTCCTCCCCTTCGTTAAAATTGATCTCGGGACTGCATCGCTTCGAGCAGCTTTGGAAAAAATCTTGGAAACAGCGACTTCTTATTCTATAGAAATAGGAGACATTCATGGGAACCCCCTTGGAGGGTTTACAATAAATGATGTTGTTATATCTAACGGTCAGGCTATTGTTGGACAGGTTAGCACTCTTTCTATTCGGCCCTCTCTATTATCTCTTGCAACAGACCACCCGAGATTAAAGAGACTTCGTCTAGAAAAATTCTCTCTTTCCATAGACCACTTTCTATCTTTTAAAAAAGAGGAAGCTAGGAGATGGAACCTACCTCAAGATATTGTTATGGATATCATCGTATCCCAAGGGAAAATTACCAGCTCTTCTTTAGGTATTGTAGATATTGGGAGAGGCAAAATATCAGTAAATAACCAACACATTACAGTAGACGGGCGGGTGAAAATAAATAACGCCCCTCTCTGGATCAATATGGAAGGGCAAGTAGGGGAGAGAATTTCTGTTAAATATATGAATTTTAAAATAGCTGAAGGGACTATCCAACTTTCTGGATATGTATGCCCGGAAATAGGGCTTGCCGGCAAAATAGAGAATGTGAATCTCTCAAAATTCATGCTCGCTTTCCCTCCGGCTAAGAAGACTATTGATCGTCCTTTAGAAGGGACCGTTTCTTCCAGCATTATTCTTCGCGGCCGTTGGCCATCCCTTGTTGCGGAAGGGCAGCTTTCCGTGGAGAAGGGGCACATTTGGGGATTCGACGTTTCGCAGGGAACAACTCGTTGGGCATGGGATGGCAAGACGTTAAGTTTTCTTGACATAAATGGATTGTTCTTTGGAAGCAACGTACAGGGAAATATCGTTATCTCTCCTCAAAAAATGGTTCAGATAGACGTAACGGGACATGAGTTAAAAACAGCTGAATGGTATGGCGTTTTCCCCTGGCTTCGTTTTGCACAAGGAACTCTCGATACCCTCCGCGTAGAGTTGGCAATACATAATGGGAAGAGAGAAGGAGTCACCACCTTTACTAGCACGTCTGCTGTCCTTTCCGGCTTCCCTCTAGAAAAGCTGACTGGGAAACTTTTTTTCTCTCCAGAGCACCTCATAACTGTAGATGCTTCGGGGTTGTGGCATGCTACTCCAGTAAAAGGGAAGGGCACTATTACTATTAAAGAAAAAGGGGCGAACCTTGATCTCGCATTCGATGTGCCGAAACTTTCTCTCAAAAATATACAAAAAATAACGCCGGAATTTCAAGCTCTTCTCCTCGAAGGGGATGTATCTGCTGCTGTTTCTCTTCAAGGTCTTTCTACTTCACCAGAAATTCAGGGAGAGATCCGATCTAAACGGATTCGAATAAAAGGTAATATCCTGGAAAGTTTTGCTCTGGATTTCATACAAAAGGGAAATATTACTACTATTTCCTCTTTCGCTGCTCTTTTTCAAAAAACATCTATCAAAGGAGGGGGGGAGATACAACACCTCTTCGCAAAAGAAGAACCCATTTGCAACATAAGAGGAAACATGAACAACCTGTCCTCTGCTGCTCTTGAGACTCTTCTACCAGATATAAAGCCTCTTCATGCTTCTGGATCTCTATCGGCAACATGGCAAATTTCAGGTTCTCTTAAAGATCCTATTTTTACTATAAATGCAAAAGGGGAGAACAATAAAATTTTTGAAAAGGTTCCTCTTCAAGACCTTGAAATGTCGGGAAAGTATAGAAAAAATCTATTTTCGCTAGACGCAATCAGAGGAAGGATATGGGGAGGGCTTTTTCTGCTTTCCGGTACCTTTGACATAGCTCAATCTGGAATAGCTCTCAATATAACAGGGGATATACGTCACATGAAAATAAACAAAATGGGTCCTACCTTGGCAGGCTGGCAAAAAATGGATGGGGAAGTAAATGGAACTTTCAACATCCTTGGCACCTCGAGGGCTCCTTTATTAACAGCCATCATAGAAGGAGAGAACATGACGCTTTCTGGCCTTCTTTTCGATAAAGTTACAGCGAAAATAGAAGGGACGCCAACAGAGTTACAAATAGAAACTGTTACGGCCATGCTAGCGGGGTCATTATTGGAAGGGGCAGGTACATTTTCTGTGGGGAAGGGGTTAAATATGAACATTACCATCCCTCCCACAAATCTCCAGGCAATAGTGTCACAATGGCTTTCTCAATCACCTGTAGATGGGAACATCGCTGGTGAGATTTCTATTTCTGGCCCCCTACAACGACCATCTATCTCGGCCACAGGCACATCTCAACATATTCGTATTGGCGGACTTGTTCTGAGTGACGTCTCATTAAAAGCCCAACCCCAAAAAGACGGAGCTTTTGTTTTTTCCCTCGATGGAATATATAAAAATGTTCCTGTAACCATTCTAGGCGGAGGAGACCTTGCTAAAGACGGATGGGAAATTTCTTTAACGACAGGAGAAAAAGGCATTCCCCTTGAACTTCTCGCTGCCAATGGAAATGGGAAAGGACGCTTTTCTGGCTTCCTTAACGCTTCATGGAAAGGGAAAGTTAGCGAAAAAGGCCTTCGTGGCAGTGGGCTTATCTCTTCTTCAGAGATGAAACTATACGGCTTTACTCTTTCCAGAATTCAGCTTCCCATTGAAACAAGTTCTGATGGGAAATTTTTAATTACAGATGGGGAGGTTCAAGCATACGGAGGGGAAGGTACAATCTCTGGGAGTTTCGATCCTCAAAAGTTTAGGTGGGACGCAAATGTTATAGTAGAAGGGCTTGACTTGGAAAAAGCCTCTATAGACTGGCTACCACCAGAAGGGAAACTCTCCGGGGAAGGGACCCTCAAACTTGATGCTTCTGGCACAATGGGGCAGTTAAAGTTTGTTTTCGGAAGTGGCTCTCTCTATATAAAAGAAGGGGCCATAGAAGGATTCCCTCTTGTTAAGAAAGTAAGCGGCACAGATAAAATTGGTTATCGTTCGATCATGGCTAATTTCAATCTCGACGGAAGAAGCCTTTATCTCCTTCCAGGAAGCAGGATTTCCGCTTTTACTAATGATCCTGTTTATCGCTATTTAAACGCAAGCGGCTCTCTTGGATTTGGAGATAAAACCGTTTCGCTAAAATGCACGGGAGACATTAATTTAAAAGCTTTAAATGCCCTCCTTGGCGGTATCAAGGGACTCATAAGCGTGGGAGACAATATTACAGACCCCCTGTTGCTTCAAAAGTTCCTATCTGGACTTTTAGGCGGGTATTACTCTGTACGAGATTTTCGTGAGGCTAGTTTTACACTCGAAGGGACATGGGACAATCTTAAAATGTACGATTTAAAAGTCTCTCAGCCTGTTCAAAAATCGCCTATACCGACAGACAGCTCCTTCACACGGGAGAAAAGAGACGATGAAATTGACGATATAACCATTAAGCTATCTTTTCCGACTGGAGAGGGGAAAGATAGCTCGCTCAGCCCGGGAGAACAAGTAAAAAAACAACTTATGGAAAACCTGTTAAAACAAATAATAAAACCAGAAGAAATTGAAGAGATCTCGCCAAGCCCTAGTAAAGAAAACGATGCTGGAGCATCTTCTTCTAATGGCGGGCTATAAAAGCACAGAGAAAAGAGACGTTGTTAACCAGATCGCATGAGAGAACAGAGAAAAGAGACATTGAAGGGAGTTTTTATACATGACCATTACTGTACGCCAAATGCTTCGAATCCCAGAGTTGAGACGAATGAAAATTGTTGCTGGAGAAAGTGGCCTTGATACGAATCTTGTATCTACGGTCACTGTTCTTGATGCTCCAGATATAGAGCGATGGGTTCATGGAGGAGAATTTGTCATTACCTCTGGATATATTTTCAAAGATGATCCTACAGCCCTGGTGCAAGTAATCGAGAATCTAAGTAAGGGAGGAATGGCTGCCATTGGCATAAAGTTGGAACGCTTTTTGAAAACTCTCCCAACTGAAGTAATAGAAGCAGCAAACAAGCTTCGTTTCCCCATTATTAATGTACCTATTGATTTTGCTTTTAGCGATATTATTAATCCGGTACTCTCTAATGTAGTAAACGCACAAGCTCAGGAGCTGCGTTTCTCCGAGAAAGTTAGTCAATCTTTCTACGAGCTTATTATGAACGGAGAAAGTATCGACGAAATACTCGACAACCTTCAGTACTTTATTCATGTAGATTTAGCTTTTGTCGATACGGTATTTGGACAAAATTATTACTGTGCCCAATCTGAGGACTTTGTCGACCGTATCCGGAGAACAAGTTTACCCCAACTTGTGCGTGAGATCCCTAATCGACAAGCAGTTATTGGAGATAAAACATACGGGTATCTTTTCTTCGATGTAGAGGACTTAGGGACCCTTCCTAAAAGTTGGGACATCTCTATTTCTCATGCTATTACAGCTATTTTAATTTGCACTCAAAAACGGATCGCTAAAAGTGAAGCTGAGAAACGATATCGTGATGAATTTGTCCAAGACATCCTTTTAAAAAATGTCCGTTTTGAGAAGGAGGTCTGGAATCGTGCTCAACTTTTCGATTGGGATTTACGCGGGCCTCAGGCTGTAATGGTAGTCGATATAGATAACTACAAACACCAGTTTGAAACAGCTCGGCAAATTGACGAAGCAATAGCTACTCTTGATGAGGTAAAACAGCGGATTTACAACATTTCTACCTCTATCACAAAAAAGGATTTTCCTAACGTTCCCTACGCAGAGATGAGCGATTCCATAGCTTATATCATTCCATCAT
This sequence comes from Aminobacterium sp. UBA4834, assembly GCF_002400205.1. NCBI lineage: Bacteria > Thermotogati > Synergistota > Synergistia > Synergistales > Aminobacteriaceae > Aminobacterium > Aminobacterium sp. UBA4834. The sequence goes on along the minus strand of NZ_DHFC01000003.1, from coordinate 204,685 downwards.
CTCTACGTGACTACGATGAGTTTAAAAAGAAACTATTAAGAACGCTTACGTCAATCCAAGAAGAAGTTTCGAAAAAAACACATTTTACCGTTACTATTGGTGTAGGAAATACAAAAGATAGTATATTTGCTTGCCACCAAAGTTATGAAGAGGCGCAAAAAGCTCTGGAAATGATACGAACAACCTGTGGCGGCGGACATACTATTTTCTGGAGAGATCTTGGCGTCTATAAGCTTCTCGGCAACCTCTATAACACAAAAGAAGCCGTGGCTTTCTATTACGACTATATAGGGAAACTTATCGAGCACGACAAAAAGAAAAAGAATCAACTCGTTGAAACCCTCGAGACTATTGTACGTTGCAACTGGCAGTTGAAAGCCGCAGCTCAAGACCTTTCACTCCATTACAACACATTGAAATATCGTTACAGAAAAATTTGCGAGCTCATAGACCTCAATACGAATGATAGTGAAGATCGCCTCAATGTGGCTCTTTCATTAAAATTGTATCTCATGGACAAATATCTAGATAAATAATTGTCTTTTGGTTTCTATAAAAACTAAAAAAGAAACGGAATCGTCCCTTAGGAACATAAACTTGAAACGTATATTGTTTTTGAGGGACGATGTTTATTGCCTCCATTACAGATACAATTTCTTGTGAAAGTTGCGACTATGTTTTGTTTCGTGTGAGCGCGCACACAAACGAATATGCAAAAAACGCTGTTTTCGTTGGAATACTGTGGAGGTGTTTTTGTTATGCCAGAGGCTGTTCTTCAAATAGCAAATAGTTGGCTCATTTGGGGCATTGCTATTGCTATCATAGTCATCGTTCTAATACAATCTCTTTTGTATATCCGCCTTTCTTTCAGAGCTGCAGATCAGATTGGATTTCCCCGCGAAAAATGCGTCCGCGGCCTTCGAGCTGGCGCTATTTCTGCCATTGGGCCGTCCATAGCTATTTTTATTGTTATGGTAGGTATGATGTCTGTTGTTGGCGGGCCTATTACATGGCTGCGGCTTTCCATTATCGGAGCCGCTCCCACTGAGTTAACAGCGGCTACTATTGGAGCCGAAGCGCTTGGCGTTAAGTTTGGGTCGGCAGATTACGACTTAACCGCTTTGGCCACATCGTGGTGGACCATGACCATTAATGGTACAGGTTGGCTTATCTGTGCCGCTCTCTTCACTCATAAGCTAGAGGGTATGCGAGAGAAAATGGGGGGCGGAGATCCTGTATGGCTTGCTATTATGTCTGGTGGCGCTATGTTAGGGTGTTTTGGATTTCTCAATTCTCGAAATATAGTTTCTGGACTTCGAGAACTTCAGTCTGGCCTGGCTGGTGGCGGTGGCCCCCTCTATGCTGCTATCGGAGGGGTGCTCGGCATGGTTCTTATGATGCATTTAGCAAAAAAACTTACTTGGCTCCGTGAATATACCCTTGGTATCGCCATGCTCATAGGAATGGCTGTAGCTGTTATTCTCGTCTAGCTAAAGGAGGCTCTATTATGGTCAGTCATGAAGAATTCGACAAAATATGGAAAAAGCCAGCTGTAAAGATAGGAGTTATAACTATCATAGTTCCTATGCTGATGTGTTTTTTACCTAACGTATATTTATTCCTTCGGTTTGGGGCTTTTCCGCCTCTCTCCGTAGCACTTAAAGCCTGGGCTATGATTGCTACCATTTTTGGGGCATTTTACATAGTGGAGTTGGTGTCTTATTACCCTATATTGGGTCTTACAGGTACCTATATTACCTTCCTCACAGGTAACATGGGAAATCTCCGCGTCCCTTGCTCCGCCGTCGCACAGGAAGTTGTCGGCGTCAAGCCAGGGACACAAGAAGCTGAAATTGTTTCAACCCTTGGTCTCACTGGCTCAGTGGTAACGAACCTTTTTTTCACTACATTAGCGGCGGTAGCTGGAGCAACATTGCTTGCTATCTTCCCGGAACCTATAGCTATTGCTTTTAAGCAGTACACTGTAGCGGCTATTTTTGGTGCAGTTTTTGGCCAATTTACATTAAAATATCCAGCCCTTGCAGCAGCCGGACTAGGTATCCCCTTGCTCCTGTTCATTGGAGGGCCCGCTATCGGCCTATCTTTTTTAGCGGAGTCATGGATTGTTATCATTGGTTCTGTTTTTGGCACTATCGGCTTTGGGCGCTTGCTCTATAAGAAAGGGCTTTTACATTAAATTTTACATTTCAGATCACATCACACAGGATAAGAGGGGGAGTCACTCTTGGAAACAACAAAGAAAGAAGCATTGGCGTTGCAGGAACAGGTTGTAGCTTGGAGACGAGACCTGCATCAAATCCCCGAAACAGAGATGGATACTGTTCAGACCGAAGCATATATCTGTGCTTGTCTGGATGAAATGGGCATTCCCTACAGAAAGGGAGTTGCAGGACATGGAGTTGTTGCCGTACTTAAAGGGAGCAAGCCAGGAAAAGTATTCGCCCTTCGCGCTGATTGCGACGGTCTTCCCATAAAGGAAGAAACAGGCCTTCCCTTTGCTTCTAAGAACGGGTGCATGCACGCTTGCGGTCACGACGTACATACAGCTATGGCCCTTGGAGCCGCGAAAATCCTTGCTGATAACAAAGATCATTTGGAAGGATCTGTAAAGTTTATTTTTCAGCCAGGAGAAGAAGGTTGTAAAGTAGGGTATGGTGGCGCCAAACGCATGATAGATGATGGCGCTTTAGAGGACCCACGTCCTGACGTTATAGTAGCTCTTCATACCGGTTCTCTTTGGAATGAAGATCTTAAACCAGGCGATATTGGATATCGTTCAGGAAGCTTTATGGCATGCATGGATCGATTTGAGATTGTAGTGAAGGGGAAAGGAAGTCACGGTGCGTATCCTCATGGTTCTATCGACCCAATCAGCATTGCTTGTCATATCGTAACTGAACTTCAGACAATCGTAAGTCGCGAGATGAATCCTGTAGAACCAGCCGTTATCTCTATTGGGGAAATTCATGCCGGCTCCGCTTTTAATATTATTCCTGGAGAATGCCGTATTAGTGGAACTGTAAGAGCTCTTACCAACGACACCCGGAAAGTTTTAGCAGACCGGATTGAAACTATTGCCCAAACAGTCGCTCAGGGGATGCGAGGAGAGATTGAATTCCGATATGGTTGGGAAGGGCCTTCTCCTGTTGTAAACGACCCTGACGTAACAGAGGAACTTCGTCAGGCTGCCGTAGCTGTTCTTGGAGAGGCGCACGTAAAAGAGATCAAAAATCCCTCTATGGGAGGAGAAGACATTGCCTTCTTCCTTGAAGAAGTTCCTGGCACTTTCTTTTTCCACCCGAGTTGCAATGAGGAAAAAGGACAGATTTACCCTCACCATAACTCGCGCTTCGCAGTAGATGAGGACGTGCTGTGGATTGGCTCTGCTGTCATGTCAACCATGGCTATAAACTGGCTTAAGAAACATAAATAAACTTCTACAGACAAATTACAGGGGCGGGCAAAAAAGATATTCTGCCTGCCCCTGTTTTCTTTTTCTGCTATAAAATTATTGAAGATCCATAGCAGAAAGGGGTTCGAAAAATGGGCCTAAAAAAGAAACATATAACTCTTTTTTTGAGTTTCGCTCTTTTTACATCTGCACTTTGGGTTATCCACAGAGAGTTAGGTCATTTTTCTTATTTCGATATTCGCAGAGCCATTACGGCCATCCCTTCGCAACGAATTCTGCTCTCCTTTTTCTGTTCTATTGTCAGCTATCTTCTTCTTACTGGAAACGATTTGCTTGCTTTGCTTCATATCGGGAGACGGATTCCTTATGGGAAAACAATTTTTGCCTCCTTTTTAAGCTATGCTATTAGTTACAATGTGGGTTTTTCCATGTTCTCAAGCGGATCCATCCGTTACCGCCTTTATTCACCTTTAGGACTCTCTCTTTTCGATGTCGGGCAAATCACCGCTTTTTGCGGCATGAGTTTTTGGATTGGAGCGTTAGCTCTTGGTGGGGGAGCGTTCCTCCTGGAACCACCAACTCTTTTTGTTACATTGGGAATACATTGGAGTGCTCGTACTGTAGGGATACTTTGCCTCTCTCTTCTTTCCGGGATATTTCTTTTAAGTTTTTGGGGGAAGACTATCACATTGGCAGGTCATACTATAAAATTTCCTTCAACACGTCTTCTAAGCAGCCAACTTGTTTTAGCCACTTTTGACTGGCTCTCCGCGTCTTTAGTTCTGTTCCTTCTTCTTCCTTCCTCTCCAGATATGAACTATCTATCTTTTCTCGGACTTTTTGTCATATGTGAGTTATCAGGAGGGATGAGCCAGGTTCCTGGCGGGTTAGGCGTCTTTGATTCCCTTTTTCTTGTACTCCTGTCGCCTCATTATTCATCTCCTACCCTCATGGGGGCTCTCTTGATATACCGACTTATTTACTATATTCTTCCTCTCCTTATCGCAACTTTTAGCCTTATGTTTTTAGAAGCATCAGTACTATTAAAAGGGAAACCCATGGCAACCTCTATTTTTTCTGCCGTCAGTCCTTCAATACCCATTATATTTTCTATCCTGACTTTTATAAGCGGTCTCATTCTTTTGGCATCAGGAGCTACCCCTGGTATAGAAAATCGACTCCTTTTTTTAAAGAAAATTTTCCCTCTTGCACTCCTTGAAACCTCTCATTTCTTGGGAAGCATTACTGGCCTTTTTTTGCTCTTCCTCTCAAGAGGGTTAGCGTTGCGATTACGAGAAGCCCATACTGGTGTTGTATTGCTCCTTATCAGTGGGGTAGCATTCTCTCTCTTTAAAGGTGCCGACTATGAAGAGGCTATTGTTCTTCTCATCGTAGCCATCTCTCTTGCTCCTGCTAGAAAAATTTTTTATAGACGATCCCGTTTTATGGAACAGCCCTTTAGTTTTACGTGGTTCCTTCTCATCACTACAGCAGTGGCGAGTATTGTATGGTTAGGGTTATTTTCTTTCAGACATGTTCCTTATAGTCATGAACTTTGGTGGCAGGTAGCCTTTGAAAAAGACGCCCCGCGGTTCTTAAGAATGTTTCTGGGGGTAACGATTCTAACGTTATGTTTCTCCCTCTGGAGGTTAAGTCGACCAGCCCATGTAAAACCCTCAACGCTTACTGCTGAAGATCTCTCTCTAGCCCGTATGCTCGTCTCCCTCTCTCCAGAAGCCTCTTCTGCTCTTGCATTGACAGGGGATAAATATTTCCTTTTTAGCTCCAACAAAAATGCCATGATAATGTACCAAGTACGAGAATCTCATTGGATCGCAATGGGAGACCCTATAGGGGATGTGGATGACGGTAAAGAACTCATATGGCTCTTTACAGAAATGGCCGACAGATATGGTGGTCAGGTAGCCTTTTATGAAGTAGGAGAAACATTTATAGATACGTATATCGAATTAGGTTTTTCTCTTATTAAAATTGGGGAAAAAGCCCTCGTTTCTCTGGAAGACTTTTCCCTTGAGGGGAGCCATTTCAAAAGTCAAAGACATACTATTTCGCAAAAAGAGAAGGAGGGTGTGATTTTCAAAATCTATCCGCCTCAGGATGTACCGTCCATCCTTTCACAATTAAAAGAGGTGTCTGATGGGTGGCTTTCTACAAAAAACACGAAAGAAAAAGGGTTCTCCTTAGGTTTTTTCTCCGAATCCTATATTGCTTCCTGTCCGGTAGCTGTTTTAATTCAAGACAATACTATTATAGCTTTTGCCAACGTATGGGAAGGTGCGAACAAGAAAACGCTTTCTATAGACTTAATGCGGTACAGACCCGATACATCTCCAGGACTTATGGATTACCTGTTTTTAAAACTCATTCTTTTTGGGAAAGACAACGGTTTTAAATGGTTCGACTTGGGCATGGCTCCGCTTTCAGGGCTCAGAGATCATCGTTTAGCCCCTCTTTGGAATCGGCTTGGTCATCTAATCTACCGTCATGGAGAACATTTTTATAACTTTCAAGGGATAAGACAATATAAAGATAAATATCGCCCTATCTGGGTTCCTCAATACCTTGCTTTCTCCCCGAAAGGGCCTCTCACAGGTTTTCTATTAGATCTATCTCTCCTCATTTCCGGAGGCTTCCGCGGGCTATGGGGGAAATAAGAAATGCCAAGACATACCCGACAGCTGCTACGCATATAATCACAGCGCCTGCTGTTACATTGAAACGGAAAGAGAGCCATAACCCTATCGTAGAAAAGAGCAGGCTCAAGACAAAAGCAATGCCCATCATAGAAAAGAGGGAATGAGCCCACTGTTCCGCTATAGAGGGGGGAATCGTCAAAAGAGCTATAACGAGGATAAGCCCAACCACCCGAATTAAGAGAACAACAGCTACGGAAATAAGGATAATTGTAACGAAGTGCAAAAGAACCACAGGCACTCCTCGAGTCTTTGCGAACTCCGGCTCATAGGCGAAGGCGAGAATTTCTCGGTGAAAAGGAATACCTAAGAGAAGAGAAATGGCAACCAGACTACCCATAGACCATAAATCACCTCGTGATACCGTCAAAATGCTTCCAAACAAATAGCTCATAAGATCAGAGCCGTATCCAGGTGTTATATCTATAAAGATAACCCCTGCAGCCATACCGACAGCCCAAAGGACACCGATAATCGAGTCGGATCGAGAGGGCTTATGGAGGGTAACCCATGCCATTATAAGGGCCATGACAAGAGAAAAGCCAATAGCTCCCAAGCGAGGTGATATGCCTAGAAAAAAAGCAAGGCCCACACCGCCGTACGCAGCGTGAGCAACCCCTCCAGCAATAATAACCTGGCGACGAACAACAACAAGAGTTCCCATCATACCGCAAAGTACGCTGGCAAGAAGAGCCGCCCCAAAAGCGTTTTTCATAAATTCAAACTGTAACATATCAATCATGAGAAGAGAGCTCCTTTGAAGCATGGTCGTGGCGAGCGAGCACACGATGAGGAACGCCATGAGCAACGAGCTCTACCGGACACTGTCCTCCATATTCCATAGCCAACATTTCTTCTGTAATCTCACCAGCATTGTGGTAATACACATCGCTACAAACACAAGCCACTGCCGTAGCACCACTGGCTATAACAGATAGGTCATGACTTACCACTAAAATAGTGAGACTCCCAGCCAGAGAAGCCAATTCTTCATAGAGAACACCTCTCGCTTCTGGGTCAATGCTCGCCATTGGTTCATCCATTAAAAGAATCTGGGGTCGAGAAGCGAGAGCTCGTGCAATAAAAACTCTTTGGCGTTGCCCTTGAGATAATTCTCCCATTTTGGCACAACTCTGATCTGCCATACCTAAGCGAGCGAGAGCTTCCATAGCAATTTCATGATCTTCCTGAGAGAAAAGAAATCCCTTTCTGCCTCCCCCGAGACGCCCCATTAACACTACATCAAGAACACTTATAGGAAAATCTCGGCTACGGCCGGTATCTTGAGGGACATACCCAACGCATCCCGTGGAGTGGCCAGGCGTTCTCCCTAAAACCTGTATTTCTCCATACGTAGGCTTTACAAGGCCAAGAATTAACTTAAGCAAGGTTGTTTTTCCTCCGCCATTAGGGCCAATAATAACTAGGAACTCACCTCGTGGCACAAGAAAAGACACGTTATCCAAAACCTTGTCACCATTTTCGTAATGAAAAGAAACGTTCTTAAAAGAAATCACATAATTATTGTCACTCATCGTAAACTTTCCCCTATAACTTGAGCTGTGTGTAGCATTCCTTCCGCCCAATTGATAGGTAGAGGGTCTATAACAACAATAGAAGCCCCAACCTCACGAGCAAGACTTTCCGCTATCTTTTTAGAGAACTGAGGAGAAACAAAAATAGTAGAGAGTCCTTCTTCTTTCATTTTCTGAATAAGAGCGGCGAGATCTGCCGCTTTCGGCTCTTTGCCTTCTATTTCCATAGCAATCTGTTCCAGGTCGTATTCTCGAGCAAAATAAGCCCAGGAAGGATGAACAACAACAAATTTATTCTTTGTTTTTCCCTGAAATTCTCCTCGAATTAATTGATCTAACTGGTCTATTTGGGAACAGAAAATGCTATAGTTGCGATTATACTCTGATGTATGGGCAGGGTCCAAGGCAACAAAACCATCTCGTATCGCTGCTGCCTGAATCTTTACGAGGGATGGAGATAACCAAATATGCGGATCCACAAGCTCATGATCATGACCGCTATGATGGTCACTTCCAACAAGTCGCTCTATGTCCTTTTGTGTTTTTACTATTCGCAGAGAGGAGCTCAATGACTGAAGCCGCGGAAGCAACGCTTCTTCAAAGGGAAGACCTACCGCAAAATAAATAGCACCGTCAGATAAAAGCTTCATTTGAGAAGGGCGCGGCTCGTAGGTATGCGGATCGTTTCCAGGACGGATAAGTACCTGAACAACAGCATGCTCGCCAGCTATTTGCTGAACAAAATAGGCTTGTGGTGGAATGGAAACAGCTACATGGATTTTCTCATCCCCACGAAGAGGCCCAACGAATATAAGACCTAAAAAACACGCAAAAAACATGCTTGCGATTTTCCATCGAAGCATCATAAGCATCACCTCATTACGACCTACGAATATACTGTTTATTTTACAACAGAAATGAGGTGAGGCGAGGCTTCCTTTTATATGCATATGCTGTAAAGGAAGCCTCTAGTCGTTCTTTTATTCTGGATAGGGTCGGTCTTCACTATGGATTCTTTTTTTATCCAAGCAGTGTCCTCGACCTCGGAGCTTCTGTTCTTCACGATAAATATCTTCAAGGACTTTCAGGTAGCGAATTTCCCATTCTCTTTGATCCATGTTCTTCCTTGTGGATTCTCGAGAAAGATAATCTCGCTCCTTTCGCAGAGAATATAGATCCCCCATGTTTATAAGCCCTCCTTTACGTTTCCCGGACCGAGAGACGAATTCGAATCTGTCCCAAATTCCGGGCCGCTTCATTTCCTGCCTTAAGAAGGACAACTCCATTCCCTTGTACCCCATATATCCCCCAAATTCCCGAAAGAAGCTCTACTTCCTGTGCTCCAAGTTCCACAAAGCCTGCAGATTGTCCTCGAACAGGGGCATCAAGTTTCAGAAAAAGCTGTACCCCTTCAGGGAGAATCCCTTCTATCTGACCAACAATTTTCCGTGGGGTAGTTCCTGTAGCTGTAACAATATAAGTTAGCGGAGACGTCTCGCCTTCATTACCAATATAGCTGTTAAGCGAGAGAGGATTCTGAAGAATAGAGATGGCATTTTCCTCTGGAACTTCTATAGAAATTTGTATTGTAGCCACAGTTCGATCTACTCCTTCCACAGGGCCACAAGCGAGAAGGAAGGCAGCAATAAACCCCAAAGTAAACATTCTCCAGACCATCATCTTCACCTCACTTTCCTTCCCGGCCCATTACAATCTTGCCTTCTTCAAGAAAACGAATGGTTCTCTTTCTTGGGAGAACCTTGGCTTCAAAGCTTCCCACTTCCCCCGGCTTAAACTCGAAAACCTGCTCTGTTTGTTCTAGATGATAAGATGAAGGAATATTTATATCGTAAATCTTTAAAGTCCACTTCCCTGGGCGTAACCCTTCGAACAAGAATTTCCCCCACTCATCTGTAAGTCTTCGATGAACCTCTTCGCCATTCTTCATTTCTACCAAGACACTTTGAAGCCCCCCTGCCTGTAATGCCCCATCGTTGCCGAGAGTATCCCCTACGAGGTATCCTTTTTCTCCTTCTAGCGTGGCCGTTCCATCTTTCCCAGCTTCAGGATCTACAAGGACTACAGCACCATTGAGCGTTGCTCCATCAGTTATTCCTATATCCATAGAAGTAATCTCTCCATACCCCGCTATCTCCACTATAATCGGGGTCTTCACATCTGGAACTCGGCTACCACCGAGAGAAGCTCGATCTATCTTCAAAAGGTAGGGGCCTGGCGTTAACGACGGGAAAAGAAACACTCCTTTGACATCAGTAACCGCGGTCTGCTCTTCGATGGCCAGAACAACGTTAGGAACTCCTCTTTTTTCATCTCCTACGTTTTCATAAATGAGGCCCTGCAGAACACCCACATTTTTCTTCTTAGCCATTTTTATATCGAGAGGAATAACGTACATAATGGAGTATGAAGTCTCCATTTCTCCACTGTTGTCGTTACGTTGAATTCGGAAACGTAGAATGCTTTCATCAGCGAAAGTCTGCTCCGCCATGAATTCGTATTGCTCACTGTTGTCTACAAAATCATTATCATCATAAGAATAGCGAGTATACCAGCACGAAAGCCTTAAACTGGGAGTTGCATCCCATATAATACTTATCCCTCTGTTTGTCGATGCTCTTAAAAGATAACTATCTTCAAGCACCCTATTATCACCAAAGCCTCCATACAGAGAGACATATAAATCTGGAGTTAACTGATAACTTAATGAAACATTGTAATTCCATGCGTGGGTGCTCTCTCCTCTCAGGAGATCATCCTGATCGGCGTAACGAGCCTCTACCGAATAGCTGTACTTCTCCATATTTCTCCCCACTCGCACCCACCAAGATTTTTCATAAAAATCATATTCTGCGGGAAGAAGGTTGTCTTTCATAGAAAAATCATCATATCCCAATGAAATATACCAACCATCTGAAAGTTCATAGTCCATATAGGTTTGGAACAGCTCTTCAATAATCTGTGTTGTATTATTTTCGCTACGCATATTTAGATTGTTTTTATATTCGTACCACGACACATTCCATTGCAAGCGATCGCTTAAAGGAAACCCAAGAGAGGCACTTGTATAGTCGTAATCGTGATAGTACCCCCAATAGTCGGTACCCGCCCTCACTCTTGTAATGGAGTAGGGCATATTTTTACCCATGCGGCCTCTCAAATAAATACGATATGCTTCATCATCATCAAGCGCTCTCTCCCTATCGGTATCGCAGAATCCATACTCCAATTCGAGAAGCGTATGCTCCCATGGTCGATACTCGGCGCTCACGCTCCACAGCTTGTCTTCTGTAGAAGGTTTATTTTTATAAGCATCTCGCCTTTTCTGAAGCATATTCAAACGTATCTCAAGATTCTCTTGCATCTTCTGACTTATGTAGAACCCGAACTCTTTCTTATCAGGGTACCCCCAGCGGCTCTTCATGTAGTGACCTCCACCGCCTAAGCCAAGCCTTTCCGGTTCATATGAAAAACCTATGCCTCTACCATAGGAAGAGGACGAGGTCAGGCGAGAGAGGGGATACCCCTGATCTCCGAGAAAAAGAGAAAATGTATCGGTAAAATAGGTGAGCCAATACTCTTCTACGTCACCATAAAGTCCTTTGTCATCTGTATCAGGGCCCCTGAAAAGGAAATCTACACCCTTGGTACGTTCTTCATCGAGATACCCGTACCCGCTCCATTCGATATTGGCTCCATCTCCTCCCGAATTGCCCATAACGCTGAAAGCAAGTTCTGTTGGCAAGACATGGAAAATATCCAACTCTCCGCCACCCTTTGGGATAACATCAAGATCTACTGTTAGAACTGCTGATTCTGGCCCTTTATCACCAGTTGTAGTAGCCCGCACTTCCACAAAATGGAAACGAGATGTACTTTCGGCAAAAATTTTCCCCTTTAATTTTAAATTTGCACTCTCTCCTGCTTCGAGAGCCACATCTGTGGGAGTAACAGTTGCGGGGAAGCGAGGGTCGCGATCGGGTAAATCTATATGGATCTCCCGAGATGTATTTGCCTTATTTAAAACTTGAAGGTCCACCTCGTAACTCTGCCCTGCAATAATGGCAACAGGCTTTCTAACGAGAATAAGGTCAAGACCTTCTACAGTTAAAACAGAGACTGTAAAAATTTCTTCATCATAGACGCCGTAATCTCGGCGATTTTTTACAGAATAAATAACATCGTAGTCATTCGCTTTTGTAGAAGCTGGGACCTGGAAGGCCACAACACGAGATATGCTGCCACGTGCCGGAATGGAAAAGCGCCCTGGCGGCACTAAAGGTTGCCAGCCCTCAGGAAGTTTAATTTCTTCAATAAACGTCTCTTCTCTAGTCTGAAAACTTGTGATAAGAACACTCACGCTAATAATGCGCCCTGGCTTTGTACTAATTTGCAAAGGGGAACGGGCCCTAACCTCTACGCCATATCCCTTTCCTTGAGCCCATGCGAAACTGGAGAATAGGCAAAGCAGCAAACAAACTATGCCTATTGCCAGTCTTTGCTCTCTGCCTCTCATCATGCCCACCCCCCCTATTTTACGACCAGGGCATACTGAGCACCAAAAGCTTCGTCTTCTCCACCATCCGCTACAAGCAAAACCTTATAATCCCCAGGCTTAATCCCTTTGAGAGGAATTTCAAACCGACATGAGGAACCAGGATAAATCCATCGCCGTCCACCTTCAAATTTTCCCGCCTGATTCCCCTGTTGATCGTATAGTTCTGCCCATACAACAGGGCGAATAACGCGTTCCCCTGTATTTTCAATATCAAGATCAAGAACAGGCATGCCTTCTACCGTTCTTAATCTCTTATCTATAAACTGAATTTCCTGTACTCCAGATGTACCTACATCAGTGATCATTTGAATGGCATATTTAAAAACGGTAGTAACGTTGTAAGCCATATCTTCCTTTGACCCATCCGGAACCTGTAAACGTTCCTGTCCTATAGGCTCTACTATAATGAGGCTCCAATAGGTTCCACGAAGACTTTCTTCCTTGGGAGTACAAATAACATATTCAAAAGTACCGATGCTATCTGGAGGAATAATAAGCTGTCGTGGACTGAGAGCCATCCAAAGAGCATTGGATCGATTATGACTCCCTGGGGACGGATATTCGTTCCGTCCATCAGCATAACAATGGTAATCATTCTGATTAATAGAAACCTGCACAGATTCTTCTTTGCTATAATTTCTTATGGCTATTTGTCCCCGCACTTCCTGGCCGGGGGATACATTGAAACGATAGGTAAGATCTCCCACTATATCTATATTGGCAAAGCACTGCCCTCCACCACTTGGTAATGCTAACAGGGCCATAACACAGACACAAAGGGTTTTCATTATTATTTTTCTCATCATAAATCCACCACCGTAAAAGCAATGTGTGGAGCATAAATCCCTTTCGGTGTTTCTGGTGATATTCCGGAAACCTTAAACTGCACTGTTATATGACTACGATCTCCCGCTCCTGTAAAAAACAACGTCCCCGCAGGATCAACAAGTTGATAGGATGTACCGCCACGTATCCATCCAGCCCCCATACCGTTCCCTGTCCGACGAATCCATATTTGAATTCCCTCAGGCAATGTAGCTCCTTCTATGAGCTTGACCTCCACATTCCACATATCATCTTGCCCCTTAGCATTAACAATACCCAATGAGGCTATAGAAGGATCACTCTCGCGCGAACCTCGCCCACTAGAAGCTGATGCCCCTATAACGAGGGACGACCAGCCACTTAAAGCGATGAGCTCCATCGCTTCCGAGCGCTCACTCAAAGGAGAAAAAATTACGAGAAAGACGAGAAGAACAATTCTCGATGTTACTGTAGTCCCACTCATTTTTCGTCTCCTCCTTGACTAAAAAGGGCAGCGCCCTCATGGAACGCCGCCCTCGTCCCTCGGATACCTCTTATGCAGATATCCTCTCTCCTTCTTATACGTCCTGAATGAGAAGGGTTAGGACTCTAACTCCGGAGCCTTTCTGAGCATCAGCGCCGGCGCAAAGTTTCAATCCGCCCTTGCCCCAAGCTCCGCAAATCTTGGAAATCCCGGTCACGAGATCCACATAATCTGTGGAAAGCTCGGTCCAGTTAGGTGTTCCAACAGCACTGGTTCCATAAGGAGCTCTCAGTTTTGCCCACAGTGTTACGTGCTCGGGCATATTGACGTCGATCTTGCCAACAATCTTTCTCTCATCAGTACCTGTGGCAACGACGGCGTACCAAATGCACTCCTCATCACACCATCCATCGCAGCAGCCGATGTAGGTGGCCATGCAGATCTCGTCCTGCCGAATCTGCAGGCAGTTAATGGGAATAACTCTCCAATTGATTTTCAGCGTATCCCACGGTGAACATCCCGAGGGGTTACAACGTGAAAAACCAGCCTCCTCCATGGTCATGGGGGCTTCCTCGGCAAACACAGCACCAGCCGCAAAAACGACCATGGCTGCTACTGCAAACAGAAGAAACAATCTTTTCATCTTTTCTTCCTCCCTTTTCTGCAGATACCCTATTTCTTTCGTGCCCCTTATTTCTCCCTTAACGCCAGAAAGTTCATGCTTATCAGGTAAACCCGCATACGGCGGGCATAGTCATAACCCCCTCTCTAGCGATATTGCTTGAGCCGGATAGCTCGCATTAAGGGTACTGAATTTTTGGAAAGTATTAAATCAGGATAGGGCTGAGAAGAAGGAGGAGATTCCCTTACAAAATTTTTTGTTTTTCTGGAAAAAGGGGGGCGAAATACTTAGAAAAGGATCAGGAAAACACTTAAAGCTTTTTTAAAGTCAGTCTATAGAGGTAATGCCGCTCTTTATGGCATATTTTGTCAGCTCTGCCACAGATCGAAGGCCTAGTTTACGCATAATGTTGTATTTATGAGTTTCTACTGTCTTTACACTTACGAGAAGACTCTTCGCTATATCTCGATTCCCTTTGCCTTCTGCGATTTGTTGCAAAACCTCTCTTTCTCGAAGACTTAAAACATGACCAGACGATACGCATTCTTTATCCTCGTTTAAAAAATCAAGGTACTCTTCCACAACAACTTTTGAAATGCTCGGACTCAAATATACTTTCCCTGCGACTATGGCCCGAATTGCCTCTGCCAGTTCTCGAAAAGCACATTCTTTTAGCAGAAATCCGGAAGCTCCTGCCCTCAGCATTTCCGTCACAAACTTTCTATCGGCATGCATAGAAAGAGCTAAGACTTTTACTCCCGGCTGCTCTTTTTTGAGGCGGCATGTAGCTTCAATTCCATTCAATTCTGGCATAATAACATCCATAACGAGCACATCCGGACAATGAGCAACAGACATTTCTATAGCTTGCCGTCCTGTTTCCGCCTCGCCTACAACTTCCATATCATTTTGGGTGTTTAAAAGAGTTCGCAAACCATCTCGAAGAATTTGATGGTCATCAGCCAACAGAATCTTCACTTTTTTCAATAAAGTCACCGGCCCTTTCTTCTTCGTTTTCTACTGGAACAAAAAGGGTGACATTCGTTCCTTGCCCTGGTGACGATTCAATTTGCATAAAACCTCCAATGTAGTTTACTCGTTCCTGGATATTCAAGAGCCCGAAGTTACTCGGATCTCTCCCTAACTCTCGAAGAGAAGAGAGATCAAAGCCGACGCCATTATCCCGTACTTCTAAAGCGACAGTCCAACGGTCAAAACGAGAAAGGCATACAGACACCTCAGATGTTCGAGCATGTTTCACTACATTCATTAAAAGTTCCCGCAAAGCTCGGAAAAGGAAGATTTTAATGTCCATAGCTATATCATCCGACATTAACAAATCTTTAAAGACAATACATAATCCGTGCTCATCTCCCATTTTCTCTATAAGCCACTCTACCGCAGAATGGAAACTCAACTCGTAGAGCATAGGGGGACTCAAATCAAAAATAAGAGTCCTCATTTCCACGATGGAACGATCTAAAAGAGCAAGGATTTCCTGAAAAATCTCTTTTGAACTTGAAGAATAGGAGTTATAGCTACTCAGCATTTCTAACTTTATTCTGATAAGGGCCAAATTTTGTCCTACTCCATCATGAAGATCTGTCGCTATACGTCGGCGCTCTCGTTCTTCTGCAACATATAGTTCCGATGTTAAAAACTGCAACTGATGTTGGTTAAGCCGTATCTGCTCTTCTAATTTTTTTCGGGCAGTAATGTCATTCCAGCTAAGAACACAATATTTTAAACACCCGTCCCTTTCGCGAATAGGGACAGCTGTCACCTCGCCCCATATTTCTTCCCCATCTTTACGAATAGAGAGCTTTTCTTTTCTTGTCATCCCTTCATGTATTGCCAGCCGAAGCTCCCCCATGTTTAGCCAATAGTCGCTCCGCCACCATGGATAAGGGGCTGGGCGCTCTAAAACATCTTCTGAAGAGTAACCAAATACACGTTCAAAGGCCTCATTAACGTATTGAATTCTCGTGTCGGGACCAACTACAAAAATAGGGTTGGGGTTTTGAGCTAAAATACGTCTAGAAAAGGCTTCACTATCGCGAAGAGCTTCCTCAGCCTGCTTCCTCTCTGTGCTATCGCGAGCAATGGAAAGAATAGCAGGTTTACCTCGAAGGCAAAAAAGATGGGCACATATCTCTACAGGGATAAAGGTCCCATCTTTTTTTCTCAGTTGAGTCTGGAATACTACCTGCCCTTTCTGGAATAGAGAAGAGATAACATGGTTTATTCCCTCTCGTCTCAACTCGCCCTCAATGGCCAAGGGGGAAAGGGAGAGCAACTCCTCGCGACTATAACCTAGCATTCGACAAGCTCCCTCATTCACTTCCAAAAAAAGACCCGGTGTACTTTTATTTACTATTTCATGAAAGAAAGCAGCATCTCCCATCGTATTAAAAAGCTCCGTCAGCGTTGAAAGACGCTCAGCAAGTTTTCTTTCCCGATTTGAACGAGCTGTCACATCTACACCTGAACAAAGGATACCTGATAGCCCTGAAGCAAAAGAAACGGTAGTACAACTCCATAAAACAGTAGCCGTCTCACCATCCCTTCCCCGCATTTTTGTCTCAAAAGAGACAGACGCGCCCTTCATGTCTGCAAAAACATGGAGAGACGAAAGAAGCCTCTGTCGCGTCTCTATATTAGGATACAACAAGGAAAGCCAGCGACGGGATCCCTGAACAGCTTCAAATGTGTACCCCGATACTCGTTCCAAAGTCTTATTCCATAAAATAACCCTGCCTTCCTCATCAAAAAGGCACAATAACATATCGGGATGGTTAAAAAAACTATCGAAGCAGACCGACTTATATAAAAGTGCTTCTTGGGAACAAAAGCCTTTTTCGGGGAGTTTATAAACTCGAGCTCCCCTTTTCTCCACATCTGGATTATTTCCCAGCGGAAGAGCGATCTGCCGGGGGTTCGCATCGGTAAACGCCCCTCCCCACTCTCTCTCTTTCATCTTCGCTCACTCCACAGGAAGCCATACTAAAATTACTTATATTAAATTACCCTTTACGCATTTACCTTTAAAAACAGTACATTATTAAATAACAAGAAACAATAATTAAAAAATAAGAATATGTTAGAATATTTTTATGATACCTGAAGGGGTCTTTTTTTTCAATATCGATGACGTAGTTTCATTAATTGACAAATGATTCACTTCTTTTTATGCTGTTTATACAATTCTTTTTGTCGGAAATGATTCTACAAAGGAGATCTTATATGTTGAGAGAGCAGATTGCAGCAAAAATAAATGAATTATCCCCAGGGCAACGCAAAGTAGCTTACTTTATTTTGGAAAAGCCACGAGAGGCTGCTTTTTTAACAGCATCTCAACTTGGGACCCAGGTAGGAGTTAGTGAGGCCACTGTAATACGTTTTGCTCATACGTTAGGGTTATCTGGCTATCAAGAACTGCATCAAGCAATCAGCCACATGCTTATAGATCATCTTACGACCCTTGAACGTATGGAGAAGTATCGGACATCTGGAGAAAAGAGTCTCTTCGACACCGCTATAGGAAAGGATATTAACTCCATGAGACTTGTTCAATCTCGTCTCGATGAGAAAGTAATCCGCAACTTAGCTGCTCTTTTTACCCAAGCTCCTGCTATCTATATCGCAGGGTATCGAAGTTCCTATACTCTTGCTTATTACCTTTCCTTTTACCTATCATGGATCCTCCCAAACATCAAATTAATGCCCCTTGATATGCCTTACGAGCTCTTGGTGAATGCTCCCCCAGAGAGCGTTGTGACTGGTATCAGTTTTCCACGGTATTCCACATGGACCCTTAAGGTCCTTCGCTACGCTCGTGGAAATAACCTACAGACTGTAGCTATAACTGACGAATATACAAGCCCTTTAGCTACATATGCCCTTCATGTTGTAACCATACCTTATACACCTATTTCATTTATTGATTCCTTTGCTGCGCCAATAAGCGTTTTGAATTGCATTATACTCAGTATCGCTCAAGAACTAGGAGATACACTTTCATCCCGTCTCGAAATTCTTGAACGATATTGGGAAGAGAACAACCTATATGTGCCACCTACTTTAAAAAAAAGGGGGGGAATCTATATCGGGGAAAATAGAATTGTAAATATCGCAAAGGAAGAGGAGAGAGAGTAGAGAAAAGATTATAAGAGAGGAGAGAAACTAAAGAGAAGAGAGAAGGAGGGATTGTAAATGGGGAGCCGCATGGGCACCATTTTGCGAATAGATCTGTCTTCTCACAAGATATCGAAAGAACCGGTGGATGAAAAGCTTCTTCGCGCATATATAGGCGGACGTGGATACGGTTCAAGAATTCTTTTCAATGAAAATCCTCCCAACATAGATCCCCTCAGCCCTGAAAATCGCCTTTTATTTGTGACTGGCCCCTTAACCGGCCGAGGAGTACCTGCTGCCGGACGATATATGGTGGTCACTAAAAGCCCTCTAACAGGCTATATCGCATCAAGTAACTCTGGCGGCTATTGGGGAGCAGAACTTGCAAAAGCTGGCTGGTTTATGATCGTAGTTGAAGGGAAAGCAAATCATCCTGTATATATCCATATTTATGACCAGAACGTCGAAATACGAGATAGCAGTCATCTTTGGGGGCTTAACACCCATGAAACTACCGACCGAATTTTAGAGGAGATAAAAGACACGAAGGCAAGAGTACTCTGCATCGGACCAGCAGGGGAAATCCTTTCACCTCTAGCATCTATCATGAACGAGAAAAATAGAGCTGCCGGCCGAAGCGGTGTTGGAGCAGTCATGGGGTCTAAGAATCTGAAAGCAATAGCGGTACGAGGTACATCTCGACCTTACGTAGCTCAATCCGAGGAACTTTCAGCAGTTTTGAAAGAAAGATTGGAGAAATTAAAGAAACATCCAGTAACAAGCCAGGGACTTCCTGCATATGGCACTGCCATTCTAGTCAATATAATCAACCAGACTGGAGCGTATCCCCACCGAAATTGGCAGGGATCTTATATGGAAGATGCAGATAAGCAGTCTGGAGAAACTCTCGCCGAGAAATATCTTACGGCGAATTACCACTGTTTCGGTTGTCCTATTGGCTGCGGACGGATAACAAAAGTAAAAGGAAAGGCTGGGGAAGGGCCAGAATATGAGACTATTTTCGCCTTTGGAGCTTGCTGCGGGATAGCGTCTATTGAACCTATTATTCGAGCTAGCTATATTTGTAATGAATATGGGCTCGACACTATTGGCACTGGTGTCACTATAGCTGCGGCCATGGAGCTTTACGAAAAAAAGTTCATTAAAAAAGAGGAGCTTGAGGGGGGACCAGAGCTTCTGTTCGGGAATGAAGAAGCCATAACGTATTGGACAGAGAAAATGGGGAAAGGGGAGGGGCTTGGCAAAAAACTAAATCAGGGGTCTTGGCGTCTTTGTACCATGTACGGACATCCTGAACTCTCCATGACTGTAAAAAAGCAGGAAATGCCCGCTTACGATGCCCGTGGTATTCAAGGGATTGGTCTTACATACGCAGTAAGCAACCGGGGAGCATGTCATGTGAGAGGGTACCTTATTTCTCCAGAAATTCTCGGAGCGCCAGAAAAGCTTGATCCAGACGATATCTCTCAAAAACCCATGTGGGGAAAAATTTTTCATGATCTTACAGCTGCCATTGATTCTTCCGGAATGTGTCTCTTTACATCTTTTGCTCTAGACGCGGCAGATTATGCTGCATTTTTAAAAGCTGGAACAGGATTTGACTACACCGCTGACGAAATCATGACCTGTGGCGAACGAATTTGGAACCTTGAAAGACTTTTCAATCTCAGAGAAGGGCTTAACCCCGGGAAAGAAGATACATTGCCACCCCGCCTTCTCAAAGAACCTATTCCTGAAGGCCCTGGGAAAGGAAAGTTGAGCAGGGTTCCAGAAATGCTTCCTGAATACTATCGCTTAAGAGGATGGGATGAAAAGGGTATTCCTACGGAAGAAACACGAAGAAGACTCAATCTCCTTTAGCTCATGGAGAGAAAATAAAGAAGGACTAAAGGAGCGAGGGAAGCAGCTGCTTCCCTCGTTCTCTTTTCATCTACGCAGGAAGAAGCCCCGCCCGCTCTTCTGGATCCTCAAGTTTTTCAGGTCCTTCCATAGAGTCCTTCGTGTCTTCCATCTCTTTTTTCAGTTTAAACTGAGCTACGGATTTCTGCATTTCTCCGCTCAGCTGAACCAACTCTTCTGCCGCTTCAGAAATAGACTGAGAAACTCGTCCCTGTTCATCCATAGATTGGGTAATAGAGCCGACCTGATCGGCTATTTCCTGGCTTGTTCGCGCTACATTATCCATACCAGCTGTCATCTCCTGAGCACTTGCAGATTGCTCTTCCATGGTAGCAGCAATAGTCTGAACGCTTTCTGTAACGACCGCTATTTTTTCTACAACATCGTCAATCACTGCCTTTGTTTCAGCAGCTTTATCAACAAGAACACGCACTTTTTCTTCTGAACCCTTCTGATCGGAGATAGCCGCCTTCGTTCTATTAGCGATTTCTGAAATAACGTCGCTTACCTGAGATGCAGCACGACTTGATTCCTCCGCAAGTTTTCGAACTTCTTCAGCCACAACAGCAAAACCCCGCCCCGCATCTCCCGCCCTAGCCGCTTCAATAGCAGCATTAAGAGCCAAAAGGTTCGTCTGATCTGCTATCTGAGTAATGGTGTTGACAAATCCTGTAATTCCCTCTACAGACCCCGAGAGCTCGCCAATTGCCGATCCTACTTTTTCGCCGGCTTTTGCTACTTCGTTAATCAAAGAGGCAATATCATCAACAGCCTTCCCTCCGCGATCAGCTACCTCTGAAATCTGGGAAGCACTTTCTCCTGCTTCTGCAGCTGTCTTCGCTCCCGCCTGAGCGCTGGCAGCCACTTCTTGAACACCGGCATTGGCCTGTTCCACTGCTGCCGCTGAATCCTGCGTATTTTGGCTAACTTTATCCGCAAGGGCAGCTACCTGTTGAGCCTCAGCGGAACCTTGTTCTGCTGAGGTACTTAAATGTTCCGCCTTATTTAGAACCTCTTCTGCATTATCCCGAATGGCGAGGACCACATGCCCCACACTATTTATAAGCGTATTAAAAGCACCTACCAGTTCCTGAATTTCCATAATGGAGGAAGAGGTATCCATCTGGACAGAAAGGTCACCCGTAGAACCTATTTCTTTCGCTTTAGACACCACATGAGTAAGAGGATTCGAAATGCTTCGTGAAAAGAAGAAGACAACTATAACAGCTACGGCTACTGCCGCCAGAACTCCAATCAAAATAGCTTTTCGAAGAACAGGAATTGCTGCTAACGCTTCGTCTTTAGGAGCAGTGATACCAAGAATAAAGCCATTTTCTAAAGTGCGGTAAGCAGTAGATACAGATTTACCCTTTATTTCGTGGGAGAAAACACCTTTCGGATTAGCGAGCATCCCTTTAACGTAATCTGCGAGAAACCCTCCCTCTATTTCAGAGGCTGTAGGGCCATTAAAGGAATACTCTGGGTGATACATAAAACGAAGATCTCTGTTGAGGAGAAAAGCATATCCCGTATCGTAGAATTTCACGCCCTTCAACGTATCCTGAACAAAAGAATAGTCAAAAACCATGCCGATAACCGCTATAGTTTTACCCTCTATCTCTACAGGCATCGAATAGGGGATCTTTTCCTCTACATCGTTGGTAATAACGTCGCCCCAAACTGGCTGTTGCGTATCAATAGGACGCCAGAACCATGATGTCTGCTGTGTTTTCCTATTAAGAAGATCTTGTGCGGTATATGCTGTCTTATCGGAGAAAGTAAAGATTGAATCGGCATTTTCCCTGGAGAAGGAAACCATGTGCACTTTATCTGAATCGAATTCTTCAGGGTTAAAACAGATAAAAATTTCCCTCGTTTCCTTTACCTGGCTTCCCAGTTCCGAAATGAATTGAACGTTAGTGGCAGCAAACTGAGCTACATAAGCTTCCATTCCAAGGGCCTTAGCCATTACAGGCTTAAAACGGGTTCGAACAGTCGCATTAAGGGCCAACAAGAGGCCATTAAATCGCCCGAAAGTATTATCCAAAGCACTAGTAATCCGTTCCGCTTCGGCATTTTCATATTCAACAGCCGCGTTTTCAAGAGCCTGAGAGCTTTTTTGAACAGCAAAAAAGCCTACGCCAACCACAGCAACAAGAATCAGAGCAACGACAATAGCTGTAACTCGAGTGCCAAGTCTGTTAAAACCCATAAAGTTCACATCCCCCTTGAAGAAAAATTACAAGATTCATTATACATACAGTTTAATCTAGAACGATTAAATCTCAAGTCTTGAAGTTCTTTTTTTATTTTTCAAAAAAAGAACCCCAACCCCAGAGAGCTCTGCATCTCTCCGAGATCGGGGTTTCCTCGTTTATGTATGGGAGGTCAAAAATCCCTTGATCGTGTTATTTCAAAGGAACGAGGCCTGTAGTTTTTTCTTTTTCTTCTGCCTCTGTTTCCACTACAAATTGGGAGATGAGACGGAGTAAATCACTTGCAGACCGAGACATATTTTGAGATTCCAAAGCTATGCCCTCTGCGGCTTTCGTCGTATCTCCAGAGGCATTTTTTATGTTGCTCATAGATTGCACTACTTCCACTGTAGCATCGGTAACTGTCTGAATTGCGCTTGTCATTTCCTCACTGGAAGCTGCCTGTTCTTCTGAGACAGCCGCAATGCTCTGAACGGCTTCGGATACTCTCGCCACAGCCGACACCGCTTCCTTCAGCTTCTCTTGGGCAGCCAAAGCTTGATCCATAGTTTTTCCAAGAGTCTTCTCGCTCTCCTGTGCTGCCGAAATGGAGTGCTGAGAGCTTGCCTGAAGCCCCTTAATAAGAGCTTGAACTTTCTGTGCGGCTAAGGCCGATTCTTCCGCTAATTTTCGAACTTCTTCAGCTACGACAGCAAAACCACGCCCCGCTTCGCCAGCTCGGGCTGCTTCTATAGCGGCATTGAGAGCCAGGAGATTCGTCTGATCTGCTATGGAGGTAATAGTGGCGACAAAACCTGAGATATCGTCTACAGAACGTGCAAGATCAAGGATCGTTTCTGCCCCTTTTTGAGATTCTTTTACAGCGAAAGAGATGCCTTCTATCATCCGGTTCACATCCTCTACTGCTGTTTCCGTCATATTCACCGCTTTCGATGACCCTTCCGCCCCGTCAGTAGCCGATTTCGCAGCTGCCTGTGCACCAGCAGCTACTTCCTGAATAGAAGCATTCGTCTCTTGCAAAGCAGAGGAACTGTTTTCACTTCTCTCCAGAACCTGGTCGATGGAACCGGTGACTTCTTCCATAGAAGCAACTGTTTCTTCTGAGAGAGATGCAAGTGTTTCTGCTCGTTGAGAGGTTCCTACGGCTTCATGGCGAACAGAAACAATAAGTTCCCGAAGACGATCCACCATTTCGTTGAGATGGTTAGAAATACGAGCAATCTCGTCTTTACCCCTTGTATTAAAACGAGCAGTTAAGTCCCCTTTGGCAATACAATTTGTTGCTGTTTCCATATGACGAATAGAACGAGCCAGTCCTCGAGCAATAGTAAAGACAAGAAGAGCCACAACAACAACTGCTACTACAGATACTGCCAAGAGCATCCATGTCAAAGAATGAATAATATGCGTGATAACTGATACAGGGAAAAAAACAGCCAGAGGCAGCCCGTGCTCTGAAGGAGCATAAAAAACCATTTTCTCTTCATTACCATAACTATAGGTCGCCGAACCGGTTTCACCTACAACCATCTTTTGTGCTACAGATTTCAGTGCATCAGGAAATTTGCTGTCTTGAGTCAAATTTGATTTCATAATATCTTCAATATGAGGAGATGCGATAATAGTTCCCTTACGATCAAGTAAAAAAGCTTCTCCCGTACCATAAACCCTCAAGGAAGCAACCATCTCTGCTAAGGTTTCAAGATTAACGTCCTCGCCAACTACTCCGAGAAGGGATCCCGATTCACTGTAGATAGGAGTCGCTATAGATAAAACCAAATCTCCTGAAATAGAATCCACATATGGATCTGTAATGATCATCTTTTTAGCCGATACAGCTTGTTGATACCACGGACGGGTCCGAGCATCAAAACTCTCTGACTCCTTCCATCCTGTCCCATCAGAGAAGCGACCATCTTCTTCCCGTCCCATAAAGATGTTGGTGATTCCTTCTTTCTTATTTTGCTGTGTCAGACGTGAAAGGAAGGCCTCCACGGCATCTTCATCCGTAACATGATGATACAGCCAGTTATAACGTACTGATTCTGCTACCGAATCGAGAATGCCTGTTAAACGATCAAAATAGCTATCAATAAGTCCTGATCCCTTTTGTGCCGTTTCCATGCCAGTTTTGTTGATGGTGTCTACTAAAATAGCAGTCCCTCGATAGTACGTAATGCCAGTCATTATTGTAATTACAACCAAAATAGCAGCAAGCATACCCCAAAGTCTGGCTTTAATGGTCACGTTATCTGTTCCCCTCCTTATGATCCCAAAGAATATTAAAAATAATAGCGCAATTCCTATAAATCCTAGTACAATTAATTTATTAGTTTAAGGATTTAAAAAATCCAAGCAAGAAAAAAACTAAATATTTTTTGTTTTATCCTTTTATTCCATAAGAAAGGGGATTATATTTTTGAATCTACATAGGGGAATATAACCTTTTTTGAAAATAACAGCATGCTACTTGAGGTATTTAAATTTTTTTAGAGGACGCCCTGTCGGGCGATATTCTAACGTTGAAACGACGCTGCCTATTTTGAGAAGATAGTCGAGATACCGCCACGTAGTCGTACGGGAGAATCCTGTGGCAAATGCTATATCACCAATAGTCAAAGGAACATTAACTGTGGACAGAACTTCTATCATATGGTCAAGAGTTTCTTGCTGAATGCTAATGGGAAGATGATTATACAGATTCTTCTCTCCACGCAGAGGGAAAAGATCATCAATATCCTTTTGGGTACATAAAGGAGGAAGAGTCTGGAAGAAAAGTTGTCTGTCTCTAGAATCGTAAAGAGATTGCCTAAAACGTTCAAAAGAAAAAGGCTTGAGAATATAATCAAAAGCACCTAAGCTTAAGGCATGTTGAATGGAAACTCTATCTGGGAGAGAAGAAACAACTATAATAGCTGCCATTGGAGAGATACGATGAATTCGCCCCACCGTTTCCGCCATATCTGAAGCGAGACCTGCAGGCTCTACGAAAATAACGTCTATCTTCTTTTTTTGCAGAAGGAGACAGAGCTGCGGCAGGGTAGAAGCTATTCCCACAACAACAAATCCTGGAACTGCAGAGATATATCGCTCCATTACAGAAACAGTCATAAGATCTTGATCAGCAATAAGAATATGAATGGGCTCTTCTTTCATTCTATTGTAGATAATCCTCACTTTTCATTTTCATCTTCAATATTTCATTCTAAGGCTATATAGAAAAAGTATATACGACCAACTTCCCATTTCCTCTTTGTTTACAGTGTTTTATTATAACTTTTTACTATAATTTTTTATATCCTTTCACAAAAATATGGACGCAAACAAGCTATTCAGGTACCATAAGACAAAATATTAAATTTAATAAGGCTTGAAGGGCGTGAGTGTTATTATGCACGAACTGTTCGAAAAAATGTCTTTTCTTCTTCATGGCGGCATTCTTGATATGCTTGCCGACCAAATGTCAAAGACATCTCCACAGGCCGTAATCCTTGAACCACAAGGAAAGGATCTCTCTGTTCTCGAAGCCATAGGCATCACCCCACCAAACTTGATCATTTCCGGAGAGAGGTATTCGTTGGAACAAACGTTCTACGGAACTCCTTCTCTCTCTATGACGCCATTAAATCTCTCTTTAATGAATAATAAATGGGGGTGGGGAATTCCTTTGAAGGGAAAGGAATGGACCTTCTATTTCCTTTTTAGTCACCGCCCTTCTCAGCAATTTCTCAATAACTTACCTGCTATTGAAGGACTGATAAAGCTCTGGCAAGATTTCAACGGTCGGGAAGCAATGGAACAACGCTTATCTCGCCTTGCCTACATGATCCTTGCCACAAAAAATACCCTTTCTTCAATTTTTGAACCGATGCCCCTCGACTACTTTGCCGCCTTTCTAAGCGATGTAATACGAGAGAGTCTGTTTCCCGCAGATTTGGCAATCATTCATGACGATGGAGAAAAACTTACCTCTCTGGAAGGAGATATTTTCAATCTTCCCAAGCGGGACGCAAATCTGTTTACTCGCCTCTTTACCCCTTCACCTATACCTATTGATTCTGATCACGCTGAGATATTCGGAGAAGAACGATATTCCAGACTTGCCCATAAATGGTCTGTGCTTTTACCTATTCCCAGCATGAAGCAAAAATTATATTGCCTTCTGAAGTGGAATCATTCCTTAGAAAAAGAAGACCTGAACTTCCTGGAACTTCTAGGTAACGTAGCTTCTAAAGCACTCTCTATATCGTGCCTCCATGAAGAACGCGACGCAGCCTTGAAAGAATTATCGGAACAGGCTTATGCATTGCAAGCTCTTCATCAAGCTACTCTTCAACTTATGGAACAACCTGATATACATCATCTTTGTAAGGCCATCTTGGATATGTTCTGTGAAATATCCAGAAGCCGCCAAGGTCTTCTTATGCTGTGGGACATGGAAGAACAAAGCTATACCCTTCGCGGAATATATTGTCATGGCAAAATAAAAGCACCTACTCGGTCCATAAAACTTCCCTTTTTCTCCATGGACAAAGGAAGTATGCCTTCCTCTTTTTCTTTAGAGATGGCAAGATCTTATTTTCATTATCTCAAAGTACCTGAGCTTTTAAACTTCCCTGAAATAATAGGGGCTCAGTGGGTCATTCCTCTCATTCATAAAAAGACAAAACTCCTAGGATTTGTCGCGTTATGGGAAAAAGAAGAGGGGGATGAATCCGTTCATATCTCCCTTTTCGAGACTCTTGGGCAAACAGCCTCCGCTGCTATTTGCTGCTTTTACAACAAATCTTTTCCATTTTAGATATTCTTCCTTAAAATAGCAAAACGTAAGGAGGTAATAAAACGATAAGAGACTGTCTTTATAAAAGGCAGCTTCTTATCGTTATCAAAAGACTTGATTTCTTATGTTCAGACTTATTTGTTTTTACTCCATACGGCCCCTCAAATGAATAGCTAAAAATCTTTCCATGGCTCGATAGAACTCAAATCGGTTTTCTTCGTTTCGGAAACCATGTCCTTCATTGTCTTTCACTATATACTCCACATAAATGTTCCGCTTGCGGAGAGCCTCCACTATTTGATCAGATTCTGTTTTTTTCACCCGAGGATCATTTGCTCCTTGAGCAACTAAAAGAGGTGATCGTATTTGATCAGCATGAAAAACAGGTGATGCCGCCTGAAGCAGAGCCTTATCCTTCTCCGGATGGCCGATCTGTTCATACATCATTTGTCGGCCTAACTCCCAATATGGCGGTATAGTCTCAAGAAGCGTAAAGAGGTTGGAGGGCCCCACATAATCCACGCCACAAGCATACACATCCGGAGTAAAAGCCAAGCCTGCAAGGACTGCGTATCCTCCATAAGAAGCACCGTAAATACCCACTTTTTTCGGGTCTGCTATACCCTGGCCTATAAGCCATTTCACCCCATCGGTAATATCGTCCTGCATAGCGCGTCCCCATTGCTGGAAACCAGCCGTCCAAAATTGTTTCCCGTATCCAGTAGAACCTCTAAAATTCATAGATAGTACGGCATATCCTCTATTGGCAAAAAACTGAACCTCAGGACTAAATCCCCATGAATCTCGGGCCCATGGGCCACCGTGAGGGAAAATAATTACAGGGAGGTTTTTAGGCTCAACTCCTACTGGTATCGTGAGATACCCGTGGATAAGAAGGCCATCCCGTGCCTTGTAGCGAACCGGCCTCATGGCTGCCATCTCTTCTTCCTTCAACCAAGGACTTAAATCTGCCAGTTTTTCGAAAGCTCCACTTTCCCTATCGTAAAAATAGTAGGCTCCCAGAGTGCGGTCGCTTCCTGCATAGACAAGCATTCTCTTTTCATCTCGACTCATACTTGCTACAACAACCTCATAGCCCGGAAGATTCTTTTCAAGAGTTATTTGCAATTGTTCTCGATCGGGATCAAAAAAAACATAGTGTGCTTTATCCGTAGTAAAGCGAACACCCGTAACAATTTTTCGTTTCTTTGATTGAAGAAGCCTATACACATCTACGTCAGGATGTTCGTACACTAACTCAAGAAAAGCTCCTGTTGTCGGATCGTAACGATAGATAGCACTCTTATCTCGATTTAAATTTGATGCCACATAAAGATTCCGATTATCAAAAGTAAAGAAGAGAGGGTCAATAGAGTCCTTAAAATTTGTCGTAACAATCGTTCTAAAAGGATCTTCCTCCTTTTCACGATAAAGAAGGCTTGTATTCACTCCATCAGTTTTTACAGCCACGCGAAGTTTCCCTTTATGGTCCGTAAGCCACCCTGCTATGTCTCCAGGATTTTCAGCCACTAAATCTATCGCGCCGGTCTTCACATTTATGCGATAGACATCAAAAACCCTGGGGTCCCTTTTATTCATGGCAATAAGCATTTCGTCATCTACATCTTCAAGATCGTCAACCACTGAAACTCTTACCTTGGGGAAAGGCGTAAGCTCTCGCCGATTTGCACCAGATATGTCTACGGAGAAAAGATGATAATTTTCATCGCCACCTGAATCCTTCATATAGATAATCTGATTATTCCCTTTCCAAAAATAACCTGCTATATCTCGATTTCTTTCACCTGTGAGACGTACAGGCTCTTCTACGCCCCCTATCTTTTGCACAAACACATTAAGCCTTCTTTGCCACGGCTGCATAAAAGCTAAATATTGCCCATCTGGAGAGATGGAAAAAGCAACTTTTTCAGGATTTTTAAAAAAATCTTCGAGGGGAATAATGCGTGGCAAGGCCGAAGCGCTAGCAGCGCTCCAAAACAGAAGGACAATAGCTAACCCAGCCACAACGACTATAAAAAGGACCTGTTTCGACATAGCATTCTCTTCCTTTCATTTGCGATTATAGTTTTGAGTTTATCACGAATTTTTGCGCTTTTAATCCGATAAAATGCCGAAAACCACAACTTCCCTCTTGATTCAAAGCTGAATATACAGAATACTATTCATAAAACCAGCAGAGGGAGGAGAGTACATGGATTTAGGAATAAAAGGGAAAGTAACCCTTATCATGGCATCAAGCACTGGCCTGGGGAAAGCCATAGCTCGTCGTTTCCTCATGGAAGGAGCTATTGTAATGATGGCAAGCAGAAATGAAGACAAACTTTTACGGACAGTGGAGGAACTTTCCGATGAAATTGGAGTCACTCCCTATTACAAAGTATGCGATATTGCGCAACCGGGGCAAATTAAAGCGCTTGTACGAACTGCCGCGGAAACGCTTGGCCCTATTTCTATTTTAGTCAATAACGCGGGAGGCCCTCCGGCAGGAACTTTCGAATCATTTGACGATGAAGCATGGCAAAAAGCTTTCGAACTCAACTTATTAAGCTATGTCCGCACTATTCGAGAGGTATTGCCTTTCATGAAGGTTCAAAAATGGGGACGAATTGTTAACTCCACATCTTCATCGGTAAAGCAGGTTATAGAAAATCTAATCCTCTCAAACACATTCAGACTTGGAGTCATTGGTCTAACAAAAACCCTCTCGCAAGAACTTGCGCCATACAACATTCTCGTCAATGCTATTGGACCTGGCCGATTTGACACTCAACGTATCCGGCAACTCGATCAGGCTTTAGCAGCGAAACGAGGGATTTCAGTGGAAGAAGTGAATAGGGAAGCCCTCGCTCAAATTCCATTAGGCCGATATGGTGATCCTGACGAATACGGCCGATTAGCCGTGTTTCTCTGTTCAGAAGCGAATAGTTATATTACAGGTCAAACAATTCTTGCCGATGGCGGCATGGTAAAAGCTGTTCTTTAGACGAGTAAAAATTTGCTCGCAATAAAAACCAAGGGGCTGCCATTTATGACAGACAGAGCCCCTCTGTGGAACTTTCTCAGAGGGGCTCTATCTATAATCTGTAATCCCGCTAGAGGGAATTGGATCTCTTCTTCTCCTTAACTTTGCCCCCCATTTTTTTCAAAAAGCTCCACAATATCTTTTAGATGTTTACGAATCGAGATATTTTGAGGGCATACTTTTTCACAGGCACCGCATCCTACGCAGAGACTTGCTCTCTCGTGCTCTTTCACGAAGACAAAATACGTGTCTTTGGCCATTTTTTCGTCATCAAACATAAAAGCTATATTATAGCGATTGAAACATTCGGGAATATTGACCCCCTGAGGGCAAGGCATGCAGTAACGACAGTTCGTACAGTTTACTTTCATTCGTTTTTTATATTCGTCCCTCACTCTTTCCACAATCTGAAGATCGTGAGGAGATAAGGTTTCAGGCAGGGCTTTTTTTGCTGCCGCAATATTTTCTTCCACTTGCTCCATGGAATTCATACCACTCAAAACTACCGACACTTCCGAATGATTCCATACCCAACGAAGCCCCCAAGACGCAGGGCTCATAGATTTATCCCCTTCCTTCCATATATTCTGAATAGGAGCTGGGACATTGAGTGCAAGTTTACCACCCCGAAGGGGCTCCATAACAACAACGCCAAGCCCTCTGGAGGCAGCCTCTTTCAACCCCTTTGTTCCCGCCTGATAATTCTCGTCAAGATAGTTATACTGGATCTGACAAAAATCCCATTTCCACGCATTCAAAATCTCTTCAAAGAGTTCATAATCTCCGTGAAAGGAGAAACCTGCATAACGAATCCGGCCATCTGCAAGGGCTATCTCGAGAAAAGAAAAAACATCATGTCTTACTACATTCTCCCAACGTTCTTTATTGAGGGAATGGATAAGATAGAAATCAATATGATCGGTCTGAAGACGCTGAAGCTGTCTATTTAGGAACATATCCATATCTTCCGGTTTTTCTACAAGCCATGAGGGAAGTTTTGTAGCTAAGAATATTTTCTCTCTGTAGCCGCCAGCAAGAGCTCTCCCTACAAAAGGCTCGCTTTCCTCATTGTGATATGTCCATGCTGTATCGATGTAATTAACTCCATGATCAATGGCATAACGAAGAATTTTCGTAGCCACAGGCTCGTCAATATTTCCTTCTGATGTTACAGGCAAGCGCATGCAACCGAAACCGAGAATAGACAAATTCTCATCCATACCAGGCATTTTTCTATAAAGCATCCTTTTTCCCCCTTTCACTCTTCCTTTTCGTATTTACGATACCATCCCCAGTATACCAAAGAGAAACAAAATGTTTCCTTCCAACTATTTGACATATTTTCTTTCTTGGAGTACTTTGTGAATAGGTAGAAATGGGACAGAGTGTCTCATTCTGAAAGGAGAGCCTTATGAATATTCTATCTCCTCGAGAAGATACTGTGCAACGCATCGCACGTATCATGGAAGCAATTTGCACTGCCGACGATTTATTGAGTCTGAGGGAAATAGAAGAACAGACTGGTATTCCCCGGGCTACAGTTCATCGCTTCCTTCATTCACTCAAAAGAGCGGATTGGGTCTATCAAGACCCTGCAACAGAAAAATTTCGCACTGGAATTCGCTTCTTTCTTCTCTTTGATCGCCACGCCTACTACGATGAACTTGTCCAAATTTGTTATCCTCACATGAAAAAACTTCTCGCTCAAACAGGACGGACTATTCTTCTCTCCGTACTTGATGGAACTGTGGGAAGGTGCATCCTCTCTGCGGAACCGGCCACCGCTCTTAAATTTGTAGCACATAAGGGGATGAATATTCCTTTATATGCTGGGGCCACCGGGAAAATTCTTCTTGCTTATGCCAAACCTGAAATTCAAGAGCGGGTTCTAGCTCAAAAATTAGTCCCTTTTACAGAAAAAACAAAAACAGATCCTCACATTTTACAGAGAGAGATAGAGCAAATTCAAAAACAAGCCTACGCTTTCAGTCAAGAAGAATGGATGACCAACGCTGGGGATCTTAGTGTTCCCATTTTTGACCATAGAGGGCAGTTTGTCTGTCAACTTGGAATAGCTGGCCTATCGTCAAGTTTTGAAGGAGAGGTAGAAAATCTCCTCATTCTTCTCAAAGAAGCTGTCAGTGCTATATCACCTAAATTATGAGAAAAAATCAGGGAGGGATAAGCCCATGTCACAGTTAATAGAGTGTGTGCCCAACTTTAGTGAAGGGCGGAGACAAGATGTAATGGAGGCTATTCTGGCCCCATTGAAAAGTAAAAAGGGATGTTATCTTCTTGATTCCCGCGCCGACGTAGATCACAACCGTTTGGTGGTAAGTCTCGCTGGCCGCCCAGACGCCATCTGTGATGCAGTTCTAAAGGCCGCTAAAATAGCCCGAGACCACATAGACCTTAACGTTCATCATGGGGCTCATCCCCGTATAGGCGCCATAGATGTTATACCATTCACCCCCATATCTGGCATTTCCATGGAGGAATGCGTTGAACTCGCCCATTCTTTTGGGGAGTACTATTACAACGAATTGGGCATCCCAGTCTATTTTTATGAAGAAGCTGCGCTGAAGCCGGAACGAAGGCGTCTGGAAGTGATCCGGAAGGGACAATATGAATCTCTTAAAGCGGATGTAAAAAACCCCGACCGTCATCCCGATATAGGGAAACCTGAGCTTCATCCTACTGCAGGAGCCACTGTTATTGGAGCACGAAAGTTCCTCGTAGCCTTCAATGTCAATCTGAATACCACAGATGTAGAAATTGCAAAATCTATCGCAAGACATCTCAGAGCTTCTTCCGGAGGATTCACAAGCGTCAAAGCCATTGGGCTTGCATTAGAAGAAAAGGGGCTCGTACAGGTGAGTATGAACCTTGTAGATTACGAGAGCACGGCTATGTACCGAGTTTTGGAACTCATTAAGGCAGAAGCTGCCCGATGGGGAGTAACAGTAAATGGCACTGAAGTATATGGCATGGTTCCTTCTGCTGCAATCCTAGAGAGCTCCGCTTATTACATGCAAATCGACGACTTTAAACGAGATCAGGTTTTAGAAATCAAGCTCCTTGAACTTATGGGAAAGGAGGGAGACGCATGATATCTGCTCTCTTCAGAAATGCAGTTATCTACAGCCCTGTAGATAGCCCAGTCCCTCTTTCCGGCGTTACGCAGGGACACGTAACAAGCTATAAAAAAGGGGCTCTTTTCTGTAAGAATGGAATCATCGAAAAAGTAGGGGAGGAAGAAGATGTTCTTCGCCAACTCTCTTCAGACGAGGTTGACATGGAGATAAATTGTGAGGGAAGTTGCCTCATTCCCGGCTTCGTAGATCCCCATACACATATCTGCTTTGCAAATCGTCGGGAACAGGAGTTCTCGCTTCGCATCGCCGGGACTCCCTATCTTGAAATTCTTAAAGCCGGAGGCGGCATTCTTTCTTCTGTACATGCTGTGGAAAAAGCCAGCGAAGATGAACTCTTTGAATCGACCCTCACCCACGTATTGTCCGCCCTGGAGCTAGGAACCACCACCATTGAAATCAAAAGTGGCTACGGCCTCGCTACGGAGACAGAACTCAAAATGCTTCGGGTTATCCAACGAATACGAAAAGAGACACCTCTTGACGTCGCTATTACCTTTATGGGAGCCCATGCGGTACCGAAAGAATATAAAGAAAATCCTGACGAATATGTGCACCTCATGATAGAAGAAATGATTCCAGCCATATCGCAACAGGGAATTGCCGAGTTTTGTGATGTCTTCTGCGAGGAAGGCGTTTTTTCTGTCGGTCAAAGTCGGGCTATTCTTGAAGCAGCCAGAAAATACGGGATGAAGCTTCGTATTCATGCAGATGAGGTTCACGACACAGGAGGAGCAAAACTAGCAGCCGAACTTCCCACAGTTTCAGCAGAACACTTGCTTGCAGCCTCAGAAGAGAACCTAAATGCCATGGCTCATGCAGGAGTCATAGCCAACCTGTTGCCTGCCACTGCCTATAGTCTCCGAAAACCCTACGCTTCCGCTCGACGCATGATAGAACTGGGTGTCCCTGTAGCTCTGGCCACAGATTGCAATCCCGGCTCATGCTTCACAGAGTCTATGCCTTTTGTTTTCGGCCTTGCTGTTATGAATATGCATATGACTGTTGAAGAGGCCCTTGTAGGGACCACTCTCAATGGAGCGTGGTCTTTAGGGATGGAAAAGAAAGTAGGAAGTCTGAGCGTGGGGAAACAAGCCGACTTTCTGCTTCTCGACGGAGAGTCTCCCGCTGTTCTCGCCTATCATGCAGGGGTATCTCCCGTCTTTGCCGTCTACAAAAAAGGCGTTCGAGTAGCGTAAAACGCCTTTAAATCTTGTATATAGGAGGTGTTACATATGGAATTAACAAACAGTCTCATTGCTGAGGCCATGACTATCAAGCTTGAACCAGAGCTTCCGAAATATCCTGATTTTGTTGAAGGCATTCGTAGAGCACCTGATCGTGGCTGGACCCTCTCAAAAAAAGAGACCGCGCTGGCCCTTCGAAATGCTCTTCGATATATACCGGAGGAACTTCACGAAAAGCTCGCTCCAGAGTTTATGAAAGAGCTACAGACACGAGGAAGAATATACGGATATCGTTTCAGGCCTCAAGGACGAATTTATGGCAAGCCCATTCAGGAGTATAAGGGGAAATGTTTGGCTGGGAAAGCTTTCCAGGTTATGATCGACAACAATCTGGATTTTGACGTAGCTTTGTATCCCTACGAGCTGGTTACATATGGCGAAACCGGGCAGGTCTGCCAAAACTGGATGCAATACAGGCTCATAAAAAAATATCTGGAAGAACTTACTGATGATCAGACTCTTGTTATAGCTTCAGGCCATCCTTTGGGATTTTTTAAATCTAAGCCAGATGCACCGCGAGTCATTATTACCAACGGTCTCTTAGTGGGAATTTTTGACAATCAAGAAGAGTGGCATCGCCTTATGCAACTTGGAGTGACGAACTACGGGCAGATGACTGCTGGGGGTTGGATGTACATTGGGCCTCAAGGTATCATTCACGGCACTTTCAACACCATTCTCAATGCTGCCCGCCAAAGATTTGGCGTCGGTCCCCGTGAGAACCTTGCTGGTATTTTGTACGTTACTTCCGGGTTAGGCGGCATGAGCGGCGCTCAACCCAAGGCAGCCGAAATTGCCGGGGCTGTAGCTATCGTTGCCGAAGTCGATTACTCCCGCATTGAAACCCGCCACAAGCAGGGGTGGGTATCCGAGATCACCGATTCTGCCGAGAAGGCTTTCGCCATGGCTCAAAAGGCCCTTGAAGCCAAACGGCCTCTCTCTATTGCCTATTATGGGAACATCGTTACTTTATTGGAGTATGCCGACAAAAATAATACTCACATCCACCTTCTCTCTGATCAAACTTCCTGTCATGCTGTCTACGATGGCGGTTACTGTCCTGCCGATCTTACCTTCGAAGAGCGCACAAAAATGCTTCACGAAAATCAGGAGGAATTTCGCAAGCACGTGGATGCATCTCTGAAGCGCCATTTCGAGGTCATCAAAAGGCTTACCAACAAAGGGTCTTTTTTCTTCGACTACGGCAACTCCTTCATGAAAGCCATTTTTGATGCTGGTGTAAAAGAAATTGCCAAAAATGGGGAGAACACGTACGAAGGATTTATTTGGCCTTCATACGTAGAAGACATTATGGGCCCCATCCTCTTCGATTACGGTTACGGTCCTTTCCGTTGGGTCTGCCTGAGCGGCAAACCTGAGGATCTGCGAGCTACTGACAAGGCTGCCATGGAATGTATCGATCCCAATCGCCGCGGTCAAGATTATGACAACTGGGTCTGGATTCGTGACGCTGAAAAGAACAAGCTCGTAGTAGGAACTCAGGCTCGCATTCTCTATCAAGATGCCGAAGGTCGTACTCGCATCGCCCTGAAATTTAATGAACTTGTTCGGGAAGGTAAAATCGGTCCTGTTATGCTGGGGCGAGATCACCACGATGTATCCGGTACTGATGGCCCCTTCCGCGAAACATCCAATATTAAGGACGGCAGTAACATTTGCGCCGATATGGCCTCCCACTGCTTTGCCGGCAATGCCGCTCGTGGTATGACACTCTGTGCACTCCATAATGGCGGCGGAGTAGGCATCGGCAAGTGTATCAACGGCGGCTTTGGCCTGTTACTGGACGGTCGCCCTGAAACTGACGAAATCATAAAGTCTGCCATGATGTGGGACGTGCTTGGCGGTGTCGCTCGCCGCGCCTGGGGACGCTGCGGACATGCAATAGAAGTAGCGACTCAAGTCAATAAGACACAAAACAATTCCTATCACATTACCCTTCCATACATACCTAACACAAAACTTATAGAACAAACCGTAGAAAACGCCTGGGAAAAACGATAAGACATAAAAAATGCGAAGCGAGGAGAAAAAATTCTTCGCTTCGCTAATTATATTCGCGTTATTTCCTTAAGTTTTTTGTCGCACTCATCGTGCTAAAATTTTCTGAAAGATGACTTTTGCATAGTATTGGGGTGAATTGTGGAATGTATTTGCTTACAGAACAGATTCTGAACGGCCTTGCAACTGGATCCACCTACGCCCTCATCTCTCTTGGTCTCGCATTAGTCTATGGCATTCTCGGCGTTCTTCACGTAGCTCACGCTGGGATTTATATGGCTGGGGCTTATATAGGCGTTGGCATATATACTGTAACAGGAAATATTTTTCTCGCCGCCCTTATCAGTATGATAGCCTGTGGATGCCTCGGCATAGCTATCGAACGATTGGTGTATTTCCCTCTTCTCAAATTTCCTCCCTATGTACCTCTTATCAGCAGTATCGCAATATTTACCGGTATGGAAGAGCTGGTACGTCTCGTCGCCGGTCCTACAGTTCAAACCTATTCTCTAACCCTTCCATTTCCTCACTTTGAGCTAAAGGGGATAGCTATCTCCTCAAACTTAGTAGGGATCTATGTTATTACTGCAGCAGTTTTTCTAATGCTTTGGTATTTTTCAACTCGAACAGAAACAGGACTTGCCATGCGGGCTGCGTCTCAAGATATGGCTGTAGCCAGCTCTTTGGGTATTAATAGCCAGCGAATAGTAGATTTGAGTTTCTTCATAAGTTCAGCCATTGCAGCTCTGGCAGGTATTCTCGTGGGAATTTATTACAATACTGTCTCCCCAGGCATGGGGGCTGTCCCTGCCTATAAAGCCCTAGCTCTTATTGTTGTAGGGGGGTTGGGTTCCGTGCCTGGAGCTGTAGTTGCTTCCCTCGCATTGGGTGTGGCAGAAACTGTTCTTATAGGCTATGCCCATGTGCCTCTTCCCAGAGATGCCCTGGCTTTCATTGCCATGATTATCGTGCTCATGTGGAGACCTCAAGGTCTCTTTGGTCGAAAAGGCTAAGGGGGGACAGCTATGAGTTACGCTATTACCATCGCCACTTTTATCGCTATTCAGGCTATCGTAGCCTATGGCCTGAATATCATTGTGGGGTACGCCGGGCAAATATCCCTCGGACACGCTGCTTTTTTTGGCATAGGGGCCTATTCGGCAGCTCTTTTAACCACGAAAGCCGGGCTTTCTTTTTGGGGGGCTCTCCCCTGTGTCATTATTATTTGTGCTGTAGTAGGTATTCTTTGCGGCCTGCCAAGCTTGCGGGTACGAAATGATTTTCTGGCCATTACCACTATTGGAATCAACTTTATAGTAGAGGCTATCTTCCTCTACATCCCTTTTTTCGGTGGGGCTTTAGGTCTTGGCGGCATCCCCA
Organism: Aminobacterium sp. UBA4834; assembly: GCF_002400205.1. Taxonomy (NCBI): domain Bacteria; kingdom Thermotogati; phylum Synergistota; class Synergistia; order Synergistales; family Aminobacteriaceae; genus Aminobacterium; species Aminobacterium sp. UBA4834. The sequence continues at coordinate 166,626 of NZ_DHFC01000003.1, read as the reverse complement.
GGGTCGTTTTTTTAGGAGTAAAACTTAAAAGCGGAAGTTATCTTCTTCTCTGCATCTTTATTTTAGGGCTTGTTATTCTTATAAACCGATGGTTTTCCAAACGCTGGATGGGATTAGCGTGTATTGCCCTTCGCGAAGACGAAATTGCAGCATCAAGCATGGGAATCTCTCCCATACGTTTTAAGCTCATAGCTTTTGTTATGGGAACTGTCATCGCCGGGATTGGCGGTTCTCTATACGCTCATCAAATGCACTTTATCGCACCCTCAGATTTTGGATTTCCAGTTTCCGTAATGCTTCTCTCCTTCGTTGTACTTGGCGGAATGGGAACCCTTTGGGGACCTTTGTTGGGAGCTATTATCCTGGGTTCCCTTCCCGAACTCGCTCGACCTTTAGCAGACTATCGAATGCTTCTCTATAGTGTGTTATTACTGCTCATGATCCGATTCCAGCCGCAAGGACTTTTAGGGAAGGGAAGTCTCCTTCTTTCCCTTTTCCCATCCAAAGAGAGGGGAGACCGATGATGGGTCGTCCAATTCTTCTTTCCGTAGAAAACATCTCCAAAAAATTTGGTGGTCTCCAGGCAGTGGATCATGTTTCTTTCCAGATTCATCCTGGAGACATATTAGGACTTATCGGCCCTAACGGAGCAGGGAAAACCACATGTTTTAATATGATTTCAGGCATCTACAAGCCTTCTTCCGGGGAAATTTATTTGGATGGACAACGTATAGATGGTTTACCTCCCCATAGCATTGCGCGTCTCGGCATCGGGCGAACGTTCCAAATTGTAAAACCATTTTCGAACCTTTCCGTCCTAGAAAACATTTTGGTAGCTCTTGGGGTCCAGCATTATGCTTCTCTATTGGATATAACTCATAAATGGCGTTCCCCCTCTGTTGTTGATGAAGGGATGGCTATTCTTAAACGGGTCGGACTGGAGAGCTATGCCTTTAAACAATCGGCAACCCTTCCTCTTGGCGACCTTCGCCGCCTTGAAATCGGGCGGGCACTAGCACTAAACCCCAAATTGCTCCTTTTGGATGAGTCTTTCTCCGGGCTTCGACAGGAACAAATCGTCAAGATGGAAGAGTTTGTTCTTTCACTCGTTTCCCAAGGTGTTTCTATCCTTCTCATTGAACATAACATGAAAGTGGCCATGAAGCTTTGTAATCGTATCGTGGTTTTAGACCACGGGCGATGGCTTACAGAAGGCTCTCCGTCAGACGTTACATTGAATCCAGATGTTATCGAAGCATATTTGGGGAAAGGAGAACTGGATCATGCTGCTGCGCATTGAAAATCTCCATATCACATACGGGCAAGTGGAGGCTGTTCATGGCGTTTCTTTTCATGTAGACAAAGGGGAGCTTGTTTCCATTATCGGAGCCAACGGGGCCGGAAAGACCTCTCTTATGAATGCCATTATGGGCATCGTCCCAGTTCATAGCGGTTCTATTTTCCTCGGTGAAGAGGATATTACATCTCTTGGGGCTCATTTAAGAGCTCGAAAAGGCATCCGACTTGTGCCGGAGAGGGCCCGGGTTTTTCCATCCCTCTCCGTGTATGAAAATCTCCTTACAGGTGTTTACGGAATGAGAGAACACATTGATCTCCAACAACGCCTGAATTGGATCTACTCTCTATTCCCAGTTTTAAAAGAAAGAAATTCTCAAGCTGGAAGCACTCTTTCCGGGGGAGAGCAACAACAACTTTCCATTGCCAGAGCCCTTATATCAAGCCCCGGCATTTTGCTTGTAGATGAAGTATCCATGGGGCTCATGCCTAAGCTTGTCAACACAGTTTTCCAAGTATTACAGCATATTAATAAGGAATTTGGCATCACCATCCTTATTGTGGAACAGAACGCTCTCGCCTCACTTCAGATATCCCATCGAGGATATGTGCTGGAAGCTGGGAACCTCGTCATGGAAGGGACGTCTCAGGAACTCATGAATGACCCAGGAGTTCGGGAAGCCTACCTGGGCATTTGAGTAGGTTACTTAAAAATTTTATTGGAGGTGCTGTTCATGAGATGCAGTCGGTTGGTCAAGGTTTTTGCTTTAGTATGCTGCCTCACCCTTGTATTAAGCGGTATGGCTCTAGCGGAAGAAACCATTAAAATCGGACTTTTAGCTCCCCTCACAGGTCCCGCTGCTGACGACGGTATCAACGTGAAAAACTCTGTCGTCATGGCAGTAGAGAAAGTCAATGCAGAAGGAGGCATCCTCGGGAAACAGATAGAGCTTGTAACCTATGATGATCGCGCCGACCCTAAAGAAGCTGTGGCCCTTGCTCATAAGCTCATTGAGCGCGACAGTGTAATAGGGGTTGTAGGAGGATCTTACAGCTTCCCGAGCAGAGCAGTAGCACCTATCTTTCAAGAAGAGAAAGTTCCTTTTGTAGCAGCCTATGCCCTTCACCCGGAAGTTACATCGGCTGGAGAATTTTGCTTCCGCGTGGGTATGCTTGGAGACGTGGAAGGACGTGCCTGTGCCTATGTAGCCGTTCATAATTTTAAAGCCAAAACTGTGGCTCTTATTCACGCGGACAACGACTTCGGACGTACCCTCTCAACTGGAACACGAGAATATCTTGAAAAACACGCTCCAGATACAAAAATACTCATAGAACAAGCTTATCCTTTCGCAGAAAAAGATTATAAAGCGTACCTTTCCAAGATCAAGGAAGCCAATCCAGACGTGGTTATCTCCAGTGGTTATTTCTTCCAGGTAGGTCCAATGGTGAAGCAAGCCCGCGAAATGGGCATTACAGCTCCTTTCATCGGTGAGGAAGGCGCCGACTCCCCAGAAATGATTAAAATCGCCGGGGAAGCAGCAGAAGATTTTGTAATTGTCACCAACCTTGATCGAGATGACAAACGAGCTTTTGTTCAGGATTACCTTCGCCAGTACAAAGAACGTTTTGGCGTAGATACATGTATGGTAGGTGCTTCTGCCTATGATGCCTTCATGGTCATTATAAACGGTATTAAAGTGGCAGGAGAGCTGGACACACAGAAAATCAGAGATGCCATTGCCGCCTCTGAACTTGAAGGCCTTACTGGCGTCAGCAAGTTTACAGAACAGGGAGAAGTCATAAAACCCATGGTAGTACAGATTGTAAAGGATTGGGGGTTCCACTATCTTGACACAGTAGACGACCCCGCAGTGCTTGAAAAGTAGGGATCAGAAAAAGAAAAGGCTTCCGGACTTTCTTTCGGGAGCCTTTTCTTTTTTTGTAGAAAACATGAAAAAACGGGCTGCTCTACTCTCGAGAACAATTGGACTCGCTTTTTCTCATTAGGCAGAGACGTTACGTATCATTTGCAAGTCAGTGTTTATGGGCATCGACACGCCGTATGGATTTTTATTTGACAGAAGCCCCTCCTTTGATTATTATTTAAATGGATACGCAAGTGGCTACTTTATAGTTTTTTTGTGAGGGGAGAAAAGTATGTCTCTTGAGCAAAAAAAACACTCGAAAATAAAAGTAGAAGATATGGTTCAACAATATATTGTTGATGAAATCATGTCTCATAACATAAAACCTGGAGAACGCGTTTACGAGACCCAGCTGGCAGAACAACTTGGAGTAAGCCGTACTCCGGTACGTCACGCTATCGGTCGCCTCGTCTCCGAGGGAATTCTTGAAGATCCCCATCGAGAAAAGGGGTATGTTGTTCCTATCCTCACTCCTCAAGACATGAAACACGTATACGTAATGAGAGAACTGCTTGAAGGTGAAGCGGCTTTTGAAGCTGCTCAATCCATATCTCAAAAAGATATTGCGTATCTTAAGGAATTAAACGTAAAAGAAGAACAATCTTTTAAAAATAGCGATCGTAAGGCGTATACAGCTATCAATAAAGAACTTCACAGCAAAATTGTTCAAATGAGTGGGAATCTTTATTTACAACGTTTTTTCCGACAAGTTTTTTGGAAGTCCCAACTCTATACATTCTACCTTTCTAGTTTTTACTCAAGCTCCACCGAGATTTTCCCTCTTTCTTCCCAAAAACCTTTAAGTTACCTCGAACATGCTCGTGTTATTCATGCTATTGCATCAAGGGATCCTGAAAAAGCTCGCCAAGAAATGATCACCCATATACGAATGAGCTACAAAGAAAGATTTGTTGACATTGGACATTTCTTCGAATCATAGAAACTTCTCATAACACATAAAATAAGAATAAGGGATTTTTTTAAAATTAAAAAATGGATACTTTGAAGGACTCAGAAAATTTCACCAATAGTAATGGAGGGGGCGCGTTGAATATGTTGCGAAGTACCAAAGATGTTGTTGATGGACTCGACCATGCCGGTAACAGAAGCCATCTTAAGTGCATTGGTCTCTTAGAAGAAGATCTGCACAAACCTTTTATAGGTGTTATTAATACATTCAATGAAATGCATCCCGGGCATAAACATCTCCGGGAAATTTCAGAGGCGGTTAAACGGGGGGTCTACACCGCAGGTGGTATTCCCTTTGAAGTTAACACTATTTCTATTTGCGATGGAATTACCCAGAGTAACTTTGGAATGTGTTATGTTCTCCCAAGCCGCGAGATTATAGCCGATTCTGTCGAAGTCATTGCAGAAGCTCAAAGACTTGATGGCCTCGTGTTAATCGCCTCTTGCGATAAAATTGTGCCTGCCATGATGATGGCAGCTGGCCGTTTGAACCTTCCCACTGTTATTGTTACTGGTGGGCCTATGTTAGCGGGCAAATTCCAGGGTAAAGATGTTGCTATTTACGAAATACGCGAAGCTGGGGCGAAAGTAAAGCAGGGACTTCTCTCCGAATTAGAGTTCAAAGAGTTTGAAAATAATGTATGCCCCACTTCCGGTTCATGCTCCATGATGGGAACTGCAAACACTATGTCATGTCTCACAGAAGTCATAGGTCTCTCTGTCCCAGGTTCGACAACAACTCCCGCAGTGTACTCTAAAAAACTTCGTCAAGCCAAGCTGAGTGGGGAAATTGTTGTAGACCTCGTGAAAAAAAATATTCGCCCTCGAGATATTGTAACCCAGGACTCCATTGAGAATGCAGTTATTGTAAATATGGCTATTGGCGGGTCTACAAACTCTGTTTTACATCTTCCTGCTATTGCTCAAGAATTTGGTCTCCACCTTGATTCCGACGACTTCGAGCGCCTTTGTAAAAAAACTCCTCATCTCGTAAACGTAAAACCGTCAGGATATTACTCCCTCGAGGATTTCGATTTTGCCGGTGGAATTCCTGCTGTCATAAAAGAACTTGGGGAATCGCACCTTCACCTTAGTGCCCAAACTATCATGGGTGAATCGTGGAAAACGCTATGTAAAGATGCAAAAATAACAAATACGGATGTGATCCGAACCCTCGAAACAGCTCTTCACAAAGAAGGGAGCCTTGCCATACTGAAAGGAAACCTTGCTCCTGAAGGCTCCGTAATAAAACAAACAGCCGTTTCAGACAAAATGAAAAAACATACTGGACCAGCCAAAGTTTTTGATTCCCAGGAAGACGCTATCACTGCAATGCTCAATGGTGACATAAAAGAAGGAGATGTTGTCGTTATCCGTTACGAAGGACCCAAAGGTGGTCCTGGGATGCGAGAGATGCTCGGAGCAACCGCTATTTTAATGGGAGCAGGTCTCGGAGAGAGCACCGCTCTTGTTACCGACGGTAGATTTTCCGGCTGTACTCATGGACCATGCGTAGGGCATGTGGCCCCTGAAGCAGCCAAGGGTGGAGCAATCGCCTTGGTTCACGACGGAGACATGATCACTATTGACATTCCAAATCGTTCCTTAGAGTTACACGTCTCCGAAGAAGAGCTTGCAGAAAGGAAAAAGAACTGGAAACCCATTCCCTGCAAAGTAGACAGCAAATACTTACGTCGATACAGCAGAGAAGTTGAGAGTGTCTGGAAGGGTGCCATCCTGCGGGATGAGGCATAACCCAGAAAAGATATAAACACAGCATTTTTTGCAATTAAGGGGGATTCAGGTATGAAAAAACGTTTTTCTTTATCCATTGTTATGTGCTTTATCGCTGTATTCGTTTTCTGTCTTGGCTTTTCCAACCAAGCACTAGCCAAGGAAGGTTGGCCCAAAACCACTGTCAACATTATTGTAGGGTACAACCCTGGCGGTTCCACAGATACGTTTGCCCGCCTTCTCGCCAAACATCTTGAGCCTGTTTTCGGTCATCCTGTAGTGGTTCAGAACGTCCCTGGCGGCGGCGGCGCTGTGGGGTATGTCAAAACTATGACAAGTAAACCAGATGGCTATACCGTTGTCGTTTCCAACGGTTCCCTTCTCACCTTAGGTGGCATTGGGAATGTAGACTTTCAGTATAGCGATTTTACGAACTTAGGACGTGTCATTGTTGAAGACGAAACCATTTGCGTAGGAAAAGACGCTCCCTGGAACAACGTTGCAGAGCTCATTGCCTATTCAAAAGAGAACCCCGGTAAGCTTCGTATCGGATTTGCTGGAATTGGCGGATTTACCTATCTTGCCGCTAACCAGTTCATCAAAACGGCTGGGATCGAGATTGACGGAATCGGATATTCCAGCGGAGCAGAAGCAGTCGCAGGTCTCCTTGGCGGTTTCGTCGATGTTATTGTTCAGCAACCTGGAGAAATTTTCTCTCACTGGCAGGGCGGTGAAGTAAAGATTCTCGGCACCATGGGTGAGGTTCGCCACGTACTCTTCCCAGATGTTATGACATGCGAAGAGCAGGGTTTGAATCTGAAACTTTTCCAGTGGCGAGGAATTTCTGGTCCTAAAAATATGCCTGAAGATATCAAAGCCGCATGGATAGACGCTCTCGACAAAGTGCAGCAGTCTGAAGCATTTAGAAAAGACATCACCGAGATCCTTTGCGCTGGAACAAGCTTCATAGGTGGGGATGATTTCGAAGACTGGCTCAAGAAAGAAGCAGACTGGATTTATCCTCTCATTGATGAGCTCGGTTTAAAACAGAAATAGAATAGCACTTTTCAAGGGGCGACCCCTCTCTTACAACCTATCTAAGGCTCGCCCCTTTTTTAGAACCAAGGAGGAATGTAATTATGCGTAAGGCCGATATAGCAACATCCCTTACCGTGATATGTGTATCTGGCTTTTTTCTAATCCAAACAACAAAAATCAAAGATGCTTCCGGGGCTATACTTGGTCCTCGTTTTTTCCCATATGTAGTTCTTACAGGCATAATTTTGCTCTCCCTTCTGGTGCTTTTTTATTCCTGTAGGAAAGAGGAAACTTCTTCTAAAGAGGTCACCTTGGATTTTCAGGGAAAAGCCAAGGTACTCGTTACGCTTCTTATCGCTTTTATCTACGTTGCACTTTTAGAGAAACTCGGATTTGTGTTTGCTTCCGTTCTGTTTATGAGCGCTTTGGGGCTTTTCTTTTATGGGAAATTTGACAAGAAAATATTAAATATCTTTCTTTTTTCCGCTGTCGCTCCAGTAGCTCTATTCTTGCTATTTACAAGATTTTTCCATACATTACTTCCATAAAAAAACGGGGGGATATAAAAATGACAGCACTTATCCAAGGCCTTATTGGTGCTTTCCAGCCAGAAGCAATTTTTTTTACTGCCGCAGGAACTGTTCTTGGCATTATTTTCGGGGCACTACCAGGGCTGACGTCTACCATGGCCGTAGCTCTACTAATCCCTGTAACATTTGGACTCTCTCCTGTGGCTGGAATGGGCATGCTTATGGGGGCTTTTTGTGGAGGAACAGCCGGAGGATCCATTTCTTCCACTCTGCTCCGCATTCCCGGGACGCCGGCTTCCATTTGCACAACATTCGACGCATACCCTATGGCTCAAAAAGGACAAGCAGGGCTCGCATTGGGAACATCCATCCTCGTCTCTCTTATCGGAGGTCTTTTCAGCGCGGGAATCCTCATGTTTATTGCTCCTAAACTAGCCCGTTTTGCTCTCGGATTCGGACCAACAGAGTACTTTTCTCTTGCAGTACTTGGTCTTACCGTTATTGCCAGTGTTTCCTCCCAATCTCTTCTCAAAGGAGTTATCGCCGGGTTTATTGGCGTTTTTATCTCATTTATTGGGACAGATCCTGTTACAGGAATGGTACGTTATAGTTTCGGAATTCCTAATCTTCTCAGCGGCCTCAATCTTTTGCCGGTTCTTATTGGACTTTTCGCCGTGTCAAAAGCGCTGGAAGATGCTGAAACCATTGGAAGTTCTGTTAAACTAACGAGCAATAAGGGACTCAAAGGAGAGTTCCCCTCTTTTATTACCCTTCTGGAAAGGAAATGGATTATTCTCTCTTCTGCTGTTATTGGGACAATTGTAGGAATTTTGCCCGGCGCTGGTTGTAGCATTGCTTCCTTTGTATCTTATGATCAGGCCAAGCGGCTCTCTAAGACTCCAGAGGAATTTGGGAAGGGCTGTATAGATGGTGTTATTGCTTCAGAAACAAGCAACAATGCGGTAACAGGGGGAGCCCTTGTGCCCATGCTCACTCTCGGCATTCCCGGAGACTCTACTACTGCTGTTATGCTTGGAGGCCTTCTTATTCACGGACTTCGCCCTGGCCCTTTGCTTTTTAAAGATACCCCTGAAATTATTTATGGCATTTTTGCTATGTTGCTATTGGCCAACGTATTCATGTTTGCCTTCCAATATTTCGGGATCAGGCTCTTCGTAAAAATGCTCAAAATACCCAGATACATGTTGACACCCTTTATCCTTGTAATGTGCACTATAGGTGCGTACGGTGTTGGCGGAAGTTTATTCGATGTATTTGTCATGATGGTCTTTGGTGTAATTGGATATATCTTTAATAAATTGCATTATGGTGTGGCCCCTGTGGTACTTGGTTTCATTCTTGGTGGTATGGCAGAAACTCACTTTAGACGAGCATTTTTTATGTACAGAGGAGATCTGGGTGTTTTTGTAACCCGCCCTGTAACCCTTCTTTTACTCGTCCTGAGTCTGTTGTTGATAGCCATTCCAATTATCAGGAATCATAAGCAGAGCAAGAAAAACTTGACTGCTGCATAAAAAGTTAGATTTACGAAGGAGTGGTTTTATTATGGACCTGGGACTTGAATCGAAAGTTGTCATCGTCACAGGAGGTGCCAGCGGCTTAGGCAAGGCCATGGTAGAGGCCTTTGCAGAAGAAGGAGCCACTGTAGTTATTGCAGATGTAAACAAAGCAGATGGCCTTCAGTTTGCCAGCGATCTCTCATCTCAAGGGAAACAGGCAGATTTCCTTTTTCTCGACGTCAGCGATGCAGAGCAGGTAAATACTGCTATCGATTCCGTGTTCAAAAAATATGGGAAAATAGATGTCCTCTGCAACAATGCCGGTATTAACGTTAGGAAGTTTGCTCTCGACATATCTCCTGAAGAGTGGCAAAAAGTCATTAATGTAAACCTTTCCGGGATGTTTTATTGCGCACAAGCTGTAGGCCGGGTTATGGTTCAGCAAAAATCAGGGAAAATCATTAATACCGCTTCTGTTTCTGCTGTAAGAGGACACCTGAAACGAGCACCTTACGCCAGCGCCAAAGGCGGAGTGTATCAAATGACCAAAGTGCTCGCCCATGAGTGGGGGCAATATAACGTAAATGTCAACGCTATTGGACCTGGTTTTGTTGAAACTCCGCTCACATCGAAACTGATCAATGGACCTGGCGTTCGAGAAGAAATGACTTCAAAAATTCCCATGAAACGTCTTGGGAAAACGGAAGATATTGTTGGCCCTGTTCTTTTCCTCGCCTCCGACTGTTCAAGCTATATTACAGGCCAACTTATCCTCATTGATGGCGGACGAACCATCGATTAGATTTTTTAGCAGAAAGGAAGCCTATTATGAGCACTGTATTAATATATGACCCTATATCTGAAGATGGACTCAACATTCTTCGAAAAGCTGGTCACACCCTTATTACACGGCAAGAACTCAACGAAAAGAATAAAGACTCTATTGAAGGGCTTGTTATCCGAACATCCCCTTTGAAAGGAGACTTCCTTTCTCAACTTCCACATCTTAAAGTTATTGGTCGTCATGGTGTAGGAGTTGATAACATCGATCTCGACTACGCTACAAAAGCAGGCATTATTGTGGGAAACACCCCTTATGCCAATGCTGTCTCTGTAGCAGAACATGTTCTTGGTATGATGCTTTATTTCATTAAAAAATATACTCTGAGCGACTCCCTTATCAGAGAGGGGAAATTTAGAGAAAGAGACCATATAGGGCTCTCAGAGCTAAATGGGAAAACCCTTGGCATTATTGGTTTTGGAAAGGTCGGCAAGGCCGTGTATCGTATCGCCCATGATGGCTTTGCAATGAATGTCATCGTCTATGATCCATACATAGAGGTGCCCAAGGATGTTCATAGCGTTGAAAAACTCGAAGAGCTTCTGAAGAGTTCTGATTTCGTAACAATTCATACCCCTCTCACAGAAGAAACACATTGCATGATCGACACAAAAGAGCTCTCTCTTATGAAAAAAGGCGCTATCCTCATCAACGCAGCCCGTGGCCCTGTCATTAATGTAGACGCTGTAGCTCAATCTCTTCGTGATGGACATCTTGGGGGATTAGCAGTAGACGTTTTTCCAGAGGAACCACCTCGTCCCGATTCCCCCATCCTCACAGCTCCTCATGTTCTTATGACACCTCACAGCGCAGCTCTAACGTATGAAGCCATCTATAGAATGGCGACAGGTGCTGCAGAAGCCGTTGTTCGCGTGTTACGTGGAGAAAAACCAGATTATATTGTCAACCCGGAAGTTTTAAAGGAGGGGAAGAAATAAAATGACACACTACCAAACAGAGAACTGGTGGACAAGCCCGTTCAACGAAGAATATCGTCAAACATTGGCTCTACCTGAGCATGTTCAAATTCATGACGCAACCCTTCGAGATGGGGAGCAAACTCCAGGAGTTGTCTTCACTCCTGAAGACAAGCTGAAAATCGCTCGTATTCTTGCCAATATGGGTGTTGAGCGTATTGAAGCCGGTATGCCTGCCGTATCCGAGGCAGATAAGGAAGCCATTAAATCTATTGTAAAAGACAATCTTCCAGCAAAAATATTCACATTTGCCCGAGCTATGGTCAAAGATATAGAGATGGCTACGGAATGTGGGGCTCATGGAGTCGTCATTGAGGTTCCTATAGGGAAGCCCAAGCTCCTCTATCAATTTGGCTGGACATGGGAAGACGTGGCAAAAAAAACGAAAGAAGCAGTCGAAGCATCGAAAGATGCTGGCTTATATACGGTGCTTTTCCCTTACGATACAACCCGAGCTGATTGGGAAGATCTTAAGAACCTTCTAGGCTCCGTTTGCGACTATTGTGCTCCCGACAGTGTGGGAGTTGTTGACACTACAGGATGTATCCTTCCGGGAGCCATGTTCCAACTTGTACGCAGGGTCAAAAACCTTACCGGACTTTCTGTTGAAGTCCACACACATAACGATTTTGGTATGGCACTAGCCAACAGCCTCGCTGCTGTGGAAGGAGGAGCAGACGTTATCCACACATGCTTGAATAGTTTAGGCGAACGTACTGGAAACACATCCCTTTTCCAGGTGCTCATGGCACTAAAAGTTATGTTTAATATGGACTATGGCACAGACTTTGGAGCCTTCAAAAAAATTGCCGATGAAATATCTGCTATGTGCAACGTCCCTCTTGCAGGGAATGAACCTATTATTGGCGATCGGATCTTCACCAGAGAATCTGGCATCGGCATTGAGATGTTGAGAGAAAAACCTCTTGCCATGTTCTCTCTGAATCCGGAATTTGTGGGAAATGAGCCTCAGATAGTACTTGGGAAGAAGAGCGGCGTCAAATCTGTTGAAGTCAATCTTGAGAAACTCGGTATAAAGGCAACAGAAGACCAGATGCGGAATATTCTTGCTGAAGTTAAGGATTTTGGCATAAAGAACCGTCGCCTTCTTACAGACGAAGAGTTCAAAGCTATCGCATCAAAAGAATTGCAATAGGGAAACACAAAAGCACCACACCTCCCAATACACGCTAGAACAAGAGCTGTCTTGCAAGACAGCTCTTGTTCTATATTTATAATTCCATTCTATATGATAAGAAATTCCAAATTACGACACATAAACTCCTCCCCAAAAAAGGAAGAGAAGCAATTTAAAGTTGCTGCCAAAAACTCACATAATAAATATAGGAATAATACTCATGGCAATATTGACTACTACCTCCCTTTCACTTAATATGATTTCTCGGAATAATACATATTACTTAAACAAATAAACTAAGGAGGACACACCGTGAAAAAAGTACTTGCAGCCCTTTTACTCGCCTGTCTTGTTATGTTTTCTGGCCCCATGGCTTTTGCCAGTGCCGATAAACCCTTAGCTGGACAGACTATCAGTATTTTTATTGCAGCTACTGGTATTGATGAAATTATGGCAGAGTTTACTAAAGATACTGGCATTAAAGTAAACTACTTGAACATGTCTTCTGGCGAAGTGCTCACTCGTCTGAGAGCCGCTAAAGGTAAAGTTCTTGCTGATGCCTGGTTTAGTGGTGGAGTCGATAGCTACGTGGAGGCAGCACGAGAGGAGTTCCTTGAACCTTATATATCCCCAGAATCAGAAAAAATCCCTGCGGAATATAAGGATCCCGACGGATATTGGACTGGTTTATCTGTATGCGCAGTGGATTTTCTTATCAATAAAGACGTTATGAAAGAAAAAGGACTCTCTATGCCAAAGAGATGGGCAGACCTTGGAAAACCAGAGTATAAAGGGGAGATTCTTATGAGCAATCCTGCTATCTCCGGTACAAATTACTCTGTCCTTTTTCACCTTATTCAAATTTTTGGAGAAGAACGAGGTTGGGAGTATATCAATAAACTCGACTCTAACATCCCCTTTTATACTAAAAGAGGAGCTGCCCCTCCTAATAAAGCTTCTCTTGGAGAAGTCGCCATTGGCATCGATCCCTATGACTGTGGCGTAAAGCTTATTGAACAAGGGTACCCTGTAGTATCAGTTTTTCCAGCAGAAGGAACACCTGGCTTTATTTCACCCATTGCTATCATGAAGGGCGCAAAAAATATGGAAGCAGCTAAAGCTTTCGTCGACTGGTGTCTTTCAAAGCGAGGACAAGAAGTCCAAATGGCTCACACTGCCAAAGTCGGAACAAGACCTGACGCAGATGTCCCAGAATATTTGCGGGGGCTTAAAGAGGCCAAGATTGTTGTTGTCGATGCTGTAAAGTCCGGTGAAATGAGAAAGAACATCATTGAAAGGTGGCAGAAGCAATTTGGCAGTAAAGCGGAACAGTAAACTTTGCGGGGCATCTTTTGATGCCCCCTTTTGTCTTTATCTTTTTTTGGCCGTTAATGTTTTTATCTTCATTCTCTGGCCCACTTTAGCTGTATTGAAAGAGAGCGTTTTTGTTCATGGTGTTTTCAGCCTTGAACACTACAGAGATCTTTTTACTATCAATCAGTTTCTTGTGCGTAACAGCCTTTTTGTAGGACTATGGACTACTTTTTTCGCCCTCTTTATCGGCCTTTGCTGTGCTCTTTATGTTACCCATTCAAAAAATAAGGGTAAAAAGGTAGTGCTTGCGGTTCTGCTTCTTTCTCTTATTTCTCCCCCTTTCGTATCGTCATTGGCATATATCATGCTTTTTGGCCGACGTGGGCTCGTTACATGGAAACTGCTGGGCTTTCATTGGAGTCCTTATGGCCCCCATGGCGTTATTCTCATTGAATCTATTAGTTTTGCCACCATTGCTGCCTTCCTAATTATTGCTGTTCTTCGGGGAGTTAATCGAAGTCTGGAACAGGCTTCTCTTGACTTGGGGGCCAGCCGTTGGCATACTCTTTGGCACATTACCCTTCCTTTAGCAAAGCCCGGAATTATCACGGCAGCTCTTATTGTTTTTATTCGTTCCCTTTCTGACTTTGGAACTCCTATGTTCATTGGTGGGAATTATAATGTTTTAGCTACGCAAGCATATATGACTGCCATCGGGAGCTACGATTTCCCGAAAGCCTCTGCTATTTCCACGCTTCTTTTAATTCCTGCTTTCATCGTCTTCCTTCTGTACAGAAAAATCCTGGGAAAAGTTCCCATGTTTTCTCCAAAAACAGCAAGCGTAGATGAAGACTTACTTGGATTGCCTTTATGGGTCAACTGTATAGTCTTTATTGGTACATGGGGATTTGTTTTCTTTGAACTTATGAAGTATGGAACTATTTTCTGTGGTGCTTTTACAAAAACCTGGGGAGTGAACTTTTCTTTCACCCTTCAGCATATAAAAATCTTGAAGCTCGCCAAACTCAGCAGCCTTATTCGCAGCATCCAATACTCTGTAATAGCAGCGCTGACAGCAGGCATTATGGGAGCCCTTCTCGCCTGGTTTTTAGGAAGAAAGAATAGGCCTATGGCAAGGGTCATTGATTTCATCGCCGACCTCCCTTTTATTTTACCGGGTCCATTTTTCGGGATTGCCTACCTTCTCGCCTTTAACTGGTTACCAGAGTTTTTTCTAGGAACTGGCTTCCTTGTTATCACGAACTGTATTTACCGCCAGTTGACTCTGGGCATAAAAAGTGGAATTTCTGTGCTCAATCAAATCAACACAGAGCTTGAAGATGCCGTGAAAGACCAGGGTGGAAACGATATTTACGTGTTAAAAGATGTTATTCTGCCTCTCTTAAAATCTACTTTTTTGGTAAGTTTCATTAACACCTTTACTTTTACTATGACTACTATTGGTGGCATTATTTTCTTAATTACCCCTTATACAAAAGTTGCCACCGTCGAAATGTTCGATGCCATACAACAAGGGGATATAGGAGTAGGGTCTGTTATGGCCTCCGTTATTATTATTGTGGTAATGATCATTAACGCTGCTTTCTCTTATGTTTTGCTTCACAAGGGAAAGAATTCGTCTAAAAAAGTGAGGAGAAGCCATGTACCTTCAATTGAAGCGACTCGATAAAAAATTTGGGCACCTTTATGCTGTGCACAATTTTTCTATTGATATAGAAGAAGGGGAACTTGTAGCTCTTCTTGGTCCAAGTGGCTGTGGGAAAACCACAACGCTCCGCATGGTGGGAGGGTTTCTTAAGCCAGACAATGGACACATTATTCTCGAAGGGGACGATATTACAGCTCTTCCTCCGGAAAAACGACCAACAGCTACTGTTTTTCAAAGCTATGCTCTTTTCCCTCATATGACAGTACTTGAAAATGTAATATACGGACTTAAGTTTCGAAAAATTCCCCGGGAAAAAGCCTGTACTATGGGAATGGAGATGCTCGAGAAAGTAGGACTCCCTCTCTCCGGCTCAAAAACAATCGGTCAATTAAGCGGAGGAGAGCAGCAACGAGTCGCTCTTGCCAGAGCTCTTGTAACAAGACCTAAAGTTCTTCTTCTTGACGAACCTCTCAGCAATCTTGACGCGAAGCTTCGGGTACGTATGAGGCGCGAAATTTGCCAGATTCAAAGTAGTTTAGGAATTACAACCCTTTACGTTACCCACGATCAGGAAGAGGCCCTAGCTCTCTCCCATAGGATTGTCGTTATGGAAAAAGGACAAATCATACAAATTGGGCCCCCTCAAGACATCTATAGGCGCGCAGAAAACTCCTTCGTCGCCGATTTTATTGGACGAAGCAACATCATAACCCTCAAGGGGGGAGAGAAAGTAGCCATTCACCCAGAAGATCTTTCTTTCTCTTATGAGAAAGGCATCCTTTCAGGATATATTAGCGGGCGCCAGTTTAAAGGTGCCATAACAACCTATTTTGTGGACGTAAGTGGGCAAACCATTGAAGTAGATATTTTAAGCCGGAAAGATCGCCAGAGGAGTGACGGGGAAAAAGTAGAGATTTCTTTCAATAAAGGCAGCGAAATGCCTCTCACAAGAGATTAACCGCGTTCTTCCTCATGCTATTATCTGTAATTCCTTGTGCATTTACCCTTTTGGAAGGTACAATTAAAGAACTATAAGCATAGCATTGTTTTCATCGTAGCTGTGCCAAGCAGGTGATATTCATGGAAACAGTTTTTCCTATGGGCATTGATCTTGGTTCAACTACAGTGAAGGTTGTGGTATGTCATCCCGAGGGGCAGTTGCTTTTTTCTGCTTATGAACGACACAACACAGATCCTTCTGGAACTCTTCTTTCCATTCTTCACTTATGCGCTGAAAAATTAGGAGATATGGCTCTTGACGTCGCTATCACCGGTTCGGCAGGAATGAATATGGCCTCACAGTTTTCCCTCCCCTTTGTGCAGGAAGTAGTGGCAGCAGCTCGCTATATTCGTCGCAGGATGCCGAAAGTGCGAACCATGATAGAACTTGGCGGAGAAGATTCTAAAATGATCTTCTTCGACGATAACCTCAACCCCGATATGAACATGAATGGAGCTTGCGCCGGTGGGACAGGAGCTTTTATCGATCAAATTGCATCGTTGTTAGGTGTTGGTCTCGATTCTCTCAACACTCTTTCTTCCAAAGGGAAAGCTATTTACACTATTGCCTCTCGATGTGGAGTTTTTGCCAAAACAGATATTCAGTCTCTTCTGGCACAACGAGCTAAACCGGAGGATATTGTCGCCTCTGTCTTTAAGTCTATTGCCCTTCATGTTCTCTCCTCACTCTCTCGTGGGAGAGCCATTCGCGGTCAAGTACTCTTTGCCGGCGGCCCCTTTTCCTTCTTCCCCGGCTTGCGCCAGTCTTTCGTCTCTTATCTGGGCCTTGATCAAAATCACGACATTGCTGCATATGACCATCCCAGATTATTGCCAGCCCTCGGCACTGCCCTTTTTCATGAAAGCAACGAGAAAAATAGCGTATCTTTGGGCAAACTTATATCTCGTTTATCAAAAAAATCGGGGCATATCCATATCATTAGGACGGATTTACCTCCTCTATTCGAGAGCAAAAAAGAGAGATTCCTTTGGGAAGAACGTCACAGACAATACGCCCTTCCTTCCGTTTCAGTCCAAAAAGCAGAGGGGCCTCTCTTTCTTGGTGTAGATTCTGGTTCCACTACTACAAAACTCGTCCTCATAGACAAAAATCACAAGATGGTTCTTTCCCACTATGAAACAAATAAAGGGGATGTTCTGGGAATTACCCATCGTGCCATGACCAGTTTTAAGAAAACTCTCATGGAAAACCATCGAGAAGACCTCTCTATTGTGGCAGGAGCCAGTACTGGTTACGGGGAAGATTTAATCAGGAAAGCTTTGGACCTTCACCATAGCCTTGTAGAAACTATGGCGCATTTTATCGCGGCTCGCACCCTATGCCCCAACGTCTCTTTTATTCTCGATATCGGCGGACAAGACATGAAGGCCATGAGCATCAAAGACAACCACCTAGAAACTATAAAACTCAATGAAGCTTGTTCTTCTGGGTGTGGAAGCTTTATCCAAACATTTGCCGAGTCTCTGGGGCTTTCTATGGAATCTTTTGCTCAATATGCTTGCGAAGCTGGACACCCTTGCGATCTTGGAACTCGATGTACGGTTTTTATGAACTCAAGCGTGAAGCAGGCTCTTAATGAAGGAAGAGATATTCGAGACATTGCCGCAGGCTTGGCATACTCTGTAATACGAAATTCTCTCCATAAAGTCCTTAAAATACGTGACTATAGCGAACTTGGACCTGTTATTGTTGTTCAAGGAGGGACATTCCAAAATCCTGCAATCCTAAGAGCACTCGAAGTCATTACCAAGCGCCGCGTAGTAAGGCCAGTAGAAGCTGGTCTTATGGGGGCATGGGGAGCAGCTATTTATGTAGCAAAGCAGTGGCAGGAGGAAGCGGTGGAAGGGAAACATAAGGATATTTTCCATATTCTGGAGACATGGGAAGAACCTTCCGCCCAAAATTTCCGCTGTCATGGATGCACCAACAGTTGTGCCGTAACAAGCCTTACTTTTTCAAGTGGGCAAAAATTTTATACTGGGAACAGATGCAGAAAGATTTTCAATAATGGACAAAGAGTTACTCGAGGGGATAATTTCTTCAAGACTCGCTACGACACTCTCTTCAACTGTCCCACAGAGCCGACAGGCTCCCCCGCGGGGACCATTGGGATTCCCAGGGCATTAAGCATGTATGAGCTTTATCCTTTCTGGTGCACGTTCTTCAGAGAGTGTGGTTATAAAGTGGTACTTTCTCCCCCTTCCGATGAAAACATCCATGAACGAGGCGTATCGTCCGTTATGGCTGAAAACATCTGCTTCCCGGCAAAACTTGCTCACGGTCATATTGTAGCCCTTACGGAAATGGGAGTAGACCGTATCTTTATGCCTATTATTGTTCATGAGCGGAATGAAATTAGAACAGCAAATAACAGCTATAATTGCCCTGTCGTCTGTAGCTACGCCGATGTAATCAGAAGCGCTCTCGACCCCGAAGGGCAATATCACATCCCCTTGGATAGCCCTGTTTTTTCCTTAAGAAAACCCGTCCTTTTCAATAAACAAGTCCACGAGTATGGGAAGTTTTTGGGAATAAACAGGCATCGTGTGGCAGTTGCTTTTAAAATGGCTCTCCATGCTCAACAACATTACGAAAAAACGGTACGAGAGGAAGCCCAAAAAGCTCTCGATGAAAGCAGAGCTGCGAAACGACATATATTGGCCATAGCCTGTCGCCCTTACCATATGGACCCTCTCATTAATCATGGGATATTTGACCTTATCGCTGATCTCGGGGCTGACGCCATACCGGCTGACCTCCTAACAGCACATTTCCCAGGGCATAGTCTCAGTAACTGCAAGGTCGTCACTCAATGGGCCTATACTAACCGTCTCTATGCTGGTGCCAAGGCTACCGCCAAGGAAGGCCTCGATTTAGTTCACATATCCTCATTTGGATGTGGGGTTGACGCTGTAACAGGAGATGAGCTGGAAGCTATCGTACGAGAAGCAGGATGCAGTTACTCTCTCATAAAAATAGATGATATCGCTAATCTTGGAGCAGCAAGAATTCGACTCCGCTCCATTCTTGAATTCAATCGACCTTCACCTTCACAAAAACATGAAATTTTCTTCCATGAGGAACAAAAGATTTCACGAAAGAAAATCGTTATGCCTTGGTTTTCTGCTCTCTATTCACCTTTGTTACCTTCTCTTCTACAAGGATTAGGCCTAGAAGCAGAAATTCTTTCTCCGCAAACGCAACAATCCGTAGACATAGGGTTGGAATATGTTCATAACGATATGTGTTATCCAGCTATTGTAGTTATTGGTGACATTCTCAAAGCCTTTATGGAAAAGCAATATACAGCTAAAAACGCCGCTGTTCTTCTCACTCAAACTGGGGGACAGTGTCGAGCAACCAATTATGTGCCACTCGCCCGAAAAGCTTTAGCAAGCGCCGGTTTCCCCGATGTGGAAGTCCCTACTTTCGGTGTAGAAAATTTTGAAACGGCGGGATTTTATGTCTCTAAAAAAGATGCCGCACAGGGCCTACTCTACGGCTTACTCGGAGCTGATCTTTTAGCCTCTCTCTTTCTCTCTACGGCCCCAAGAGAGTTTTCAGGTGGAAGTGCAAAGACCATTTACCTGAAATACCTTCGCCATCTTGGAGATTTCCTTAAAAATAGAGGAACTTTTTCAGAACTTATAGACCTTATGGAAGAAGCAGTCGCTACATTTAATGGGCTTCCCATGAAAGAAGAGGATATTCCGCGAATAGGAATTGTGGGAGAGATATTTGTAAATTATAACGAGTTCGCCCAAGATTTTCTTGTAGATAAACTTATCGCCCATGGGGTTGAACCAGTGCTGCCTCCTCTCTCATCCTTTTTCTTTATGAAGTTCCGAAGCGATGTCTATAACTGGAAGGCGTATCTGTGTGAACCAGGATTACTCGATGTTCTAGGAAATCTCTTTATGGAAACGTTAACAGGTTATTTTGAAAGTAAATTAGAGGCCGTTTTAAAGAATTTCCGTTTCGCACTGCCTCGTCAAACTCTTAAAGCCCTCTCTAAGAAAGTAACTCGCGTCACCAGTCTAGCTAACCAGGCTGGAGAAGGGTGGTTACTCCCCGCAGAAATGATTGATATGTTAGAGAAGGGCATCAATCATATCGTATGCCTTCAGCCTTTTGGATGTCTTGCCAACCATATTACAGGTAAAGGAGTGGAAGGTGTATTGCGTCGGCTCTACCCTGAGCTGGATTTGCTCTGCCTCGACCTCGATCCCGGTACAAGTCGAACAAATAACGACAACCGTTTACAACTTTTAATTATGGCAGCAAAAGATGCTCTCATTCATGGGCAGGAGAAAAAACGGCTCGCTTAACTTTTTCTGTAAAAACGTCCTATCCAGACCTAGAAGGGGCATCCCTTCTAGGTCTAGCGCTGTGGAATAGAGAATTGGCATAACGAATGCGCTATTCTTTTACAAAACCTGCTAATTCCAGAATAGAAGCAAGAAGAATATCTGCACCCTTCTTAATATCTTCAACGTCTGTCTCTTCCTCTGGACAATGACTTCGCCCCCCAATGCTCGGGACAAAGATCATGCCCACATCAGTTATAGACCGAAGCAGTACCGCATCATGAACAGCTCCACTATTTATTTTTTTGTAAGGGGTACCTAGCTCTTTAGCTTTTTTCTCTAAAACTTCGATAACTTGAGGGGAGAGACGTACCGCTTCCAAAGAAGCAAGGGAAGAGATCCTGCTTTCTACATGACATGCTGTTGCAATATCTTGGATGCGCTCTTTCACTTTCTCTACAATCCTATCCATCGTCTTCTCACAAACATCGCGAATATCAATAGAAAAAGTTGCTCTCCCCGGTATAATATTCCATACATTTGGGCTGCACTCTATGTGTCCTACAGTTCCCACTGTAGTATCAGCCCCTTCCTTCCGCACAATTTCTTCTACCGCTAAAATCATACGGGAAGCAGCAAGAAGACTATCTTGCCGCAAGGCCATGGGAGTTCCGCCGGCATGATTCGCCACACCCTGAACATCTACCCTCATCTGCCGAAGACCGTTAATAGCTTCTACAATTCCTATTGGAACACCTGCTGCGTCAAGAGATGGCCCCTGTTCTATATGAAGCTCTAAAAAAGCTTTCACATCTCCAGGACGTAAAACACTGTTAGGCATGGAATCCGGATTATAGCCACACTCTTGAGCCATAGTGTACATAGACATACCCGCTGGGTTTTTCAGTTTTTTCAAGTCTTTCACTGTATATCGGCCAATCATAGTTTTGCTGCCAGCACAGCAAGGCCCAAAATTCGACCCTTCTTCTTCAGAGAAAATAACAACTTCCACCGGATGTATCGGAACAATCCCTTCATCTACCATTGTTCGCACCACTTCAAGAGCCGCGACAACACCGGCCACGCCGTCAAATTTTCCGCCCTGTCGCACAGAATCAATGTGAGAACCACTCATCACTATAGGAGCATCAGGGTTCTTTCCTTCATATCGAGCACGAATATTACCTACCCCATCCACTGCAATAGAGAGATTCAGACCTTGAAGCGTTTCAATCAAAAAATCACGAACGTCTTTGTCCTGTTGACTATAGGTAAAACAGGTTCGTCCGGCCTTGTCTTTCCCCAATGAAGCAATGTGTTTTATATCGCGCTGAATACGTACCGGCCTTGTTTCGTAAACGGGAGCACAGGCCACTGATCATTCCTCCTTCGTATATTTATATTTGTTTATATAGTTTGACATTAATATATTATACCGTTAAATCCTGGATAAACCAAAAAAGGGCTAGACCTTCAGAAAAGTACACCCCAAATGTTAGATTTGAAATCTAACATTTGGGGTGCTGAACAAATGGGTAATGACGGCATCTACATGGTCTTACAAGCTGCACCATATCGTCTACGTGCCTTGAGGAAAAAGTTGCTTCTTTTCAATATCCATTTCGCCGAATTACGAGAGCATCTGCAGCTATTGCCCCTTCTCCTTCAGGCATAACGAAAACAGGGTTGATATCGAGCTCTAGTAAATCTTCTTCTATGCATGCCAACTGAGAGACCTTACTCACAATTTTCGCCAACGCCTCCACATCTCTATGGCGCTGTCCCCTCGCTCCTGAGAGGAAACCGTAGCCTTTCAACTTCTTAATCATGCAGAGGGCTTCTTTTTCATCTACCGGGGCATGACGAAGAGATACGTCGCTGAGCACCTCTACATAAATACCGCCTAAACCTACCGCTACAATAGGGCCAAAAACTGGATCCCGCTTTACTCCCACAATACACTCCATGCCGCCTTTTACCATTTCCTGAACGAGAAACCCTTGTATTTCGTGATCTGAAACATGTTTTTTTAAATTTTCTCTCGTCCTTTTCAA
Source organism: Aminobacterium sp. UBA4834 (assembly GCF_002400205.1). Taxonomy (NCBI): domain Bacteria; kingdom Thermotogati; phylum Synergistota; class Synergistia; order Synergistales; family Aminobacteriaceae; genus Aminobacterium; species Aminobacterium sp. UBA4834. The sequence continues at coordinate 144,290 of NZ_DHFC01000003.1, read as the reverse complement.
AGCATGGCGCATTTCATCAAAAGAGCGAATATCTAATGTGACAATATCAGCTTCCGTTTTATGAAGAATTTCTGCAGACATACCTTTGAGTGCCACGGGAAAACCAAATTCTTCTGCCGCATCAAAAGCCTCCTCCATATCGCGACAAAGCCGTTCCTTTGTTATAGGAATACGATATCTATCCAGTAATCGCTTTGCATCGTACTCTGTCAATTTAGGAGGGAAAGAGCGCAATATAGGATCTCGATACGCTACTTTCGTGATAGGGAAGGGGAGTCGATTCTCCCAATTTCTTAAAGCCTTCAAAGCCCGTGCACACTGTCTGAAACTTTGAAATATAGGGAAACCGGATGTTTTAAGGCGCTCAACAAAGGCTCCTCCATGATCGTTATCAATCATCCATACTGCTGCTTGAGGCTTATTGGTATTCTGGTAGCTCTTAACCAACTCATCTGCCATAAGGGCCCCCGCATCGCCAACAATCATGGAGAGAGCGGTGATCACCATGTCTATATTAGGATCATGAAGAGCCGCATTAAGAACGTGACGGAAATTCTCCGGCTTTTCTGAAATTTGAACGGTCATGTCCACTGGGTTTCTCGAAGCGCCAAATGAGGGAATCGCCTTCTCAATCTCTTGGCGAGCTTGACTTGAAAACTCTGGAACCTTCATTTTTAAATCGCTAAGACAATCAGCCATGACAATACCAGCACCACCGGAAGTCGTGAGAATAGCAGCCCTATCACCAGCAGTGCGGGGAGAAGCGCCAAAAAGCTGTCCAATACCAATAATATCGTCCATGTCTTTTAAAGGAATAACGCCATATTGGGCAAAAATTGCGTTCCAGACAGCATCATCTCCCGTAAGAGCGGCCGTATGGCTTCGTGCAGCTTCCTGAGCAGAGGGGGAACGCCCCGCCTTTAAGACGGCTATGGCAATATCTCGTTCTCTCGCTTCTCGAACCAGTTCCAAAAAGCGTTCCCCGTTTTCAATGCCTTCGAGATACATCATGAGAAGGCGAACTTCCGGATCGGTAATAACATATCCGGCACACTCTACAGCGTCAATATCAGCTTGATTCCCTGTCGTCACTACGTATCGATATCGAACGCCATGATCAAGCCCCACTCCAAAGGAAGAGAAACCAAAAGCTCCGCTTTGAGAAACAAAGGCCACGTGTCCAGGCGCTGGGGGTTCTGCATTGTAAAGAGCTCCTGAAAAAGTGAGGGGAATTCCTTCAGAGAGGTTCAGAAGCCCTTGACAGTTAGGCCCAAGAATGCGGATACTTCCTTTACGAGCGACATCCATCATTTCTTTTTGGAGCGATCCGTCGCCAGCTTCAGCGAAACCAGAAGAATAAATAATCACATGATGAATATCTTTTTCAATGCATGTTCGCAAAATAGATGGGACAAGATGGGCCTTAACACTAATAAGAGCCACATCAGCTGAAGTAGGGATATGAGCTAAATCTTTATAGCAGGGGAGGCCTCCCACTATATTGTACTTGGGGTTAACAGGGTAGATAGTCCCATCATATCCAAAATGTTGTAACGCTTTAACCGTACGTCCAGTAAGGCTATCAAGATTGGCAGACGCACCCACAATAGCAATGCTACGTGGAGCAAAAAGAGGAGAAAGGGGATGGTTCTGACAATTCATTATGCGATGGCCTCCTTTTCACTACTACACCATAAAGGTTCTAAAAGCCTCAAAGAACGGAGGCAGGCTCGGCAATATAAAAGATAGATCTTTATTGTCTCGCTTGAAGACTCTGAAGCAACAGCGCTCATCCAATCTCGAGCAGCATTGATAAGATTGAGGTGAGCTTCAACAAAGAGAGCCTTTTCTCTGCCCTTGAGTTGGATGTCTTCTTCGTGAGGAACAGAAATAGCCTCAATATCTTTCCGCAATGTGTTAATGAGTAAGCGCGTATTCTCAAGAAAATCTGCGGAAATTACAATATTTCCGTCCCTGTTCAAAGATCCGTTCACATAGGAAATGTATCGATCTATGGAAGAAAGGATGGTGCTGCGTGTATCTTCTTCTGGAAGGGACGCGTCATTTGCTTCCAGCGCATTTACCGTCTGCTCAAGCAAAGTAAACCCACTTGGATTTACGGAGTTCTGGAACAAATCCACGTGCTCTCGCTTCATAACTCTCATCCTCCTATAATAGAAAATGGCCGTCCCCCGAGGACGGCCATCAAAGGCTAAGAGCTTAAAAGCGAAATTGCCCCTTTATTTCAAGAGAGGCTTTTCCACAAGCCTTCCCGAATCCTCGCGGGAACTTGCATCTCTTCATCAGGCCGGTCTCCTGGCTTGCTCTCACTCTTTGGGCCCCCTTCCCAGAAAAGAACTCTTTCCAGTGGCATGTGGTCCCATCGTCAAGCACACAGTGGCGGGTCCGCGCCGGCTTTTCACCGGACTTCCCGTACACCTGCTGAAGTTTTATTGTATTTATTACTTTACACTCTATTCGACAAAAAAGTCAATACAATTTATTTTTTAAAAGCATTTTCTCTTTTTTCATAAAAAATTATTCCTTATTAATAATATTTTTGAGATAAAAAAGATAAAAACAATGAGACCTCAATACTCTTCACATTCATGTAAATAAAGGAGTCAGGCAGAAAAGGAGAGCCTAAAAAATATTCTATTTATTTTTCCCTTCTTTTCCTTTACAATACCACCATGTTTCCTATAAGGAGGTAAAGAAGATGGACTGGGGTATGGTTCCTGGAGAAACTGTGGTCATTAAGTCGAAGGACATTACGCTCCGTGACATAGTGCAGGCTATAGTAGATGGTGCTGATACAGTTCCTGCAGTAAAAGAAACTTTTGGTCTCACCGATGCTGATGAAGGGGTGAACGACCTGGAAGACATTCTAGATGTGTTCGTACCTGCTATCGACGCTCTCCGTAACGGCGGGTGCAGTGGATGCGGTGGAGGCTGTTCAGGCTGTCACGGTCATTGCTAGTGTAGAAAATACAGAGACCGCCTAAAAAGGCGGTCTCTTCTAACTTTTAAGTGGGCAGAGCCCTTTTAGAAGGGGGCTTTGTCCATGTGTTCTTTTGACTCTTGTATCGGGATCTTTTAGGAACGAATCCGCATGGAATTCAAAATAACAGAGATGGAACTAAACGCCATGGCTGTTTCAGCAATTGCAGGGTGGAGCAGGGCCCCCATGGCTAACGGAATAGCAATGATATTATAGGCAAAAGCCCAAAAAAGATTTTGACGAATAACCGTAAAAGTTTGCCTTGAGATATGAATGGCATCAACAATAGCAGAAACTCCACCTTTCACTACTACCATATCTGCGCTATCAATGGCAAGATCAGTGCCAGAGCCAATAGCTACACCAATGTCTGCGCCTTTTAATGCTGCCGCATCATTCATCCCATCTCCAACCATAAGAACTTTTCGTCCCATAGTTTGATATCTTCTCAATATATCCAATTTTTCTCCCGGCCGAACTCCGGCATAAACTTCATTAATTCCTACTTGCTTGGCAACCGCCTGCGCAGTCCTTTCATTATCTCCTGTCACCATTACAGGAACAATGCCAAGCTCCTTCAGATGAGATACTGCCCGAACCCCATCCTCCCGAAGAGAATCTTCTATCGCAAGAAACCCCACAACTACGCCACCCTTTTGAACCTCTACTACTGTACGCCCCAACAGAAGCTGTTCATTGTACCTTGAAGGATCCTGAGGTTTCCCAATAAAGTATTCCTCTCCTCGTATGGTTCCTTTAACTCCTTCTCCCATAATTTCTTCCACGGAATCAGCGTCTATATCTGTTTTTTTCACTGCTGCTACAGCTTTTGCCAAGGGATGGAGAGAATGTCGTTCTAGTGCCGCAACAGCTTCTAAATCCTCTTCTGAGACCTGGATATCTACAACAGAAGGATGCCCTTGGGTGAGAGTCCCTGTTTTATCCATGAGCACAATCCCAACTTCTTTTGCCGTTTGGATAGCTTCGGCATTTCGAATAATAAGTCCCTTCCTTGAAGCCGCGCCAGTCCCCGTAATAAGAGCCATAGGAGTGGCAAGCCCCAAGGCGCAGGGACAAGCAATGACAATGGTGGATATGAAACCAAAAATGGCAAGAGAGAGGGGATCTCTGACAGTTGTAACCCATGGGAGGTAGCGAGCAGCGGTATCAAGAAAAAAGCCGAACCGATCCACTCCAAAATACCAGAAAAAAGCACTTATAAGGGCAAGAGTTGCTACGGCAGGAACAAAATAATTCGTTACACGATCGGCAAAGGCCTGTATGGGAATTTTCGCCCCTTGGGCTTCCTGAATAAGAGAGATCATCTGTGAAAGAAAGCTATCCTCTCCAACGTGTGTCGCCTGAACTTTTAAGGGACCTGTAAGGTTCAGAGAACCTCCCGTTACTCCGTCACCTTGTTTTTTCTGCACAGGTAAGGATTCCCCAGTAATCATAGATTCATCTACTGATGTGATTCCATCTGTAATACGCCCATCTGCAGGAATTCTTTCTCCTGGGCGAACAACGAGGGTAAAGCCTTCTTTTACTGCTTCAATAGGAATAGCTATTTCCTTGCCGTTTTCGTCAAGAACTCGTGCTTCTCGAGCTTGAATTTCCAATAAGGCCTTTATCTCCTTGGAAGCCCGGTCTCTTAAGTGAGACTCAATAAAACGGCCAGTTACATGTAAAGCAATAATCATTGCTCCAATAGACCCAAAAGAGGTTACATGCACACCGCTCAAAGAGAGAAAAGAAGTAGCCCATGCTGCGAGAGCACCTAAAGAAACAAGAACATCCATATTCGCATGGAAATGTGTAAGAGCAATCCAAGCCCCTTTCATAGAAGAGCGCCCCGCCCCAAAAAGGACAATAGCACCGCCCAGAATTTCTATAAATGGGAACCACGACATATGAAAACCTGCCATATGAGCAAACATGAAGGCCATTAGAGGGGCAGTAATAATCCAGCTGAGGGTTAAATTTTTACGCGCGATTTGGTAACGACGACGATCCAGATCTTCCGGTGCTTCGTAGGAGACATTATATCCAGCGCTACGAACGGCTTCTTCTAAAATTTCCATGGGAACGTCCTTCTCAAGAACAACAAATGCCGTCTCTGTGGCAAGATTCACTCCGGCAAAAATGACACCATCCACTTTTTTTAGAGATCGTTCAACCATTCTGGCACAGGTTGCGCATGTCATACCTGTTACAGAAAAAGAAACTTTTTTAGCGCTTTCCCCATTTCCCATTATTTCCTTCACTCCTTTTTCTCTCTATAAAAAGACTATCAAAAAGATAGGATTTATAAATATCATATCATAATACCCTATATATGTATGTAAAAAGAGCCGACCTCTCTCTGTCTCAGAAAGAAATCGGCCCTTGCCAAGGTACTTTATTATATATCTACCAATCTACACTCGTCCTCTTATTTTCCAACAGGAACAAGACCTATCCGATAGTCTCGACACTCTTCTCCCTGTCGACAAAGAGCGCTCATATGTTCCAAGCTTTTTACCAATGTCTGGCTTATCTTTAACGCCTGAGCGCATACATTCTTAGCATCTTGGCTTTTTCCTGCTTCCATAGCGTCAAAAACGCTGTGACCGAGACGATGCAGCTCTTCATGGCATTTCATAAGATCGTTCCACTGGTGTTCATCAATAACTTCTGGTTTCTCCATAAAGGAAAGGAATATCCCAAATTGACATCGAGTAGGATCTGTTTCCACATCCCATTTCCCTCCGTCTATATACTCCTTAAGGTGAGAGATCCATCCTTTGTGTGCTTGAATAGCCCCATCGGCAATTTCGGCAAAATCACATCGTTCTATTACTTGGACACGAGCCATATTTTTTAAAAGGGTATAGGCTTGACTTGAGCCTTCCTGAGTAAAAGCAAGGAGTTCTGCCACCGATTCCGTGAAAGAATCTACATTCCTCCCTAAAAGCTGAAATTCATTCTTCATGCAACCAGTGAGTTTGGTAACAGTCTCTGCAGAAGTCGCCAACTCTTGCGATGAAGCAGAAAGCTCCTGCGCGCTTGATGCTACCTGATGAGTGGATTCAGTGACACTTGTAATATCGCTCAAAATATCTCCCACTCCTTGTAGAGCATCAGAAACATGAACTACAGTTTGTTCTACTCGCTCTACAATAGCAGAAGCGTCGTTAGAAGCTCCCTGAACTTCGGAAACTAGCTCTTCCAGATTATCCCCTATATCTCGAGCCGCCTTGCGACTTTCCTCTGCCAGCTTACGAACTTCTTCAGCCACTACGGCAAAACCTCGTCCTGCCTCTCCAGCTCTAGCCGCTTCTATGGAAGCATTTAAGGCCAAAAGGTTTGTCTGATCTGAAATACCTGTCAAAACTTGAACCACAGATTGGATTAAAGCCACTTTTTCAGAGAGAGAGGCCGATCGTTGAGCCACTCCTAAGACATCTTTGCCAAGCTCTCGAATAGAACTTTCTGCATCGCCGAGCTTCTTTTGCCCATCGCCAGCCCGATCAGAAACACGGGTTACCACCTCATTCAGATTCTCCGCTAGATGGGCAAGGGATTGAGCCGTTGTTGAAATCTCTTCTGAACTAGCGTATTGGGCCTGCATAGCATCTGTAACTTGATTCCCAGCTTGCACTCCCTCGTTTACTTCTCGAGCCATCTCTTCAAAAGCACGAGAAAAAGAACCTAGCTTTCTTTCAAGCCGAAAAAAAACAAAAGTGAAAGAATGTAATTTTTGTATTATTTCTAAAAAAATCTTTCGGAATGTCGTTATGAAATCTGTAAGCATACGTCCCAACTGCCCCATCAAAGAAGATTTCTTCGTAATAGAATCTGGCGCGGAATTTCGCAAATCCACTGTTTCCCCCGAATTAACAGAATGAAACCACGCAAGAATCTTTGCTGCAGGAACAGCAAAAACATAACGGTCCTTCAAAAGACAAACACAAGCTAAAAGCAGAGCCCATACAAGAAGGACTATATCTCGACCAGGTCCTCCATACCATTTGTAAAGAACGGGTCCCCATAGAAAAACAAAAGCTGCAACGCAATAAAAAAAAGAACGATTATGTACCATATAAAAACGAAGCTCCCTTTCTATACTTTCTATTTCTCTTTTATGCCACAGAAGCAGAGTATCCTGCCTCTTCAAGAGTTTCCAAAACAAAAGCAACGTTATCGGTCTCGATAACGACAGATTTATTTTCCAATATCACCTCAAAGTTTCTAAAACCCTTTTCTTCAAGAGCTTTTGTAATTCTTTTTACACAATGTCCACAAGCCATATCTGGAATGTTCAGTACATATTTCTTCATGAAAATCACTCTCCTCCTCTCTTTATTTTGCATTCACAATGATATAGTTCTCAAACTAGTATCTTTTATAGTCTAAATACCCTTCTCTGTAAAGTTTTTGTCATGAAAAATTCTTAAAATGAATACCATATTGAGTACAAATCTCAACTTTATGGAGAACCCGCTACTGCAATTGGGGGAATACCAGATAGGAAATGAGTTTATGCCATATACAATTGCAAATTTTCGTCCTTTTGGCGTAGAATAAGGGCAATTAAAGGGGTGAGATTTATTTTGTTGTTCTTTTGTTCTTTTGTTCTTTTGTTCTTTTGTTCTTTTTTCCTTCCTTCCACCCTTCTTTATATGGTCTCACTCTTCAAGCTGTTTTTCACGGCGCCACTTTTTTACTCACTAAAGAGGGAGGTATATAAATGAACCTGATCCACTTTATTGACCCTGAGTTGGGAGCTGCTATTGAAGGGGAAAAACAGCGCCAAAATTTGACCATTGAACTCATCGCATCAGAAAACTTTGTTCCAGAAGTTATTCTTGAAGCCCAGGGATCTCTCCTCACGAACAAATACGCTGAAGGATACCCTGGGAGGCGATACCATGGTGGTTGCGAGTTTATTGACATTGTCGAAAATCTTGCCATCGAAAGGGCTAAAAAACTTTTTGGCGCTGATCATGCCAATGTTCAGCCCCATTCTGGCGTTAATGCTAACCTCGCGGTTTTTATGGCTATTTTAGAGCCTGGAGACGCTATCCTTGGGATGGACCTCCGCCATGGAGGACACCTTTCTCATGGAACACCCGTCAATATTTCGGGGAAATTTTTTAAAGCTCATTCTTATGGAGTAAAAAAAGAAACTGGCCTTATAGATTATGAGCACGTGGAAGAAATGGCCCACACCCTTCATCCTAAGCTCATTATTGCCGGCGGCAGCGCCTACTCGAGATATATCGATTTTGAACGGTTCGCTCGTATAGCTCACGAAGTTGGCGCTTATTTTATGGTGGACATGGCCCACATTGCAGGGCTGGTTGCTGCAGGCGTCCATCCTAGCCCTGTTCCACACGCTGATTTTGTAACTTTTACCACTACTAAAACTCTTCGAGGAGCACGGGGAGGAAACATCCTTTGCCGAAAGGAATATGCTGACCGTATCGATAAAGCTATCTTCCCTGGGATCCAGGGTGGCCCCATTCCTCAAATAATGGCGGCAAAAGCTCTTACTTTTAAGCTCGCCATGACAGAGGAGTTCAAATTATATTCCCGCCAAATTTTAAAAAATGCCCAAAAGATGGCCGAAATACTTCAGCTTCACGGTTATACCATCGTCTCAGGGGGAACGAACAATCATCTCATGCTTGTGGATCTGCGCAATAAACGTATAACAGGTCGGGAGGCTGAAAAGAAACTGGAAAAAGCTGGCATTACAGTAAACATGAACCTCATTCCCTTCGACCCAGAAAAAGCCACCGTAACAAGTGGCATTCGAATTGGATTGGCCGGAGTAACGAGCCGCGGGTTCCGGGAAGAAGAAACAGAAGCTGTGGCACAGCTCATAATAAAAATTCTAGAAAACTCCCAGCCCCAAAAGATCCAGGAATTCAGAGAAGAGGTAGAAACTCTCTGTGTAGCTCATCCAGTATATATGTCTCGCACGGAGCTTGCCATAAAACGCAACAACTGAGAAGGAGAATGGGGAGCTTTTCTATTCACCGACTGGAGTGAACATTTCGTCATAGGCAAACGGAGGAGGGAGAAATATGTCCCTTGAACTCAATCTTGCCACTATATTAATATTTTTTGCCCGATGTACTGATGTTTCTCTGGCTACAATGCGTATGCTTCTTCTTGTCAAAGGCCAGCGCTTCAAGGCATCGGCCATTGGTTTCGTCGAAATATCTCTCTACCTCATGAGTTTAAAATATGTTCTCGACGCGGGTTTAAACAGTCCTTTAAGCTTTATCGCCTATGCTCTTGGTTTCTCTACGGGAAATTTCCTAGGCTCTTTATTGGAAGAAAAGCTTTTAAAAGGACATACTATCGTAGAAATTATTCTAAACGATACCGAAGAAAGTCGTCATCTTGCGGAAAGGCTTAGAGATGAAGGCTTTGGAACCACTATTGTTGAAGGAGAAGGGAAAGACGGCCCCCGGCTGATTCTTAAGGTCATCTGCGACAGGAATGATCGTCAAAAGGTAATGCAAATAGGGAGTCAGGCCGGAGGCTTTGTCTTTATGGTCGATATTCGAAGCATATGGGGCGGATATTTTAATAAGAAAAAATAGCCACGCCCTCTCGATCTGCTACATATTCCTGCTACGGTGATGCTCCTATTGCAACTAAGAGAACTCGCTATGCACCTGTCATAATAGCTACAATAATATCCCCGATTGTATAAAGATCTCGCTCGGAAATATATTCTTTTGTGGTGTGGACATTCTGAGCTCCAGTTCCGAGGTTCACTGCCGGCAAACCCTTTTCGTTAAAGATATTAGCGTCGCTTCCCCCTCCAGTGGAGATAAGCACTGGAAGCAACCCACTTCTCCTAACGGCAGAGGTCGCCCACTGTACCACTGGGGAGGTCTCTTTTAGAGAAAAACCTGTATAGGATTTTTGAACTTTCGTCTGGACGGAAGCCCCACGTTTTGCTACCCTTGCCTCCATAGCATCTACCATGCTCTTTACAAGGTCTTCCAGCTTTTTTTCACAGAAAGAACGGGCTTCTCCTTCTACATAAACGCTATCGCAAACAATATTTGTGGCTGTACCCCCACGAATAATACCCACATTCGAGGTTGTCTCATGATCTATTCTGCCAATATTCATGGCAGCAATCCCTTCAGCTGCTGCTACAATAGCATTCACACCTTTTTCAGGGGCAATTCCTGCATGAGCCGCTTTTCCGGCAACAATCCACGAGAGGTTCACATGAGAAGGCGCCTGTACTACGATATGGCCTGGATCGGAAGAGCTATCTACAATAAAAGCCATAGAAGCTTGTAAATCTTCGCTTGTTAGACGCTTGGCCCCGACAAGCCCTTCTTCCTCTGACACGGTAAAAATCACTTCGATACCAGGGTGGGGCAATCTCTTTTCTATAACCGTTTCGAGGGCCTCGAGAATGGAAGCAATCCCCACTCGATCATCAGCTCCAAGAATAGTATTCCCGGAAGAATAAATCGCCCCGTCTCGCAATACAGGTTTTACAGGGTTCTCTAAAGGGACCGTGTCCATATGAGCAGCTATAGCAATCCACCCACTCCGTCCAGGGGTAGGAGAAAGAGTCGCAATAACATTACCACTACTGTCTTCTCCGTTCTTTTTTACCGAAAGCCCAAGCCTATGAAGACGGGGAGACAAATGTTGAGCAACAGCTTCTTCCCTACCTGATTCTGCTTTTATTTGCACAAGCTCCAAAAAAGTACGAAGCATGCGGGCATTATTTATCATTCCACAGCCCCCTAAATTAATTTGCTCCTATTATGCGTTTTTTTTCACAGAACGCAAGGATCACGAGACTTTTCAGAATAGTCTGTCCATTCCAAGCGCTATGGTAACGTCTCTTGAGAGTGCCCGACAAGAGCTTTAAGGTAATTCTCCAGAGTTCTGTCTATTTCCATGTTGAGATCATACATAAGAGACAAGGCTTCATTTCGAACAGATGCGCAAAACTCTTCATCCGAAAGTAAAGCAAGATTTGTTATGGCCGTAAGACACGATGACACCACAGTCCCTCTAATTAAAGCAAGGCCTGTTATGGCGTCGTTCACCGCAACTCTACATCCCAAAGCTGCCACATCTCGTAGCAAAGGGACAACTTCACGACAACATCGCAAGACCTCCAGAGGCACCACTACCGCTTTTTTCATGGTCTGCTCTCGAAAATGATCTCGAATATCCTCCTCTTCCGGAGTTTCTGTGGGAAGATGGCCTGTCTCGAGAAAAGAAGCATAGGCTTGAACGTCCTCTTCCATAAGGTAAAGGAATCGTTCGGCAAAGACCGTTGTTTTGTCTCGAATATGTTCCATATCAGGCCACACATGGTTATACCCCTCTTTCGAGCGAGTAAGGCGGGCCACCAAACCTCCCAGCGCTGATGCCAGAGCACCACACAGAGCAGCAACACTGCCTCCTCCCGGTGATGGGGTACCAGCAGAGAGCTGATCCACAAAACTTGCTACCGTCATATGTTGAAGCCTCATACTTCTTCACCTCCTTTTACCATCTTACACCATAATTTTCTCCGAAACGTCAGTCCAATACCCCCACAGCTTCTTCAACTGCATGAAGCACTTCGCTGCGATCCATAAGCTCGATAACTCTCCGAATAAGGGGGTGAATATAGTCGTCATGCTTCAAGAAGGGGACTGCGCTCCGAATAGAATCATAAGCGGCTCTCGTTCCTTTCCCCGGTTCCAACAAAATGCTGAAGTCCAAAGCTTGAGCAGCAGTAAGAAGTTCTATAGCTAAGACCTTGCGGGTATTATTCAAGATCATTCGACCTTTTCTTGCCCCATACGTTCCCATAGAAACATGGTCCTCCTGATTGGCAGAGGTAGGTATGGAATCCACAGAGGAAGGATGCGCAAGGACCTTGTTTTCAGAGACTACAGATGCTGCTGCGTATTGGGGAATCATAAAACCACTGTTAAGGCCACTTTCATTGATAAGGAAGGGAGGTAGCCCTGAAAGAGACCCATCTACAAGACGGGCAACTCGACGTTCTGAAATATTAGCCAATTCGGCCATGGCGATGCCGAAGAAATCCATAGCTAATGCTATTGGTTGCCCATGAAAGTTCCCCCCACTAATTGCTTCTCTGTCGTCTACAAATATAAGAGGGTTATCTGTTACAGCGTTGATTTCTACAGCAACCTTATCTCGAACATAGTCGAGAGCATCTCTACTTGCTCCATGAACTTGAGGAACACATCTGAGAGAGTAGGCATCTTGGACCCTGTTCTTCTTAAATTTCTCTATAATTTGGCTTCCTGAAACTATTCGGCGTACATTTGAAGCGACAGTCAGCTGACCATGGTATGGACGAAGAGCGTGGGTCCTTTCATCAAAAGCATAAGGAACGCCATGAAGGGCCTCAAGAGAGACACATGCCGCAATATCCGCTATTTTAGCCGTATTGTACCCATCATATACAGCAAGAGCAGCAATAGCTGTCATGACAGTTGTTCCATTATTAAGAGCAAGTCCTTCCTTCGCTTCTAGGGAGAGAGGTGTCATGCCAAGTTTACGAAGAACTCGTCGAACAGGCTGACGGCGCCCCTGATGAAAAACTTCCCCCAAGCCTAAGAGGGTTATAGCGAGATGTGAAAGAGGGCACAAATCACCGCTGGATCCAACAGATCCTTGAGAAGGTATAACAGGATGAATTCCACTATTTAGATAATCAGTAAGGCGTTGTAAAGTGCTCACTCGAATGCCAGAGTGCCCACGAATCAACGTGTTAATCCGAAGAAGCATAATGGCCCGAACTGTCTCTTCGTCAAAGGGTTCTCCTATGCCACAAGCGTGACTTTTCAGAAGGTTTTCTTGAAGTTGACGACGATCTTTTCTCGAAATAGGAACAGTGGCCAAGTCGCCAAAACCGGTATTGATCCCATAGATAACGTCGTTTCCTGAAGCCCATTCAGCAACAAGAGCAGAAGCTTTTTCAACCGCCTCAAGAGCCCCTTCGTCTAATTCCACTTTGGCATTATACCTTGCAACTCGTACGACATCTTCAATAGTAAGAGAGCAACCGTCGAGTTTTACGACGCCATTATGCATTAAGAGCCACCTCCTGGTATAATCGTAATATTTTAATTTAGTGTATACCTAAAAGCACACTTCTGGCAATCACTTTTCCCAGGAAGGACGAAAAAAATTCACAATTCTTTCTTTTTAGAATAAAAGCCAGGAGTCCTTATTTCTCCTGGCTTTCTTGTAAAAATGTTTACGCTCGGTAATTCTAAAAGTATTCGTTACCCCAGAATGGCTTTTAAATCTTCTTCCGGCGTCGTAATGGGCATGAGATTCAACTTTTCATGAAGGATATCGAAGGCAGGCTTTTTCACAAAAGCTGGTAGACTTGGACCAAGTCGCATATCTCGAATACCGAGATAGAGCAGGGAAAGGAGAATACAAACAGCTTTCTGTTCATACCACGAAAGTATCATGGAAAGGGGAAGGCTATTTACGTCTGTCTTAAAGGCATCAGCGAGAGCCATCGCCACTCGTACTGCCGAATAGGCATCGTTGCATTGCCCCATATCGAGAAGACGAGGGATCCCTTCGATTTCACCGAAATCCAGCTTGTTGAAACGATATTTGCCACAAGCAAGAGTTAGAATTATCGTATCTTTAGGTGTCATCGTAGCAAAATCAGTATAGTAACTCCGTCCAGGCTTCGCCCCATCGCATCCACCAATAAGGAAGAAATGGCGTATTTTACCTGCTTTCACAAGGTCTATAACTTTATTAGCAACAGAAAGAACTGTATTTCTAGCAAATCCTATGGAAATTCGATGTTCTGGTGAATCCTCAAGAAATCCAGGGGCATCAAGGGCTGCTTCAATGACAGGGGTAAAATCTTTTTCAGGACCAATATGTTTTACCCCAGGCCAAGCAACAAGCCCTGTAGTAAAAATCCTATTTTTGTACGAGTCCTTGGGCTTCTGTATACAATTTGTGGTCATAAGAATAGCACCGGGGAAACGATCAAATTCTTCCCGTTGATCTTGCCAGGCCCCACCATAATTCCCCACGAGGTGTTTATATTTTTTCAGCTTTGGATAGGCAAGACATGGTAACATTTCGCCGTGCGTATAGATATTGATATCCTTCCCTTCCGTCTGCTGAAGAAGAAGGTCTAAGTCTCGCAAATCATGACCTGATACTACTATAGATTTGCCTTTAAGCGGGGTTACTCGAACAGCGGTAGGCTCTGGATGGCCGTAGGTAGACGTATTTGCCTTGTCGAGAAGTTCCATAACGGAAATATTCCATTTCCCTGCCTCAAGAGCTTTCCCTACCAATTCATCTACGGTAAAAGTTTCACCACTGAGATAGCTCAAAAATTCATGGAAAAAACCGTAAATTGCCGGATCTTCCATTCCAAGAACATGAGCATGATCAGTATAGGCTGCACTTCCCTTCAGACCGAATAATATTAAGTCCCGAAGGCCCTGTATAACCTCCCCATATTTTGCGCTCCACGCTTCAGGGGTAACAGTAGCGCCATCTCTGATCATATCGTCTCTGTTTTGAGGCAGTACATAACGTGCTGGCCCAACAAGTATTTCTGGGATCTTCCCCGCAGTAGAACAGGCAACCTCATAGAGATGACGGGCTCTGTCTTTCATTGCCGCAGCCCGACGAAGCATGCTCTCCATCCGTTCTTCATCGAAGTTTACATTCGTAATTGTTGTAAAAAGAGCTTCTACAACAAAAACGTCCAATTCATGGTCACTAGAGCCGAGAAGCCTCGATCTGTGAGCATACATTGAAATTCCCTTTGTAATATGGATCAACAAATCCTGAAGATCGGCAACTTCCGGCGATTTGCCACATACTCCAAAAGCAGTACAACCCGTCCCTTTCGCAGTCTGTTCACATTGATAACAGTACATTTCTTCGTTCCCCTCCTTTTCTTCTCTCATCGACTCTATTAAGAAAATATATATTTTATAGACTCGCGATTTAAAATATCTCCGCGTATGCCTATCTTTACTACGTTCAAAGTAAGATTTACTTTTGCTTTCTCAATAGCGTTTCCCATAAGATGAATCAGGCCACTGCAACACGGAACTTCCATATGTACAACCGTAATGGTAGGGGGGGTATTCTCAGTAATAATTTGGCTCATTTTCTCGGCATACTCTTGAGCATCATCGAGCTTAGGGCATCCTATAAGACACACCGTGTCCTCTTTTTCAAGAAAATGTCTGTGGAAGTCAGCAAAGGCATAGGCTGTACAATCTGCTGCTACTACAAGATTCGCATTTTGAAGATATGAAGCATGAGCAGGTATAAGACGAATTTGAACTGGCCAGTTTCCGAGGCGAGACGATATGGGTTCTTTTTCTATTGTGTTTCTTATTTTACTTGAAGAAGAAACGTTTCTCAAATCTCTTGCCATAGATCCTGGGCAGCCACAAGAAAGAAGAGACGTATTATCTTTTACTCTAGATGCCAAATGAAGTTTCACCGCTTCCTCATCATAAGGAGCCGCTTCCCTTTCTTCAAAAGTAATGGCTCCTTGTGGACACTCTCCAATACAGTCTCCAAGACCATCGCAATACGATTCACTTACCAAACGGGCCTTTCCATTCACTATTTGAATGGCTCCTTCGTGACAAGCATGGGCACATATTCCACACCCATTACACTTTTCTTCATCAATTTTGATAATTTTCCGTTTCATACCCTCTCTCCTCTCTTCTTCCACTTCTCATAAAATCAGCTAAATTTTTTTCTTTCAAATACTCTATGAACGCTCGTGTCATCTTTTGTAACTCCCCTCCAAAAAGGCAGGAAGCAAAAGGACATTCCTCCGCTTTTAAAAGGCAGTATTCTCCAGAAGGTTCCCCTTCGATCTCCACATAAATCTGAAAAAGCGAAATACTATCAGCTGAACGAGCAAGTTGGAATCCACCTCCCGGACCACGAGATGACACAACAAGCCCTGCTCTGACAAGACGTTGAAAAACCTTGGCAAGATGTGTTTCTGAAACGCCTATTCTTTCCGCTATTTCTCTTGCACTCATACGTTCCCCTGAAATCGCCAAAAGCCCCATACCGTGGAAAGCCAAAGAAGCAGCTTCTGAAATGGCAATAATAGTATTCATAAAATAACCCCCAATAATCAATTCAAGAATTATAGTACTTAAATTCTTTATCTTGTCAAGGCCTCTTTGACAGCTATCAATTTCGAGATTAAACTTTTAAACGATATCGTTCTTTGACTTGCGAAAATGTTGGAGCCATCTTGCTTGCCAAGAGAAAGAGTAGGTGCCCCTTATGTCCATACGCGTCAAAACCTGCTTAATAATATTGTTGGCTTTCATCGCCAGCACTCTCGTCGCCTTCTTTATAGCTGACCATGTGGTATTACAGAAATTTATTGGATTGGAAGAAGCTTCATTTGAAGAAGATAACAAAAAAATCTTACAGTCCCTTAATGCTCTTCGCACGAGACTAGAAAGTATTGCAGGAGACTGGGCTCCGTGGGATGCTACGTATAATTTTCTTCAGGGAAATAACACTTCTTTTATAAAAAATAATCTTATGAATGAAACTTTCGAAAACCTCCACCTCAACATTTTTTTGTTATTCGATAGAGAGGGAAAGCTTGCTTATGGTACTCTTTTTGACCTAAAAAAAGTTCAGGAAACACCTCTTCGCGATGACCACGTTCAAGAGATTCAACATATGCTTTCTACTCTTGACGTAGGAAAAGAGTGGAAAGCAACAGGGTTCCTCAGTATAGAAGAACACATGATCTTAGCCGTAGCACCCGTGCTTAAAAGTGATTATTCCGGTCCCCCCATGGGGACACTTGTTATAGGTGAATTTTTTGGAGAAGAACAGCTTCAAAACATCGGATCGCTGCTTGGTCTTTTCCTCCGCATCGAACCTATTGATAAAAAGATGTCTTCTTCTCATAGAAATTGGGAAACAGTGCTTTTAGGAAAAACAAACGCCCGTGTTGAGGGTAAAATATTAATTCCTGACATTACGGGAGCCCCTCTTTTCTGTTTAACGGCCTCAAAACCTAGACTTCTCTTTCAATCTGGGAAAATGACCGTACGCATTATTCTTCTCTGGTTCACTATAGCGCAAGGAGCTATCGCTATGCTTCTCCTGTTACTTTTTCACACTACAATTTTATTTCGGTTGCAATCTATGGCAAAACAGATCCAGAACATATCTGAAACTGCTGACCTCCACCTTCGATTGGATGATCAAGGGGAAGACGAGATTGGTTTTTTCTCTCAAAACATCAACTCGATGCTCGAAAACATTCATAAACTTATAGATAAAGCTCCTGACCTATTTTTTCTTTGCAACTATGAAGGGAATATCGTTCTCGCTAATGAACTGGCTCATCATACCCTTGGCTATGAAAGCAATATGCTCGTAAATCAACCTCTATCCTCATTCATGAGAATAGCTCATTTCCCTCTCCTCGCTCCGAGAGAGACAATTTTAACGAAAAGAAATGGAGGGAAACTGCCAGTAGAGATGTATGTTCAAAAACTTACACTTGGCAATAACCACTTAATCCTCGCCATTGCAAGAGATATTTCGAAGAGAAAAAATCTACAGAACAAGCTGTACCATATGGCGTACCGAGATTCCTTAACAGGGCTTCCCAATCGGGCCAGTTTTATGGAAAAACTTTATCGCATGATTGAAGGCAATAAACGAGGGGAAAAAATCCCTTTTCTTTTCGTTATGTTGGATGTAGATAACTTTAAATCAGTTAACGACACTTTTGGGCACTTAAATGGTGACAGGGTTCTGCGGGAAGTGGGAAAAAGAGTTTCAAAACTTCTACGAAGCCAAGACATTCTAGCCCGATTGGGAGGTGATGAATTTGCCTTACTTCTTCCTGGAAGAAGCTGGGAGGAAGGCATTGCTTTCGGTAACGCGGTAAAAAATAGTATGGAACCACCTTTTAAAGCAGGGAAAACAACGATTCACCTATCGTGCAGCATAGGTATTGTTGCCCACTCTTTTCAATATCATTCTATAAATACCCTCTTCCAAGACGGGGATAAGGCTCTCTATAGGGCTAAGAGGAGGGGGGGAAAACAAACCGTTATTTTCGAGGAAGGGAAAGAAGAAAACCCTGCCCCAGTAAACAGGACCATGGAGCAGGATTTTTTCGCTTAACCCTTTAGAGCTTCATAGGTGCTGTTAAAAGAGCTTGAAGGGCCTGAAGACAACAATCTATATCTTTCTCCGTATTGAAGTAGCCCATGGATATGCGCAGCGCTCCTCCCATGCTGTCCGTACCAAGAGTCTTGTGGGCTGTCGGTGCGCAATGCAGGCCTGGCCTCGTTTCGATGCCTGCTTTTTCTACTAAATCGGCTGCCACAAGAGCATGGTCCAGACCTCGAAAATTAAGAGGAAAGACTGGGAGCCGCCTATCCATCGTTTTTTTCCCCGCCAGAAGAACTCCAGGAATTTGCTGTATTCCCTTCAGGAAACGGGATCCAAGAGCTTTTTCTTTGGCGCGAATATTATGAATTCCCTCCGCTATAAGCCATTTCATTGCTGCCCGAAGGCCAGCAATGCCAGGCAAATTAGGGGTTCCAGCCTCAAACTTATCAGGAAGAAGATCTGGCTGATACTCAAGGTGAGAAAAGCTCCCTGTCCCCCCTTCAATAAAACAATCAACTTGTTCTGCAAAGTCGGGACGCCATATAATGCCGCCAATACCTTGGGGGCCCATAAGGCCTTTATGCCCTGTAAAACAAAGAGAAGCAATATCAAGACCTGCTACATCTATAGGGATAATACCTGCTGTCTGAGCTGCATCCACAACAAGAGGAACGTTATGACTTTTACATAGTTTTGCTATCCCCTCAAGATCTTGAATTGTGCCGCATACGTTACTTGCATGATTGATCATAACCAAATCACAAGGACTTTCTAAAGCCTCTGTTAAAACGTGAAGAGGAAGATCTCCCTCTTGGGTGCAAGGAAGAACAGAAAGAATTACGCCCCGTTGTTCCAGACGTCTGAGAGGGCGCATAGAAGCGTTGTGCTCCATACTGCTTGTAAGCACTCTCATTCCTGGTTTGAGATAACCTTTAAGCACTACATTAAGAGATTCAGTTACATTGGCAGTAAAGGTAACATAACGAGGATCTCCATCTTCAAATCCATGAAAAAACTCTGCCAAGATTTCGCGACATTCCAGCACAAGATCCATAGTGCCAAGATCTCGCTTCGCCGCTGTACCCCTGGCTAAATTGGCTCCTGAATTCACCATAAAATCATACATAGCCTGTGGAACCACTTGAGGTTTCGGCCATGATGTTGCTGCATTATTTAAATAGATGGACATACTGTTTCACCATCCGTTATAAGATTTATAGATATATATTATCACCAAACATAAAAAAAGCCCCCCCTTTAAAGAGGACCCTTTACACTTTACTTCAATTGTATTAATTTGCCCTTTTAAAGACGCCGATGTCAATAAGCCTATTTATATGGTACTGAATATAGAAAATCAAGAAGAAAAAGGTCATAATGCCAGATCTCGCTACACTTTTCAATGCTTCCTCATCAGCAAAACCAGCTACATATTCACGAAGCATTTTTCGCATTTTAAAGGACAAGAAAACCCACGTCACAAAAGACAGAAGGGCTAAAATTTGTTCCCCTTCTCCTTCGTTTGCTCCCAAAACAAAAGAGACACCCCATAATATGAGGGGGAGGAGAGCGAGCCAGTCTTGAATTTTTTCGCTTACTTTCAACTGATTAAAAGAATTTCGCCTTAAAAAAACCCAAAAAGCCGGATACACTCCTAACGTAATGATGGAGAGAAATAATACAAGTCCCACACTAATTCTTTTAAACGCTATTCGTTCCCCAGGTAGTTTTATAGCAATAACACCCTCTGTTGCCCCTTCAACGCTCTGTACTTTTGGAAGCATAGTTCCGCAATAAGCACAATATGCTGTTTTTCCTTCATTTCTGGCTCCACAGGAAGGGCACACCTGCCTCTTTTCCACGTTCTCCGACAACATGTACGTTCCTCCTTGAAAAAATTACTTTATACGAGCGAGAAGAGCTTCTCTATCTTCGAGTCGCCTCATTAATATTTGTACTCGTTGTTTCATTTCTTGAACAATAGAGCTTTTCTTCTCATCCTCAAAATCTACCGATATTTCATCTATCTGTCGAGCCAGCCACTGTATATCCTCTACTATATCTTCTTCTAAATCGGCTGATTCGTCAGAACCTAATGGGTCTGTATAACGTACCTTTCCTAATGCCTTTTGGAGCATCTCTATAAGATCTTCATCGAGTTGATTAGCTTTCCCTTGCCGAATCATGCGGTTGATCTGGTCATCCCACAAGCGAATTGTATATCTCCCCTTTGTTTCGCGTCCTTCGCGCTCTGTAATGGACATGGCCGACATAAGAGCCATTCCTGATAGAGATAAAAACATAGCCAAACCAACGATATGAGTAACACTATAGGCGATAAGGGAAAACTCAAAACCTTTCCATGATACGACAGGGTTTATCACTAGAAAAAGGTCATAGAGGACAATAAGGGTTCCAATACTGAAAAATGCAGGAGTTGGGAGACCATGGTCCAAATGAATCCGAATCTGCAAAAAACCAAAAACACCAGAAAGAACTATTCCCAGAACAAGAAAAGCGAAGGTCATCCAGAAATACCCGGTCCTGCTGGCTGTATCAGTTGTCAAGAAAGATATGGACACAAGAGCCGTAAGTACAACTACCATGACAAAAAGCAACACAAGACTTATACGGTTTTTCGTCTTCATGAGAGACTCCTTTCCCAGCTAAAGCTAGTCTCTTTCAATTTTTTTGCCGCAAGAGGGACAAAAATGGGCCTGTGGTTCTATCTTTTCACCACAAACAGAACAAACTTTACATAAAGCCTCTCCGCAGAAAGGACAGAATTTCATTCCTGGGTTGATTTCCCTTTTACAATGAGGACACTCTACAGATAAAAGGGCTCCGCAATGAGGGCACTCAGATACCCCTTGAGGAACGGGGTTACCGCAGAGTGGACATCTGTTAATCTGGAAGCCACACTGGGGACAAAAACGTGCGTTCTTAGGAAGCTTTGCTCTGCAGGATGGGCACGACCCAAAGTCTGTAACTGCCATTTGGTTGCCCATCTGGTCTGAGACTTGTCCAAATGTTTTTCCTAGCCCAACTCCCATTCCTAGCCCTAAACCAGCCTGCATAGCTAACGCCCCGCCCCCCTCGTTACTAGCAGCTGTTTCCAATGTATCGAAACTTCTTTGCTGTTGATACGAATATCCTAAGATATCCATTTCAGCTCGTTTGGCTAAAGCATTTTTGAGCTGGATTACAGCAGGGTCATCATCAGGTACGTTAATAGAGTTTACAAAAAAATTCACCATCTCAATGCCGAAATCTTGCAATATGGGACGAAGAGTTTCTTCCATGTGAGTGGAAAATTCGTTGAGGAAGGCATTTAATTCCAAAATGCTCTTCTTTTCTAGCACTATATAGCTCGAAATAAGATCTTTAATGCGAGTCGTAAGGATTCCCCTAAAGAATTGAACGAGATTCTCCTTATTGAAAGCCGCTACGCTTCCTACAAGTTTGATGAGGAACTTCCTCGAATCAGCAATGCGGATACCGAATTGACCATGAGATCGAACTGGGAGCCATGCTCCGTAGCGAGGATCTTGAATTTGAATAGGAGTTGGAGTGCCCCACTTTATATCGAGAGAGTAAAGCTTATTTACAAACCATATTTCTGCCTTAAAGGGAGATTTTCCCCCTGAAGGGAGGTTCATAAACGTAGCCAGGAGGGGAATATTATGAGTGCTAAGAGTGTGTCGCCCAGCTGTAAAGAGATCGAAGGCCTGGCCATTTTTAAAAAGAATCGCCTCCTGAGCTTCCCGTACAATTAATTGAGTCCATGTAGAAAGCTCATCAGATCGGCCTGTTCTGTCAGTAAACTTCCACGCAAAAGTTTCATGGGGATCAGGCCCCTGATACTCTACTATTTTGACCACTGCCATCCTCGATCCCACCAATCTTTTTAGATTCTTATATCGGCCTTATTTTTACCAACTTCTTCTGTCTTCTACAAGGTACTCCTTTTCAAATCCTTTCCTTTTACGGCAAACCATATAGTTCCTGCCGCGCCACAAGCAAAAGCGACGTAAAAGTTCAAGGCTGGGCTGACCATCCATAAAAAAGCGCCACCAAAGGCCGCTATTGACACTATCACATCCCGAATTAAGTAGTAAAGCCCAAACATTGCCGCTTTTTTATCGCCAGGGGCGAGATCAAGAATAAGAGATTTGCGCGTCGGCTCCCCAAACTCTTTCAATCCTCTTATGACAAAAGCGCCTGCGAGAGGCCAGAAAGAGCGAGCATGATAAAGGACAAGAGGAAAGATTGTAAAAAAGCAAAAAGTAATAACTACAAAAATTTTCTTTCCACCTCTATCGGCTAGCCAAGCCACTGGAATATAGATCAACATAGCAACCGCCATTTCAATAGTGGTTAAAATACCAAACTGGAAAGCCGATACTGGATGCTCAATCACTTTCATAGCCCAGACTACGGCAAAAGCATAAGGAATCTGCTCACAAAATCGTACGAGTATATCAGAAATTAACAAATTTTTCAGTGCAGGACTCATCAGACGAAAAACAACAAGAGGGTTCTTTTCAGGGCGCTCGATTGCACTCTGATTCTCTTGAATAAGTTTTTGCTGCAAAACAAGGGCTACTCCGGCAAAAAGTAAGGCTAAGGCAAAAGCGACACGAACCCCTGTCGTTTCTCCCCAAAGGCCTATCATAATACCCCCTATAACAGGGCCTAAAGCCATAGGAATTCGTCTTACAAGAGAATGGAGAGAGACACCCATCGTTCGTTTATTTTGAGGAAGTACCTCCGAAATGAGTTTCATCGTAGCAGGAAGAGAGACAGCCGACCATGAAAGGAAAAGAAAAGATGCTCCAATAACAGCCCACCAATGGGGAACTAAAACCACAATCAAGAAACCTGACATGGCTAAGAGATTAAAAAGAGCCAACGCTTGTTTCGTTCCAAGTTGGTCAGCTAAATAGCCACCAGGGTAGGAATAAAGAGCGGAAAGAAGATTATCAAGTCCATTGAGGATTCCTACAGAGAAAGACCCCCCCCCTAAAGCGATGAGATAAATGGGAAGGAATCGCTCTGCCAATCTTTCTCCAAGCCCTACAAAAATTACCATCGACAAAAGACCAATCATACTTCGTCGAAGCCCCAAAAAATGAAGAATTTTTAGACGTTTCGAGGAAAAGCTCATGCTTTCACCTCCGCACTACGTTCTTAAGAATGATCCTCTCCCATTGCCGCCCTCAACAAATCTCCCAAGTTCGTACCCACTGATCGTTCCCGCTCCCGAATTGTCTGCACTGCAGTATAGAGCGAATTTTTGATCTGATCTTGAGAGTAAAAAGGAGGGAAATAAAGGGCAGCCGAATCATCATGTCCTCCCCCTCGAACTTTCTTACCATCCCGCAAGATTCCTACAACTTTCCCAGCCATGCCACTGCGACTGCGTAATGAAAGAACCCAGTCACCTATAGCCCTTCGCGCCGCCACAGCTACGAGGAAAGGGGGATTTTCGAGACGATCTAGCACAAGGCCTCCAAAATCCGATACATCTCCAAACTCCAATATTCCATCCTCCACAAAAGCTATATCCTTGGAATGACCTATAATGTTCAGAGCTCGAGTAAAACGATTCTCCTGTCTCTCTATAAAATAACGCGCCGCTTTTTCTTCAAAGGACCGAAGCTTCGAGGAGGGGTTCGCTGTTAAGCGCATCAGTATGCTTTCAGGGCCACATAAAGTAATCATAGCTTGCCAAAGACGGCTCTCTTCCTTCTCGTTCAACCATAAATCTCTATCATTAGCTATAACGACCAGATCGGCTAAAGAAGAGGCTGGCGTTTGGGGATATCTATGAATAATCCAGTTAAAATACACTTGAGCGGCGCACATAGAGGTGTCCACAACAAGCCATGGACGGTTGGCATATCGTTGGGCTGTCGTTTCATGATGATCAAAAAGAAAAGGGGACGAGTCCTCGCGGAAATGGCGGTCAATTTCTTCAATGGTGCGTTCTTTTTGGCAGAAAAGATCTAAAACAACCACCTCTTCTTCTGCTTTAAGACTTTCCAGAACAAGTCCATCCACACCGCCGTATCCTGTGAGAGAAACTTTTATGGGCATTATATCTCTATAATGATGCCACGCTACAGCAGCAGCAGTAATTCCATCAAGGTCTGTATGACTAATGATATGACAAATATTGGCGGTCATTTTATCCCTCCTCCGCATCATAATAATCTTATCTAGAATATATTATTGTAACCCGTCTTTTCCAAAGATGTGTAAAAATTATCCACAAGAAGTGGCAAAAAATATGATATGATTCCACCTGCATATAAAATGTTCTGCTTTCTCTTGAAAAAGAAAGTAATTTATCCACACTTATCCACAAGAAGTGCATAAGTTGTGGATAAGCTCGTATCCCCCCTTAACTGGGAATGGTAAGGAATAGTCATTTTGACACTTAATTTCTAAAAACTTCACTATGAGAGATATCACGCGGGTTTGCGCAATGTTAATAAATCGTGGATATATAGTGGATATGTGGATAACTTTTGTGGATGAGCTGTGGTAAGATGAGGTAAATCCATCGGTCGAGGTGAATAAATTGGTGGATAAAGGGATAAGTGACATTTGGGATGACGTTATCAACAAAATAGAAGAGACTATACCAGAAGGGACAGCAGACTTATGGCTTAAAACATGTGTCCCTCTCTCTATCGTTGACGATGTTCTTGTTGTGGATGTTCCTAATGTATTTGTAAAAGAACAAATTTCAAAACGTTTCCAAAATATTATTGAAGATGTTCTTACAGATAATGGGTACGCACATAACCTTGATCTCAAAGTAGCGTCAGAAACAAGAAAGGATGAGCAACAAAGAGCAGAAAGGGCTGCTCAGCAGACAAGCGCAATTTCTCACAGTGGATTGAATCCGAATTATGTTTTTAATACATTTGTTGTGGGCAAATCAAACCGCCTTGCTCATGCAGCTAGTCTTGCTGTCGCCGAAACACCTGGTGAAGCTTATAACCCTCTTTTTATATGGGGGGGAGTTGGCCTTGGAAAAACTCACCTTATGCACGCTATTGGGCACTACGTGCTCAATAAAAATAGTTCTCTGAAGGTAACATATGTGAGTTCAGAAAAATTTATTAACGAATTTATTCAATCTATTAAAAACAACAGGACTCAAGAATTTAAGTCTAAATATAGAAATGTAGATATTTTACTTATCGACGACATTCAGTTCCTCGGCAATAAAGGTAGCAGCCAAGAGGAATTTTTTCACACGTTTAATCAGCTTCATGTCAGCAAAAAGCAGATCGTCATCTGTTCCGATCGTCCTCCAAAAGAGATTCAAAACATAGAAGATCGTCTTGTAAGTCGTTTTGAATGGGGACTTGTAACTGATATTCAGATGCCCGATTTAGAAACGCGCATCGCTATTCTTCAGAAGAAGGCCCAAATACGAAATTACGAGGTTCCCGAAGATGTTCTCTCCTTTTTGGCCCAAAACGTCCCCAGTAATATTCGTGAACTTGAAGGAGCTTTAAATAGAGTTGTAGCCTGTGCTGAACTCAACCAGGAACCTATTACGGAAGACAATGCTGCACTATGGTTAAAAGATATTATTCGTCACGACGCAAGAGGGCCTATAAGTATTGACACCATTCAACAAATTGTCGCAGAAAATTTTAGCCTTACTGTGGAAGACTTGACTGGAAATCGTCGAACTTCGGACATTGCTTTAGCAAGACAAGTGGCAATGTACCTCTGTCGAAAACTTACAGAATCCAGTCTACAACAAGTTGGATTAGCCTTTAGAAAAAAAGATCATACTACAGTTCTCCACGCCCAAAGAAAAATAACAAAGCTTATAGAAGAACAACCTCGAATGAAAGAAATTGTGGATAACATTGAGTCTAAGCTGTGAAAATGCTCTGGATAAACTGTGAATAAAAGTTATTTCTAAGTTTTTCACAATTTTAATGTGGACAATGTGCATAAGTATGTAAAAAGTTGTGAGTACTTATCCACCTAAGAAACCATCTCTTCATCAAGGTTTGCTGTGATTTCCACATTATCCACAGGGGTTATTACTACCATTACTATATAAACTAAAATAATAGAGATAATAGCTATAGGAGGGAATAAGTCATGAGACTCCAGGTGAGCAAGCCAGATTTTATGAAAAGCTGGCAAACAACTGAACGAGTTACAAGCACAAAAAGCACTATTAGTTCTCTCGCCGGAATTCTATGTCGAGCTCACACTACCTCTCTGACTCTTGAGGCAACAGATCTTAAAACATCTATAAAATGTAATGCCGCTGGAGTCCAAATAGAAGAAGAAGGAGAGGCTATTCTTCCTGTTAAAGTCGTAGGGGAACTTTTTAAAAAAGCACCTACTGATACATTTACAGTCTCTGTAGAAGACGGGAAGGGAATTATCTTTGCAGGTCGAAATACATACCGTTTTTCAACTTTCGCAGTAGAGGAATTTCCTCACCTGCCAACGTCAGATAACGGACGTCCCTTCTGCACAGTAACAGCTGGAATGCTTTCCCAAATTCTAAGCGAAGGGACAGTCGCAAGTACTTTAGGAGAGGAGTTTCCGAAGTATTTAGGCGCTGCGCTTATTCAACTAAAAGCTGAAGACCTACATGTTGTTTCTACCGACGGCCGACGCCTCTCTCTTTCCAAATCCTCTATTGTTGGAGAAAATATTTCTTCAGGTAAAGAAGGAACTGATAGCAATGGGAAGGAAATACTTCTTCCACTTGCTGGATTGAAAGAATTACTCCGACAACTATCCTCTCTGGAAGAAGATCATCCGATACATATTCTTTACGATGATTCTTTAGCTTATTTTCAAATGGGGGACATGGAGTTTTCTGTTCGTAAAATTGAATCATCTTTCCCAAATTACGAAAAGATACTCAACCCGCAAAGCACTACAACACTAAAAATAGATCGTAATAACTTCATTAATGCCCTCGAACGTGTAGATGTGGTAGTTCGAGATTATAGTCGCATGGTTATTCTTAAGCTTTCTCCTAATGGAGACCTTCGGATGATTGGCCGCGCTCCTGAAATTGGCGAAGCAGAAGAAATATTGGATGCCCAAATAGACGGCGAGCCACTATTGATTGCTTTTAATGTTGGATATCTTTTAGATGGTTTGAAGGCTATGTATGGAGAACAGGTTTATATGACTTTTAATGGACCAGAAGGGCAAATGAGCATGCTTCGACCAGGTGTAAATGATTTCTTGTATATGCTCATGCCTATAAAGTTAAATGAGAGTGACATAGCCAGTGAGACGAATCCATCGTAGAGATGTTTTTTGAATATAGATGGTTTACTGTCATTTAACATCCTGGCGAAGTTTCAGGAATTTAGTGCCTCGTCGCCTTGAATGGGCTACGGGGCTTAATCTTCTTGTAGGAGACAATGGTTCGGGAAAAACAAATGCTCTAGAGGCTATTCATATACTTACTGGCTGGGGCCCGTTTCGGCCTTTACGGAAATCAGTGTTAGTGAATTGGAATGGAGAAGATAAACAAGCTTTTCTTCGAGGCTTTTTTTCTGGAGAAGAAGATTTTGACGTCGTAGCTACAGTGGGAGAAAAGAACATTATCCAATGTGATGGAAAACGTACGACTTATAGCACCATACGGTCCAATCTTCCTACATTGGCTTTTTTGCCTGGAGATATGGCTATTGTTGATGGAGCACCTTCCGTTAGGCGACAGTTTTTAGACCGTTTGTGTACATTACTTTTCCCTCTCTATGCGCGGAAACTTAATGATTGTCGTAAAGTGCTTCGGCATCGTACAATTCTTCTTCGAGAAAGGCGAGATCCTTCTCTGACCTCAAAAGTACTTGCGCCCCTTGTAGCTTGGC
Source organism: Aminobacterium sp. UBA4834 (assembly GCF_002400205.1). NCBI lineage: Bacteria > Thermotogati > Synergistota > Synergistia > Synergistales > Aminobacteriaceae > Aminobacterium > Aminobacterium sp. UBA4834. Next base: position 116,207 of record NZ_DHFC01000003.1, on the reverse strand, counting down.
TCTGGTCTACACGTGCAGCTGCGATCGATTTATTAAATATAGGGCTTTCAGAATTTAAAGTGCTCCTTCCTGCAAAAGTAGAGCTTCTTTTTTTGAGAGGCGGTACAGTAGGTCTTGAGGATCCTATGGCCGATTACTGGGAATCGCTGCGAAAATGGCGAGATAAAGAACGTATGACGGCTATTCCACAAGTGGGGCCTCAAAGGGATGATATTGCTGTATTGTCAGAAGAAAGATTAGCTTCTGTTGTTATGAGTCGAGGTCAACGTCGCCGAACTGCAGTGGCTCTAATGTTAGCAGCTGGATGGGCTGTAGAGCGAAAAATGCGTCGTAAGCCCATACTTATACTTGATGAAATAGCTGCTGAACTTGATGAAGAAGGACGAAAAACACTTGTAGATGCTCTCGTGGCATCGTCATGGCAAATTTTCGCTGCTACAGCTGAAAGCTCTATGAATCAATGGCCTGGGTCAATATGGAAAGTGCATCGAGGCGAAATATGGAAAGTTTCAAAATAGGATCTTAGAGATGAGTAAAGGTGAGATGAAATATGTCACAAACTTCCTTTGACGTTATAGTAGTGGGAGGTGGACATGCAGGATGCGAGGCAGCTCTTGCTGCGGCTCGTATGGGTGCTCGCACTCTCATGTTAAATCTCTATCTTGATAATACGGCTTTAATGCCGTGTAATCCTTCTATTGGAGGACCAGCTAAGGGGCATCTCGTAAGGGAAGGGAATGCCTTAGGAGGCGAGCAGGCGCGAGCTGCAGATGCTTCAACGATGCTGATCCGATGGCTGAATACATCAAAGGGACCTGCTGTTCAGGCTCTTCGAGCTCAGTGTGACCTCCACGATTATCGAGATCATTTCATATGGGCTCTTGAGGTGACGAAAAATCTTGAGGTTCACCAAGATATTGTTACAGATTTATGGGTAGATGAAGGACGTATTCGCGGTGTAAAAACTCGTTATGGTTTTACATACGAAGCAGGGGCTGTCATCTTAACAACAGGGACATACCTTAAGGGGCGAGTACATATAGGGCTTTTAAATTACGAATCTGGACCTATGGGACAGATGGCGGCTACTGATCTTAGTTGTTCTATGAGAGAACATGCCCTTGAAATGTACCGCATGAGAACTGATACGACTCCCCGTATTCATCTCGATACAATTGACACCGCATCTCTTTTGGAACAGAACAGTGCAGAGGAACCTCTTTGTTTTGATTTGTGGGGAGAGAAGAAAATCTATAGCGGCTATTCCTGTTACCTTACCCGTACCCATAGACGCCTCCACGATATCATTCGTGAAAATCTTGAGCGATCCCCTTTGTGGACAGGTCGTTTGCAGGGGCTTGGTCCGCGATATTGTCCCTCAATAGAAGATAAGGTTATTCGTTTTCCTGAAAAAGATAGCCATCTCGTGTTTTTAGAACCAGTTTCTCGGCGGAATAAAGAAGTGTATCTTCAGAATTTTTCAACAAGTTTGCCTTATGATGTTCAGGTAGAGATTGTTCATGCCTTACCGGGGTGCGAGAAGGCACAAATTACCCGTGCTGGTTATGCCATTGAATATGATTATGTAGAACCTACCCAATTGATGCCGTGGCTTGAAACGAAAAAAATCAGAGGACTTTTCTGTGCTGGACAAATTAACGGAACTTCAGGTTACGAAGAGGCAGGGGCTCAAGGACTTATGGCAGGCATCAATGCGGTTCTTTCTCTCAGGAAGGAAGAGCCGTTGGTTTTAGAGAGGTCAGATGCTTATATAGGGGTTTTAATTGACGACCTTGTGACTAAGGGTACTGAAGAACCCTATAGAATGTTAACGAGCCGATGTGAATATCGCCTTCTTCTCCGCTTTGATAATGCTGATCGTCGCCTTGCCCCAATTGGACGACGTTTAGGACTTATTGATGACGAAAAATGGACAAGACTCCTTAAAAAGTGGAAAAATGTGGATGAAGAGAAAGAAAGGCTTTCTTCCTTTCGTGTCCTCCCTTCTGAAGAAGTAAACCAATGGTTACGACGAATAGGTTCTTCTCCTGTTCAAGAAGCTCTTCGGGCATGGGATTTGTTATGTCGGCCGGAAGTTACGTATAAAGAAATTGAGACATTCCTTCCTGCTTTGAGTTCTCCTCTCACTGAAGATGAGAGGAGAAGCGTGGAGATTGAAATTAAGTATGCGGGATACATTGAGAGGCAGGAACGGCAAGTTCGGCAGCTTCAAAAGTCTGAGAAGGTTTATATACCAGAAAAATTCTGTTATGAAGATGTTCCTGGTCTATTAACAGAAAGTCTTCAGAAATTAAAAAAAGTGCAACCTCGTACTCTTGGGCAGGCGAGTAGAATTTCCGGAGTGACGCCGGCAGATATTCAACTTCTTTCGATATATTTGGAAACGCGAAGGAGGCGAAAAGGAAGTGGGAGTACGACGGCATAATCAGGCTAATTCTATAGCATCTCTTTTGGAGGGTACTTTTTCTCGAGTAGCGAAAGAACGAATTTTGCTCGCGCATCTAGCCAAACGTTGGGGAGATGTGGTGGGAGAAGGTATAGCAAAGCGAAGCCAACCTTACTCCCTTGAAGAGACTATGCTTTGTATTCGTGCCGATAGTCCTGCTGCAGCTCAACGTATTTCTATGATGGGAGCTTGCATTGCTCGAAAGGTGAGAGAAGAATGGGATCTCCCTGTTTCAGGAGTTCGAGTTGTAGTTGGGCATATTTCCTCTAAATCGACTCAGAAGAGTATTGAAAGACAGAGGCGTATTATTACTCCGGCACCCAATGATATAGCGAAAAATCTAGACCGCGTAAGGGAACGGGTTGGGGATCCCGATGTGGCGCTTTCTCTTGCTCGTCTTATGGCTTTATGGACACGAAGGTTTGGCAAAAAATAAAGGCCTCTTTTGATCAAAGCGCTTCGTTGATTATTGGAAGCGCACTTTATTTGATGCTATGAGAGTTCTACAACCAAAATAGACTTTCTGGTGGGAAGCCCTCAATGTAACGAGGGCTGGAGGTGGCAAAGATGAGGAAGTTAAAGTGGAAGTATCTCTGGGCTATGAGTGTGGTTATCGTGTTTTGCACGGTTCAGATCGCTGGAGCTACAGAATGGGAAGATCTTGTTCAATCTTATTCTCTTGAAAAAAGCATGTTTAGAGAAGCAGAACAATTGAAGCAAGATCTTATAAGAGAAGCCCATGTTTTGGAGCCCGAACTTTTATGGAGATCCCTCTCTACTCCTCTTTCCTTGCGCCAAAAAGCGGCGAATAGTCTCTCGTTATTGATGATGCTCTGTGATGGTCATCTCGAAAGATGGGAAAGTGTAGAAGGATTTTGGTATCCACACATTATTCCTAGATCTTTAGCCTTGATGGATGGATTTTACTCTGCAGTTGTGTCTTTGAGCTATATGCCTGATACATCAGCTCATTGGTTGGCATTCTCTCTCTTGAAAAATTTAAGGCAATCTTCTAGAGGCAAACTTCTTTTTTTAGAGGAAGCACCTCAAGCGTATATTGAAGCGTTACGGTACCTTCAAAAGAGTCATATTCCAGTACCGGATTATTGGATTGATATAAAAGGAAGAGGACATCTTCCTCTTGTAAGGCGTTTTGAAGGTGTTGTTAGCTATGGACAAGCTCTTTCTCGTAACATGTTTTTTCTTGACGCTGTAGGTCGTCTCGCAGCAAACGGGGTTTATGCGTGGGATCGAGAAACGGGAGGAATTTACGAGATTGCACGTTGGAATCATCGAAGAATTTTTTTCCCGTGGAATGATTAATAAAGTAAAAAAACTACCTATATGTAATTTTCTAGGCAAGGGGTTTACACTTCTCACTTTATAGGGAGCGACGATGATAAATGGGCACAGAAAGTTCTAAAAATTGGAAAGAACAGAGAAATGTTTTAAAGAACTGGATTCGGCAGGAATGGGGGACTCTAGCGTATACTACGATTGGGACGATTATTATGAGTTTTGCCATTATAGCCCTGACCGCCCCTTATAAATTTGCAAGTACCGGATTGACAGGCATTGCGTTAATCACTCATTATGCCTGGGGTATATCGCCTGCATGGGTTCTTGCCCTTGGGAACCCCCTCTTGCTTATGTGGGGCTGGAGAGTGCTGTCCCCTCGTTTTGTACTTTGGACATTATATGTTACGGTTCTTAATACCCTTTCTATTATGTTTTTTGAGCTTTTTCACTACCCAGTCCTTCACAACACTTTCCTTGCAGCTATTTTAGGAGGCGTTTTAGGCGGGCTTGGGATGGGGTTGGTTTTTCGTGGGGGAGGCTCAACGGGAGGTACTGATGTAATAGTAATGGCAGCGAGAAAAAAGTACGGTGTTGATGTAGGTATGTATTCTTTTTATATTAATATTGCCGTACTCATTGCCTCTTGGTTTGTTGTGGATATAGAACAGCTTCTCATGGGCGGTGTGTTGCTTTATGTTGAAAGCCTCACTATCGATAGTGTATTAAAATCTTTTGACCGACGAAAACAACTTCTCATTATTACGCAGCGACCAGAAGAGATAAAACGATTTATCATAGAGAACCTTGACCGAAGTGCTACTCTTATCGATGCGCGAGGAGCCTATTCGGGTCAACCCAAGAATATGATTATGGTTATCTTAACGCGGCGGCAGGCCATGGAATTAAAAAGATTTGTGGTTTCTATTGACCCACAGACTTTTATTGTGCTTTCAGATGTCTCTGAAGTGGTAGGGTATGGCTTTAAGCATTGGAAGAACATATGAACTGCTAGGAGGATGGAAGGGTAATGGATAGTAGTATCACGAGTATTACAGCGCTGAGAGGTATGTTACGTCAATATCGTAAAGAAGGTAAAAGTATAGGTTTAGTCCCTACTATGGGGTTCCTCCATGATGGGCATATTTCTTTAATTCGAAAAGCGGCACAAGAGAATGATATAGTTGTAGTCAGTATTTTTGTAAATCCCACCCAGTTTGGTCCTCAAGAAGATTATGCATCGTATCCTCGGGATATTTTGCATGATGAAGCTGTGGCTAAGGATGCCGGTGCCACCATTATTTTTCACCCTTCTGTTACTGAAATGTATCCAGATGGCTTCCAGACGCGTGTTAATGTAGAGAAACTGACGAGGGGATTATGTGGACGCTCTAGGCCAGGACATTTCTGTGGAGTGACAACAGTAGTGACAAAACTTTTTAATATAGTCAGGCCCGGCCGAGCATATTTTGGGCAGAAAGATGCCCAACAGGCTATCGTGGTTCGGCGTATGGTTGAAGATTTGAATCAGGATATCCAAATTCGTGTATGTCCTATTGTACGGGAAAAAGACGGTCTTGCCATGAGCTCTCGTAACGTGTATTTAACTGCTGAAGAACGAGACCAAGCGCTAGTTCTTTATCGTTCGTTACAGAGAGCCGTGCAGTTGATTGAGAAGGGCGAGAGAAGTCACGCAACGATTTATGAGACTATAGAAAAAATGATTCATGAGAAGGAAAAAGCGAATATTGACTATATCGAGATTGTAGATTGTTGGGATTTAGAAGCGGTAGATCCTCTTCAAGGGAAGGTCCTTATTGCTTTGGCAGTGAGGTTTGGTTCAACTCGGCTTATAGATAATGTTGTGGTGGATATATAGCGATACACGAAAAGTGATCATATCTCTTGACAGCTTTCTATTTGTTTCGTATAATCCGACCCAATCTGTACCATTTGGAACTTTACCATGATAAATAATAGTAAAGGCGAAGAAGCAGGGCGCCTCGTTTTGTCGAATCCTTACCAGAGATGGATGTTCACCGGCTGAGAGACATCCTTAAGGTGGCGAAAAAGGCCTAAAACCTGTGGAGCTGGGGTGGAAAGGCTTTTGAAAAGAAGGCTGGAGTACATTCACGAATTGCTTCCACGTGACGGAAGTCGAGGCGGGGCACGTTATAGTGTCTAAGCAGGGTGGTACCGCGGGCATTGATATATCAAAGGCTCGTCCCTTCGGGGACGGGCCTTTTTTTATATAGTGTTGATGGAGATTGTTAATGGTATGAGAAGGAGGAATAGATCCATGAGGATTGCGATAGCAGGAGCTACAGGCGAAGTAGGGCGCATGATGGTTCGTGTGCTTGAAGAACAACATATCCACCCTGACGAATGTCATTTCTTTGCATCGTCAAAGTCGGCAGGTTCCACCCTTATGTTTTATGGCCAGGAATACAAAGTGGAGGAGCTGACCCATGAAAAACTCAAGGCTGGCTATGACTACGTACTTTTCTCTGCAGGTTCAGGTGTGTCTAAAATTTTCGCTCCGACGGCGGCTGAAGCAGGTTCTGTCGTTATTGATAATTCTTCTGCTTTTCGCATGAATGTAGACGTTCCCCTGGTTGTACCTGAGATTAATGGAGATATATTAAAAGGATATCGGGGTATTGTAGCTAACCCTAATTGTTCAACTATTCAAATGGTTCTTGGGCTCTATGAAATTCATCGCCGTTTTGGAATAAAATCAATAGTTGTCAGCACCTATCAATCTGTTTCTGGAGCTGGTAAAAAAGGCATGGATGAGCTTCGAGATCAAATTGAAGGTCATATTGAACCTAAAAAGTTTATTCGACAAATTCACCTTAACGTCATTCCTCAAATTGGCGCCCTTTTAGAGAATGGTTTTTCCGAAGAAGAGATGAAAATGGTTCACGAACCTCGAAAAATTTTTCGAGACGAGAGTATTCTTGTATGGCCGACCACAGTTCGTGTTCCTGTCTTTTATGGTCATTCTGAATCTGTTCTTGTCGAGACTCGTCGATCTGCTTCCTTGAAACAAGTGAGGGATGCATTGTTGGAGAGTGAGAATGTGGTGCTTACTGACGATATTATTTCTCCCATTGAAGCTGCAGGAACAGACTTCGTTTATATTTCTCGTCTTCGTGCTTTCGATGAATTTAGATTTTTAATGTGGAATGTTGCTGATAATATTCGAGTGGGAGCGGCGACAAATGCCGTTCGCATTCTACAGAAACATCGGGCACTTAATGCCCGTACTCTATAGCAGGAGGTGTGCCAGATGATTTTTAGGGGAACAGGAACAGCAGTGATTACACCTTTCAGAGAAGGCAAGGTGGATTATGAGAGTTTTGAGAGGTTTCTTGCTTTTCAGATGGATGGTGGCGTGGACTTTTTTGTTGTGCTGGGAACGACTGGTGAAGCTCCAGCTGTAACGATGAAAGAGCGGGAAGAGATCATTCGCTTTGCCGTCAAAATGGGATCTGGACGGATACCTGTTGTGATTGGAACAGGTTCTAACTCTACGGCAGTGGCTTTGGAATTATCGAAGCAAGCAGTTTCTTTAGGTGCTGATGGGGTGTTAGTGGTGACGCCTTATTACAATAAACCTCCTCAGGAAGGGCTTTATCAGCACTTTAGGGCTGTTGCTTCGGGTATTGGAGATACGCCTCTGATTATTTACAATGTTCCAGGGAGAACGGGGATCAATATTCTTCCTGAAACAGTCCTTCGTCTTGCTGAGATAGACAATATTGCAGGAATTAAAGAAGCTTCAGGTGATGAAGCTCAGGTGGATTTTCTCATTCGAAAGGTTCGAAAACAGCGTCCTGATTTCCTTGTATTATCAGGAAATGACGACCAAGCCTTTCACCTTGTCAATGCCGGAGGCGATGGAGTTATTTCGGTGCTTTCCAATGTAGCGCCACGAGAGACATCTGACATGATTCGATATGCTCTCGCCAATAATGTAGAAAAAGCCCGTGAGCTTCACCTTCGTCTTTTCCCCTTAATGAAAGGGCTATTCTGCGAAACGAACCCAGTTCCTGTGAAATATGGAGTCAGTAGCTTGGGATTGTGCGCTAACGAACTTCGCTTGCCCTTAGTTTCAGCATCGGAACGAGCTATGGCTGTTGTGGATAGCGCTATGAAGGAATGTGGCATTCTGTGATGCGGTACGGATTGATTGGGGCCTCGGGCCGAATGGGGCAGGAGATTCAGAAAGTTTTTGCTGATCATACACTTTGCCTCTCAGTGGATGTTGATGGGGAGTGGTGCAACGATACGCCTCAAGTAATTGTGGATTTTTCCAGTCGTACGGCTTTTCCTCGAACCATAGAGTTGTGTCGAGAGCATGGGGCAGCTTTGGTCATTGGCACTACGGCCATTACAAAAGAGGACGTAGACCATCTTCGCTCTCTGGGACAGGATGTTCCTGTTATTCAAAGTTTTAACTTTTCGGTAGGAGTGAATGTTCTGAAAATGATCTTGAGAGAATTTTCTTCTTATCTCTCTGACTGGGATCTTGAAATTGTCGAGGTTCATCATAATCGCAAAAAAGATGCCCCTTCCGGAACGGCGCTCCTTTTGAAGGAAGCTACAGGGCGGAACTGTCCTACCCATTCCTTACGTATGGGAGGCGTTCCTGGAGATCACTCAGTTTTTTTCTCCAATGAAGGAGAAGTTCTGGAACTGACCCATCGGGCTCTTTCAAGGACAGTTTTTGCTCTTGGAGCCTTGCGGGCGGCTCAGTTTGCTGTGACAGCTGAACCAGGATTCTATGCTTTTGAGGAGGTTATTGCATGCGCGCCGAAGAAATCATCAAGTTGATTAAGGAATCTAAAAAAAGGACCCCCACAAAGGCCTTTATTTCTGGTCATTTTGAAGGTTGCGCATGGGGAGCCCTTACTTTTATTGGGGGCGACCATTTCGGTCTTCTCATTGGAGATTACAAAGAAGTGGAGTCCGCCCTGTCGGCGAATGCCAGCCGAATCAATGCTGTACATATAGAGGTTGAGGCCCGTAACTCTGCTCTTCCATTGGCCAATCTCACCAAATATGAGGCTCGAATTGAACCAGGTGCCATTATCCGCGATATGGTAGACATCGGTAAAGGTGCGGTTGTTATGATGGGAGCCGTTATCAATATCGGAGCTATTATTGGGCCTGGCACAATGATCGATATGAACGTTGTAGTTGGTGGACGGGCTATGATTGGTTCCAATTGCCATATTGGCGCAGGGGCTGTAGTTGCAGGAGTTGTTGAGCCGCCAAGCGCGACCCCGGTTATGATTGAAGACAATGTTTTGGTGGGAGCTAATGCCGTTATTCTCGAAGGGGTGCACATCGGGAAAGGGGCTGTTGTTGCTGCTGGTGCCATTGTAACAAGGGATGTTCCATCTAACGCTGTAGTTGCAGGTTCTCCTGCTCGTGTTATTAAAATGGTGGATGAAAAAACAGCTGACAAAACTCAGATCGTACAAGACCTGAGAAACCTCTGATCCAGGAGGTCTGGACAAGTGATTGTGCAGAAATACGGTGGTTCTTCAGTAGCGACACCAGAGAAGATCCGAAGTATTGCAGAAAAAATAAAGAAGCGAGTAGAAACTGGAGAAAAGTTAGTGGTTGTCGTTTCTGCTATGGGTAAAACCACAAACAACCTTATTGAATTGGCAGGGCAGGTCTCGAAAGAGCCTCTTCCTCGGGAACTCGATATGCTTTTAGCTACAGGCGAGCAGGTTTCGGCTGCTCTTTTGGCCATGTCTTTAAACGATATTGGCGTTCCCGCAGTTTCTTATAATGCTTTTCAGCTGGGGATGGTCACTACAGGTGCTTTTTGCAATGCTCGTATTGTGGATCTTGATATGGCGAAACTTGAACGGGAGCTGGAACGACGGCATGTAGTGGTCGTAACAGGTTTTCAGGGGATTACGCCTGAGGGAGAGGTCACGACTTTAGGGCGAGGAGGTTCTGATACCTCAGCTGTGGCTATTGCTGCTAAAGCAAAAGCCAGATGTGAAATTTACAGTGATGTAGCTGGTATTTATACGTGCGACCCGAAAATATGTCCTTCCGCTAAAAAACTTGATTATGTCACATACAGTGAGGTGTTAGAACTTTCGTCCATGGGGGCGAAAGTTCTCCACTCGAGGGCCGTGGAAATAGCAAAAAAATATAACGTCGAACTTTACTGTGCCTCTACTTTTTCTGATGAAAGGGGGACCCTTGTAGTGAGTACATTGCCTGAATGGTTGGAGCAACCGGTCGTTACAGGAGTGACGGCCGACCCGAACCAGAGAAAGGTTACTATTAGCCCCATGCCCGGAGGTAATGAGGCCATGAGTGTTTTATTCACGGCATTGGCTGAAAAAAGTGTAAATGTGGATATGATATCCACAGTAAACGATAACGGGCATTCTTATCTTACATTTACAGTGGTGGAAGGAAAGGGAGCAGTTGTGCGATCCACTGTAGAGGAAGTCTTTTCCTCCTATTCTGGATGGAGATTAACGGAAGATGATAGAGTGGCAAAAATTTCTGCCGTAGGTGTGGGTATGGAGTCGGCGCCGGGCGTGGCGGCTCGCTTTTTTTCTGCTTTATGCCGAGAAAAAATCTCTATGCTCGGGACGAGTACATCTGAAATAAAAATTTCCACTCTTGTTACCAAAGAAAATGCTGACCGCGCAGTAAAAGCTTTGGTAGAGGAATTTGGTTTAACGGAGCATCAGAAATAATGCTGTGCCCAGTCTATCACCCCTTTGACCTCACTATCCTTTCGGCATCGGGCTCGGAGATCACAACGAATAGGGGCGTTTTTCTTGATACCTTCGCTGGGATTGGTGTTCTTCCTTTAGGTCACAGCTATCCGGCTGTCGTAGAAGCTGTGACAGAGAAAATGAAGCGTTATGCTCACATCTCAAACTATTTCTCTGACCCTGATGGAGTCGAAGTGGCGAGGCTTCTCTGCCAGATGGCGGGAAGAGAAGGGGATGTTTATTTCGCCAATTCAGGAGCCGAAGCTACAGAGGCTGCATTGAAGGCTATTCGAAAATATCGAAAAAAAGGGATGCTTGTTTCATTTATTGGGAACTTCCATGGAAGGACATGCGGGGCCCTCTCTGTTACATGGAGTCCCAGTATAAGAGAACCTTTTGAGCCGCTATTGCCCGACGTAGTTTTTTTGCCTAAAGACGTTAGGGTCTTTCGAGAATATGCTGCTTCTCATGATATTGCAGGTGTATTTTTAGAGTGTGTGCAGGGAAACTCTGGAGTATTGCCATTGCCTCATTCTTTAGTCGAAGCGGTAGCGGAACTTAAGGAAGACAAAAAATATTACATTGTAGCTGATGAAATTCAGGCAGGGTTAGGACGGACGGGGTGCTTTTTCTCTTTTCAACATTGGGGGTTAGAGCCTGATATTATTACCTGTGGAAAAGGCATTGGTGGAGGGTTGCCTTTAGGAGCCACTATTTTCTGTGGGTGGTCTCCTTTTCAAGAGGGGGATCATGGTTCTACCTTTGCCCCTAACCCTATTTCTCTTGCGGCTGGGAAAGTAGTTCTACAGGCCCTCACAGAAGAATTTCTAGAAGAAGTGAAGGAAAAAGGAGCCTATTTTGCGAAGAAATTGGAAAAACTTTCGTGGTCCATGGATATCCGCCAGCTTGGTCTCATGATTGGTGTTTCTACAATGAATGCTCAAGACGTGAAGCAAAAAGCGTTAGAGCGAAAGGTGCTCTTGAATGTGGCTGGTGGCAGTATTCGGCTCCTTCCTGCTTTGAATATCTCATATCAAACTATCGACGAAATTGTAGATCGACTCACATTTTAAATGATAAAAAGGGGCGTCCTTACAAGGACGCCCCTTTCCCTTCAAGGGAGTATAAGGCTTCTTCAAGTGTGAGACCTTCTGCTTTAAAGTGCTTAATTCCAGCTTGTGCCAAAGCTTCTTCTGCATTTGGCCCTAAACGGGGCACAATTACAAGATCTATATTATGTTTTGAGAGCAGACGAACAGCAGCTCCCCCAGCTCCGTGTCCCTGTTCTGCATTTGTGTTTTCAATGGCTTCAAGGAGATTCCCATTTTCATCAACAATTATAAAATAAGGAGCCCGGGCAAAACGTTCAGCTATAAGGCTTTTTATAGTTGGTTCATTGACAGCTGCAGCAATACGCATATGTGCACACCTCACATTTTTATGTTATTGATTATTTGAAGCAAGTTTGTATAAATAGTTTCTATTTCTGGATGTAAAGCGTCTAAAGGAATTTCTTTATTTGATATCGCTTCTACAACATCAGGCCTAAAAGGAATAGAACCCAAAAATTGCCAATTTTTGCTTTTAGCCCGATCTTGTATTTCCGCATTTCTTGTTTCTGAAAGATCTGCTTTATTGAGAATGACAGCTAAAGGAACTTCCAAAGAGGAACACAGATCGCCAAGACGAAGAAGATCATGAAGACCTGATAGAGAAGGCTCTGTAACAGCTATAGCCAATGTCGATCCTGTAAGAGCCGAAATTGTCGGGCAGGAGATTCCTGGGGGGCCGTCAACAATCACAAAGGGGTACCCTTTCTTACAAGCCTCTTCTCGAGCTTTGTTGCGAAGCTTGGCAACAAGCATTCCTGAATTTTCTTCTCCTGCATGAAGACGAGCATGCCAGAGGGGGCCCAAAGACGTTTGTCCCCGCCAATATTGGCCCTGTTCGTACGAATTCATAGTAATGGCATTTTGAGGGCATATAAGAGCACAGCCACCACATCCTTCACATTTCCACGATAGAGAGGAGATACCATCCATTTCTTTTTTGAGGGCATCAAAGCGACAGAAACTCACACATTTCCCGCAAAGATTGCAACGTTCAGAGTCTATTTGAGGTATTTTCCTACCACTAAATGAAAAAGACTCTTCATCGTTAGGATGGAGCAAAATCTGGAGGTTGGGCGCGTCTACATCTACATCACAAAAGAGGGCTTTCTTGCTGAAGAGAGCGCATAAAGCTGACACAATTGATGTTTTACCAGTGCCTCCTTTTCCACTGACAATTACAATTTCTTTTGGGTTCATGAGAGCACCTCTTTAACATGGTCAAGAATAGTGTATGTTGCTTCTCGCCATTTTCGATCAACACAAAAGGGGGCTGTCCCTTCTGCATAAGCATGTGCAACTTCTTTTGAAAATGGCAAGCGAGCGAGTATGGGTACATTTATTTTATTGCAAAAGACTTCTGTTTCTTTACTATTACCGAGGTCAGACCGATTGATAACCACAGCTGCGGGAATCTGAAGTTCGTGAACAGTTTCCGCGGCCAAGACAAGGTCAGAAAGTCCAAAGGGTGTTGGCTCTGTAACCAGCACGACGAAATGTGATTGTTCAATGGCGGCAACCATAGGGCACGCTGTCCCAGGAGGTCCGTCTACAATTTGTGGAAAGGGCAAAGAATTTGCCTTTTCGAGAACAGCATGTATAACAGGAACTGGATTAGGTTCTCCTATATCTAATCTGCCTTCAAGAAACCACCAATTCTCAGTACGCTTACTATTCAATTCCCCTATTTGTGTTTGACTGTCTTTAATGGTCTTTTGAGGGCATACATACTCGCATACGCCACATCCATGACATAATTTCATATTGACTGTCGGCACGTTCGTACCAAACTGATTGAGGGCGCCAAAAACACAACTATCAGCACATATGCCGCATCCTACACATCGTTTGGCATCTATCTGGGGAACAACCTTGTAAATAGATTCACTTTCCGGATTTTGGATGTTTAAAACTAAACCAAGATCAGGTTCATCTACATCAAGGTCAATAACTGTTCCTCCTCGAATAGCAAAGGCAAGAGAGGAGGCAACACATGTTTTACCAGTTCCTCCCTTGCCACTAACTACGGTTAATCGAAACATATTCCCCTCCTAAAGAGAAGAATGATCGTGACTACATTGGTCGCCAACAATCTCAAGAGAATTATCGAGAAACGCTCTGAGTGTCTTTTCTACGGAAAGAGGAGGTACGCAAGCTACGTTCACTCCTCCATCTCTCAGCATTTGAGATGCCCTTTGTCCAATACCGCCAGTGATGACAAGATTGGCACCTAGGGATGCGATCCAATGAGGCATAGCCCCTGGCACATGTTCTCCTTGCGGAGGTGTTGCAATTTCCCGTGCTATTTCTTTTTGATTCTCTACGTCAACAACGAGAAATTCTTTTGCGTGTCCAAAGTGTTCTGATACGTTATCTCCGTTTTTAGCAATTGCTATCTTCATGGGAAAGCTCCTTTTTATTTATTTTCTTCAATTTCTGCCATGCGTTTACGAATATTTTCCATCTCGTTTTCAAGCAGAGATAATTCTTCCTTGAGCATATTTCGTTCTTCTTCAATCGTAGGAGTCGTAGGAGCATAATCCCAATCTACTGGAGCATTATAAATACCCCAACCTCTCCCCATGCCACGGCCTAAACCGAAGAAGCAACGACCCCATCGTGAGAATCGTCTACGCACATATCCAAAGTGACATAAACCTCTGCCACCACCTGTCATTGGTCCCATACCACGCGGTCCTGTTCTATCAAAACCAGGCATGTTATTTTTCCTCCTTATTGATAATGATTATCATTTGCATATAAATCCTATTCTCTGTTAAGATATTTGTCAAGCTATATGGTAAAAAGTGTTACGAGGTAGGGGCTTTTCTTCCTACCCATTAATAGATATGTTGAAAAAGGAGTTTTTACTCTATGGATCAAAACGATCAGGTTAAACGCGAGGAGTATGTTGAAGCCCTTAAAAAGGCTGGTTTTCGTTTAACAAACCAGCGCCAGACAATTATAGATGTGCTTATTGAAGGGGAGGCCGAACACGGTAATATACAACTGATATGGGAAAAGGCCCACGAAAAAGATCCCTCCATAGGTATTGCTACAGTGTATAGAACAATAGGCCTTCTTTCTGACATGGGGTTGCTCTATCGTTTTTCTCTTGATGAAGGTTTTGAACGCTTTGAACTTCCTTCTTCGTCTATTCATTTCCATCTTTATTGCCGTTGTTGTGGAAAGGTTCTTCATCTCAAGAATGAAGAAGAAAAAGAAAAAATTATTAAGAAATGGCTTGAAGAGGCAGGTTTTCAGCCTATTCCTCAGAGTCTTGAAATTGCTGGAATGTGTGGTGAATGCGCATCTAAAGTGAAAGAGTGCAAAAAGACACAAGATCTTCCATGCACTCTCTTAGGAAAAGGGTGGAGGCGACGGTATTGTGGCCGTCGGCGAGGCTGTTTCCGTCATGATGACCTATAGAAGTCAATACTATATAAAGACGGAGGGGGAATTGGGAATGAAAGACGTCGTACGCGTTGGTATTATTATCTGTAATAGATATGGAACTTGCGCAGGAGGGAAATGTCTCAGAGCCCTTCATAACAGAGAGGGAGGATTCGCCCGTTACAAAGACAGAGAATTAGAACTTGTGGGGTACACGACGTGTAATGGATGTCCCGGTGGAAATGTGGAATATGCTCCGGCAGAGATGAAGAAAAATGGAGCGGATGTTGTGCATCTTGCTACAGGTATGGTTGTTGGCTATCCTCCATGTCCGAGAATTGATTATTTTAAAAAATATATTAAAGAAGCTTTTGGCCTCGACGTTGTAGTGGGGACTCACCCCATTCCTGAGAAATACTACACTGTTCACTCCGCTCTAGGCACATGGAACTCTCCAATGTGGCAAGACCTGATCTCCGCTGTTATTGGCGATGAAGAGATACGTTTAGCGTATAATTAATTAAAAATAAAAAGAGCCGCCTTTGTGACGTGCACCCTCCAAATGCTGGATTTTCTATCCAGCATTTGGAGGGTGGGACATTGGCGGTTCTCTTTATTTTAAAATTCGCAAAATTCGAAAATGGATGCTAGTATATAAAAACCCTGATTCTTTCGTCGTCCCCCAGTTTTTTAAAGGGGGAGATTTTTTATGGGAGGTAAACGTGTAAAAGTAGTGGAAGTTCTTTTGGTGGAAAGGGATCAACAGTATGCCCAAGAAATGCGAAAACTGTTGAGAGAAGAAAAGATCGTTAACTCTTTACACATTGTTTGTAATCAATATGAGGCTCTCGATTATATTCGCCAAGTAGGTAAATATTGGGATCGTTCCGAGCCTGATGTGGTGATTACAGATTGTGCGTTGCCTAATCATGGCTGTGAGGAGCTTTTGTCGGAAATACGAAGTGAGCCAGCCTTTTTTTATCTCCCCATTATTTTTATTTCCACTCCTGGTGAAATGATTCCTTTCGAAACGGCTGATTATATGGTTCGATTCGTAGAGAAACCTCTTTCTGGAAAAATTTTATTGGAAGCCCTGACTTCCTTTGAGAATTTTTGGATAGCTGTGACCCTTATAAAAGGGTATTAAGAATTTGATCTCTATTGACTAAAGAAGGAGGTATATCATGACTCGGAGTATTGTAAATACGAGAGATATGGTGTGGGTCTTAGATCCTTCTGAAACTTTTGATGGTCCTGTGAGAGATGGAGGTGTTATTGTTGCTCGTGTAAGTCCGGGGTGCTGGGGAGCGATGATTACTCCAGATTTCCCGAGTGGTCATGAGGTGACCCGGCCTATAGCTGTAGAAGGGGCAGAAGTTGGAGATGCCATTGCGTTAAAAGTACGAAAAATACATGTCCTTTCATTAGCCACTACATCTGGTACCGATAAGCCCCAGGAAGGGCATTTTCAAGGGGATCCTTTTGTAGCGAAACGATGTCCTGCCTGTGGAGTCATAAATCCTGAAACATATATAGAAGGAATAGGAGAAGATGCCATACGTTGTAAACAGTGTGGTGTTCCTGTACATCCCTTTAAACTTGAAAGTACTTATACGATAGTGATGGATGACAATAGAAATGTAGCGGTAACGGTTCCTCCTGATGTAGCAGCAGAGATAGCTTGTGATGCGGCACATTTTAGTGCTCTTCCCCCAGAATCCAGACAGTACTCGGCAAATATTATTGCTCGTGGAGATCTGTCGGGTATTATTGCTCCGTTGCGTCCTATGGTAGGGAATATGGGGAGTTGCCCAGCAGCGGCTATGCCAGCATCTCATAATGCAGGTGATTTTGGAAGTTTCCTTGTAGGCGCTTCTCATAAGTATGCCTTAACTGAAGAGGCATTGAAGGATCGTACCGACGGCCACATGGACGTGAATGAGGTTGTGGAAGGTTCTCTCGTCATTGTTCCTGTGAAGGTTTTTGGCGGCGGTATTTATGTTGGAGATGTCCATGCCATGATGGGAGATGGAGAGATCGCTGGCCACACAACTGATGTATCAGCAGAAGTAATTATTGAAGTTCATATCATTAAAGGGCTGACTCTTGATGGACCAATTATTCTCCCTACTCATAATGACCTCCCGGATATTGTAAAACTTCGTTCCCCAGAAATAATGGAAAAAGCTTTAAATATTGCTGCTTCGTGGGGTTTTGATCTCGAACAGGAGGTTTTACCCCTTCAAGTAGTAGGAACGGGGAAAAATCTTAACGAAGCTGTTGATAATGGACTTATGCGTATGGTTTCCCTAACAGGAATGATGCTGCCAGAGATTAGAAATCGATGTACCCTTACCGGCCAGGTAGATATTGGCAGACTTCCTGGGGTTGTACAGATTTCCATGTTAGTACCTCGACCAGTTTTGGAGAGACTAGATCTTTGGAACATTATGTTGGAGCATTATTGCCAGTGTTAAAAGATGTTAAGAGTAACGAATAACCAATAACCAATAACCAATAACCAAAGAGGCTGCCTTAATAGCAGCCTCTTTGGTATTCCCCCCTATAGAGTAGTTCTTATTTTATAGAAACAACCCAGCTCCTGGTCCCATTGGAAGGTTAAAGATGTACCACACAATAAGCTGAAGAGTGAAGAATATGAGGTAAGCAATAGTATAGGGCATGGCCAGAGAGATGACGGTGCCCATTCCTACAGGTTCTGTGTGTCCCTCTGGTTTATATTGCTCCATTAGACCGATAACTACTGGGAGGTAGTAGGAAAGAGGGGTAATAATATTTGAAGATGAGTCTCCAATTCTGTAGGCAAGTTGAGTGAGGGCTGGAGAAAAACCTACCATGGAGAACATGGGTACAAATATGGGAGCTAATATAAGCCACTTTGCAGAACCGCTCATGATAAAGAGATTGAGGAATGTACAGAGCAATATATACATGACGAGGAGAGGAATTCCGCCGAGATTCATAGCTTCAAGCCAT
>NZ_DHFC01000003.1:97754-98021 GCF_002400205.1 Aminobacterium sp. UBA4834 | reverse complement strand
CTCGCACGGAAAGTATGGTTGCCATGTTGCTTGTGTTGAAAAGGTTAATGAATAGAGAGGCAGGTAATGCCACAACCAAAAAGCTCAGGCTGCCTTGCAATCCTTTTTGCATAAGCTTCGGAATATCAGAAGCTTCTTTGATGCTGCCTGACCCATATCCATAGGCAATTCCCACAAAAAAGAAAAGAAAGAAGATAATAGCTACGACGCCAGATAGAAGCGGAGACTTTGGAACAATGCTGCCATCATCAGCCCTGAAGAATGAGC
>NZ_DHFC01000003.1:0-97642 GCF_002400205.1 Aminobacterium sp. UBA4834 | reverse complement strand
ATCAGCCCTGAAGAATGAGCCCTGGGGCACCGTAAGGTAGAGCAAAAGACCAATGCATATGATAGCAGCTATAAGAGCGTAACGAAGCCCACGATTTTCCTCTGGAGTTACAGCATGTTTCAGAAGTTCCGATTCATCTTCATGTCCATGAGTATCGCCAAGAATTTTGACTGTAAATCGTTCTGTAACGAAGGTTGTTACAAAGGTTATAACGAAGGTTGCCACTACAAGGAAGTACCAGTTGATAAGGGGATGAACAGGCCCGGGAATGTTCATCCCCTTGGTTACAGACTCTGTGATTCCAGCTAAAAGAGCGTCTGTTCCGGCAATAAACAGATTCGCAGTGAAGCCTCCAGAGGCAGCGGCATAACCTGTGACGATTCCGACCCATGGATTTCGCCCCAACGCTTTGAAAACGGCAGCACCAATAGCAGGAGTGAAAATGATGCCGGCATCAGATGCTAGGTTAGCGTTGATACCTACGAAGGCGAGAACCGCTGTGACAAGAAAAGAGGGTGCACCCATAATAGTTTTTCTCATGAGAGCTGAAATGAGGCCTGTTTGCTCGATGAGCCCAATCCCAAGCATCATAGTCATAATGAGACCCAGAGGCGCAAATCCTACATACGTTTTTACAAAGTCTGCAAAGAAAGGACGAAGCGCTTTATAACTAATCAAGTTGGTAACGGACACAGTGGTTTCTTTTGCGGCTTCTCCTCCTTTCCCAGCAGCCATGTATGTAACAGATACCCCTGCTTTTGAGAGTAAGAGTGAAAGAATAATGACGATAAGTGAAAGGGTGACGAAGAGCCAGAATGGGTGAGGAAGTTTGTTTCCGATAATTTCAATACCTTTGATGAAGCGTTGGAAAAGACCAGGGCCACTTGCTGACGACTTTTTCTTGTTTTCTACCATATAAAGCCCTCCTTTGCTATGTTGTATCATTGCTATTACAAGGGGGGAACGATTCACTAAGAGTCGTCGTACAAAAGCAATAAGCATGTTTTTTATATACTGCTTTTAATAATCAGTCAAGTATTAAAAATATCAGAAATGAAACGGATATAGGGATCCTATGGAAATATATACACACAGGTGTGTAAGTTATCCACAAATAAAGCCGATCGATGTGTTCATTCGATCGGCTTTATTTGTTATTGAAGTTGTTGAAGCAATAATATAATTCTGTTGAGTTGGTTTTCCATAAAATGCCGCACAATAATATGCCCTCTTGAAGTTTGCGGAGAAGAGGAAAGGGCTAAAGAGAGGCCGGGGATGTAATCAAGATTAATAGCCCAATCTTGTAGTTCCGGAGCTTTAAAAGCATAGAGAATCCGATTAAGATTCCTTATGTAAGATAATTGCTTCTCGAGAGACAAGGGATCTCTCAGAGTTTTTTGAATTCTTTGAAGTTCTTGAGTTATGGATTTTGCCTCGTCTTGCTTTTTAAACGCCTTGAAAAGAGGCTGGTCGAGACGCGCTGTAATAGTTTCAATAAGAGCGCGGATATTGTACGAGAAAGACGAAGCACATAATATTCGCGAAAGGGCGAGAAGATAAATTTGCCCATCTTGCTTCAAAATGGAGCTATCGGTGTACTGTGGAAGATCTTTTTCTGTATGCCACCACCAACTCATGAAGCTGTTGGAGGTTGTGTAGGGACTGCCTTTTGGAAGAGTGGAGGACCAAATAAGGTATGGAGAAATGCCGATATTTTGAAAAGATTGATCCCACCCTCGAACATGGGCTCCCCAGACACCTTTTTGTCCAGTGAGATCCTCTATAACAGATGCGCCCCAATTCATGAGGTCGGAGCCCACCGTTATTCGAGAAAAATTTGAAGCCCCTCTCATCCCTGGCATATCGATATTTGAATAGGCTAAGCAATGTCTGTTAAGAGAAATGAAGTTACGAGATGCGAAAGCGGAGGATCCGGCATAACGTCCGTTTGAATGACCTGACCACCAACAGATTCGAAGCCCAAATTTTTTCCCTCTCAATTTCGCAAAGGTTTCTGCCAACGCTAGGGCAATCGCATTGCCGGTGGCGTTGTCAGATGCTCCATAGTGCCAAGAATCTAGGTGGCTTCCAACGAGAAGATAATATGGAGATTCTGTATCCGAAGAAATTACAGCTTCAAGAACGGGTATGTTTGTTACAGCCTGGAGAACGTTTGTATATATTGTTCCCTGGAGAGTTTCCTTTTGTAGCGTCGATGCGAGAGTGTCACTTACGGGTTTTGAGAGAACAATGACAGGAATGGAAGTATACATTCCTGTCTGTTCCGGCTCTGGCGTACCCCATACCATGTTTACATTCCCTTCATGAATAAGTTCCTCATCGCCTTGAGACCAGAGAATAACAAAAGCAATGGCTCCACGACGCTCGGCATCCATAATGGCTACGGGATTCGATGTTCTTGAGACGACTATGATTCCTTCAAGATCTTTTTTATTTTCAGAAGGGTTTCGTTCTGCCCAAAAGGTAAGGGGATGATGTTCCAATGCTTGAGGGGCCATAAGCCGTAATGGAGCCGTAATGCCTTGAGGAGCTGTGGAAGGTGTGAAACTCCATGTTTTGCAAGGAACGTTCCTCTTTTCTCCCTGAGCGTCAACATAGGAAAAATGCGCCTCTTGGGGGGTACTTAAAATAGCCGGGAAATAATAACGCTGGAAAGGAACCCCAGTTGCCTGAAGCTGATTTTCTATGAAATCTAGGGCTCCTGCTTCTCCTTGGCTTCCAGAAAGTCGATTAAAAGAAGCAATAGTTTTTGTATCGTCAAAAAGCTGAGGCCCTGAGAGAGAAGCGCATAGTTCCTTTTCTGTTGGGGAAAGCATATCTAAGCCTCATCAGAGCGATAGATATGAGAGACTTTCAGAAACTCTTCAGTAAAATTAACAAGGTATGCGGAGACTCCTTCAATAATTTCTTTCCCCCATGGCGCATTCGCTTTTTCAGGGACATCCGTTCCACCATAAGCGCCATTAGATGTAACATCTTTCACGTTCCGGATAACTCTTACAGAACCTTTGCCGAAAAAGACAGTGCTGATATGGGTATTCTGAAGGGTATCACTGAGGTGGTGTATTTCTGCAGGGAAAAAGTCCTTCATATGTACCAAATCTGGTTTAATGGCCATCATGACTGATGTCTCTTGACCAGCTCCGTGTCCGCCAGACCACGTAGAATTCAGTTGTCCCGCAAGGACCCACCAATCTACAATTGCAGCTATACCGCCGCGATTGTAAACAGCTAATGCCGCCTTATCTAGCGAAGGACCATTGCCACCATGTCCATTAAGAAAAATTATTTTTTTAATACCTGCATTCATAAGGCCCATCGCTATTCGGGTCATAACTTCTGCTAGAACTTCGAGCCCCATATCGATAGTCCCGGGGAAAGAAGTGTGATAGGGACAGACTCCGTAAGGCATTGTTGGTACAAGAAGCACTCGATCTGGGTATGCGGCTTCTATTCGTTTTGCCAGCTCTTCAGGAATCATATAATCGGTTCCGAGAGGGCCGAGAGGGCCATGCTGCTCCACGCTCCCTAAGGGAATAAGTCCTATGGTTTCTTCAGAAATACTTTCCTCGAGTTTTTTCCATGTAAGAGAGGCTAAATACATTAGTATTGGCTCCTTTCTGAGTGAAACTAAAGCTTATTTTTATAAAAAGCCCTGGCTGTAAACGGCCAGGGCTTTTTAGAGTAGGGTAAGGTTATGCGAAGTGCTTCTCTAAAGTTTCTTGGGAAGCTGGACGAGTACACTTGCTGACGATGACCATAACGATCATTGCATAGATCCAGCAAACGATTAAGGGGTTAAATCCGAAAGCCCAAGACTTGAATTTGAGAGTCATAAGAACAAAGAGTATCTCTCCTACAACAACTGAAGCAAAAGCGCCAGCTTTTGTAGCGCCTTTCCAGTACATTCCCAAGATAATAGGCGCAGCCCAAATTCCTAATCCACCGAAGGCGAAGAGAATGAGCTTAAAGATGGTTGCTGGCCGGGATATACCAAAAAGAATGGCGATGACCCCAATAATGACTGTAACGTACCGCGATATTTTAAGGATATGAGCATCGGTAGCTTCAGGATTAAAAAGCTTCTGATATATATCTCTCGTTACTGCGCCAGTAGAGACGATAAGGAGGCTATCGATTGTGGACATTCCCGCAGCCATAATGCCTGCTATGAGAACAGAAGAAACGAAGGGGGATACGCTCTGCTGAAGAATCAGAGGAACAACAAAGTCGATTTGTTTCCCTTCTAAGAGAGGAATGGATACGATAGCATTGACGCCAGACCACTCAATAAGAGTTGCGGCAAGCCACATGCCGATTGTTCCCAGAATCACGGCTTTGAACATGACCTTATAATCTTTCATAGCAAAAAATTTTGTGAATAACGTGGGTTGGCCGATAGAGAAAAAGCTCCACATAACGATCATGGAAACATAATTTCCCCAGCCATAGGATCCCCCGACCCCAGGATGGCTCATATACTCTGGGTTCAGCTCCAGAAGTTTTTGGGAAATAGAGGAGAAGCCTCCCCCTATTTTCACTGAAATAATGAAGGTTACGATAGCTGTAAGAACCATGAGAGACCCCTGCACCACGTCTGTGAGCATGGCGCCGCGAATTCCACCGCTCATGCAGTATAAGATGACAATGACTCCCATGGCTACAATACCTACCCATTCAGGTGCACCAGTAAAGGTACGCAGAATAATGCCGGCACCAATAGTTTGTGCACCCATCATGGGGATAAGAAAAATGATCATAAGAACAGCAAGGAGAACGCGCAATCCGTCAGATTCAAAACGATCTGCAAGATAATCGGCCATAGTAAGAAATTTGTATTTATGGCCGAGGTGGACTAATTTCCTCCCTACAAAGAGTGCAGGGATGATCATGCTGAAAACAAGGCCGGGAACGGATATAGATAGGCCCGCAAAGCCTACTTTATAGCAAGTGGCTGGGCATCCCATGAAGGTACTCATGCTGTATTGAGTAGAGAAGTATGCAATACCACTTACAATAGCTCCAGCCTTACCACTCATAACAAAGAAGTCTTGGAGCGTGTTTGTGTTTTTGGCAGAGTAGTAACCAATGAGCGCCATTAAAATAAAATAAAAACCAAGAACAGAATAAAAAGCACCAGGCATTGGGTGGATTAATGTAGAGACAGCATCCATGATTATTCCCTCCTATTTTCCACTATCTTCGTCGAATTCGTGGTACTCGGGACGAGACATGGCCTGCTTATAAAAAATGTAGATGAGAACCATTGTCGCTGCCGTATGAAGGGTCCAACCTACGATAAACAAGGGAAGTCCTGCTATTGACGGAATGTACTTCGTGGAGAAAAAAAAAGGGAAAGGAATCATAATTAAAACGTACATAAACATGAAGATCCAAAACCATTTCTTTTCAAAAGCATTACTGAAAACACCCATGAAGAACGACCTCCTCTTAGCTGAGATGGGATTATAAGACGTTTTTTGTCGTTTCTTCAGGCATCACTCCCTTCCATAGAGCATAAAACTCCAAGTCGAAGAGAAAAATGGGGATGCATTGCAAGATTTCAAGGATGTAATATGCAAAAAGTAAGGAAGAAAGCAAAATATATGTAAAGGGCAATGTCAAGAACAGATAATGTATATGCATCCCCCTGCTCATCAATGGATACACAACTATATCCATTGATGATGATATTGTACATTCCGTATTCTTTTTTTGTCAAGTGTAGCCTTTAAAAATCGGTAGGTATGCTTTGAATCTTCTTTTTGATAAAATATCTTCGTTTCTTCTTAGGAACAAATTTGCGTATACGTGTTAGTATGCAATTATTCTTTTTCCTCTATGGGGGTGACAATGAGCGAAAAATTGCAGTGTTTTTTAAGAGCGACCACAATTAAGGAGGGAATATATGATGACCGTGGAAAAAGAACATCGCGAAGTTGGCTTAGCAGGTTCCATTGGAATTTTTAGTGCAATTCTTGCGATAATCATGGTAGGGAAATTGTTTTTTGGCTTCGATACGGCTCTTCTCTTAATGATTGTTTCTATGTTTACGTCCTTTGTGTATGTTTTTGGATATAAATTTACATGGGATGAACTTTTTAACGGAGGTATCGTTCCCATGGTGGCCAGAGCTTCGGGAGCTATTATGATACTTCTCACCGTGGGACCTATGATTGCAGCTTGGATGATTTCTGGAACAATTCCTTACATTATCTATCTTGGCCTTCAACTTCTTACTCCCAAAACGTTTCTTCTTGCCGCTTTTATCGTTACGTGTATATCTTCTACTGTAACTGGAACATCCTGGGGATCTGCTGCGACTTTTGGTGTGGCTTTTATGGGGATAGCTATGGGATTAGGAGTTTCTCCCGCAGCGGCTGCTGGTGCTATTGTAGCCGGCTCATATTTCGGTGATAAGCTGAGCCCTGTTTCTGACACCACTGTTTTGGCAGCTGCTACTGCAGAAGTAGATGTTATTGATCACATTCGCTCTATGATATGGACTACGGCTCCAGCCTTTATTATTAGCCTTTTGATCTATTCCCTTGTTGGGTCCAGAGCTTCCGGGGCTATCGATATGAGTCAGATTAACGAAATCCTGACAGCGTTACAAAATACGTTTACGCTGACACCAATCGTTCTCATTCCACCTGTCGTTCTTCTTATCCTTGCTTATATGAGGAAGCCCACTCTTCCTGTTCTTTGGGTTGCCATGATGGCTGCAGTACCTTTAGCTATGATGCAAGGGTATACAGTTCCTGAAGTTGTCAAGATAATGGCTAATGGCCCTAAAATTGCTACAGGTGTGGCCAGTGTCGATAAGTTACTGAGCCGTGGGGGACTTTCGTTCATGGCAGGGTCTGTTGCAGTTGTTTTCTTTGCTTATATTTTTGCCGGTCAACTTGAGTATTCTGGTACTTTTAGCAGGATAAGCACGGCATTGCGAGATAAGTTTATTCGTGGAAATAAGGGAAAACTTGTTTTCTCTATCTCTCTTTCAGGTATCATGACAGGTCTGGGAACGGGAAATTCGTACTTGAGTGAAATTGTTCCTGGTACTATGTATCGCGAATTGTGTGATGAGATGAATGTTTCAAGACGAGTTCTTTCCAGGACTCTTGAGGACTCTGGAACTGTGGTAGTTCCCCTCATCCCATGGTCTGCTGCCGGTATCTATATGTCCACCGTTCTTGATGTGCCGGTGTTTTCTTATGCGCCATGGGCCTTCTTATGCTACCTCGGTTTCTTAACAGCCTGGTTTTACGGCTTTACTGGTATAGCCATTTGGCCTTCAGATAAATCTAAGGCGAGAGGCTAGGCGATAGGTATGGGGCTTTTACTGATTAAAAATGGTCATGTTTATGGGCCAACATCTCTGGGGAGAAAAGATATACTTATAGCAGGACGTTCTATTTTGTCTATAGATACTCACATTTCGGAAGAGGCGGTACGGGCATTAGATAAAAACGCTGCCATTATTGACGCTGAAGGGGCCTGGGTTACACCTGGCCTTATGGATAGCCATATCCATTTTAATGGTGCTGGAGGAGAGGGTGGTCCTCATTTTCGAACTCCGCCCCTCCAACTAAGCAGTTTTATTCAGGCCGGTATTACCACGGCAGTGGCGCCTCTTGGTACAGACGGTGTGTCTCGATCGTTAAGAGAGCTTCTTGCAAAAGCACGTTCTCTCGAAAACGAAGGGATAAGTACCTATATGTACAGCGGTGCGTATCGACTTCCATCAGTAAGCATTACCGAAAACGTTATGACAGACATTGTTCTTATCGATAAGGTTATTGGAGCCAAGGTGGCCCTTTCAGATCATCGGTCATCCCATCCCACAGTAGAAGAGTTGCGAAGATTGATTTCTGATGCGAGAGTTGGTGGTATGCTGGCTGGGAAGGCGGGGATTGTAGAAGCTCATATGGGAGCTGAAGAGTGGGGGCTTGGTATTATCCAAGAAGCTCTTGCTGGAACACAAATTCCTATGAGTCAGATTGTACCTACACATGTAAATAGAAATCAAAAGCTTTTTGACGAAGCCCTTAAATATTGCGAACAGGGTGGAGTTGCGGATATGACTACAAGTATGGGAAGTGATAGTGACTCGGTGAAGCCCTGCGATGGAGTGCGTCAGGCGCGGTTGCGAAATATCCCCCTTTCCAGGTTTACTATGAGCACAGATGGCAATGGAAGTATGCCAGTGTTTAATAAAGCAGGTGAACTTGTAGGTATGGGAATTGGCGAGCCTATAACTCTCTTTACGGCGCTGCGGGAGATTCTTCTGGAATCGGGAGTCTCTACAGAGGAAGCTCTCGCTTTAGTGACAAGTAATGTAGCCGATCGGTTGAAACTAGCCAATAAAGGACGTCTCTCTGCAGGGAATGATGCAGATCTTCTTATCATCACTCCTAGCGATATAGCATTACGTTATGTAGTGGCTAAGGGAGTTATAATGATGAAAGAAGGGACGGTTATTCGCAAAGGAACCTTTGAGTCCTGCTAGATTGCAGGCCGAAGATAGAAAGCAAAAGATAAAAGATAAGTTTAGAGAGCTCCTGTGAAAATAGGAGCTCTTCTTGATTTTTAAAAGAAGAGGGGGACTATGATAATGAATGGTCTTGTAATTAGGAATGTTCGTGTCTATGCTCCAAACTCTTTGGGCTATAAGGATATTTTTATTTTCGGGGGGAAAATCATAAAGATTGAAGACCATGTTTCTTGTAATGCATTGAAAGAAACAGGCCTCGTTTTTCGCATTATAGAGGGGGACCAACTTCTAGCTGTTCCGGGGCTTATTGATCAACATGTACACTTTAATGGAGCCGGAGGAGAGGGAGGCCCTCTCTACCGAACACCGCCTACCCCTCTCTCCCTACTCGTTAAAGCGGGCATAACAACAGCTGTGGGATTGCTAGGAACGGATGGTGTTGCTCGTTCTTTGCGAGAGTTGCTCATGAAGGCCCGTGCCTTAGAGATGGAAGGTATAACCACAAAGATATTTACAGGAGCCTATCAGATCCCCAGCCCTGTTCTGACAAGTGATATTACAAGCGATATAATGCTCATCGATAAAGTAATAGGTCTTAAAATTGCCTTTTCAGATCATCGGTCTTCGCATGTGAGTCGACAAACCCTTCAAGAAACTGTATCACAGGCACGGGTAGGTGGCATCCTCTCTGGAAAATCTGGAGTTGTGATGATCCATATAGGGGAAGGAACTCATCGTCTTCGTCCATTTTTAGATATTGTAGAGACAACTGATATTCCTATTCACCAATTCGCTCCAACCCACCTCAACAGATCTCAGGAGGTTCTTCAAGAAGCTGTTTTTTGGGGAAGGGAAGGGGGATATGTGGATATAAGTGCTGGGGTTTCGAGTCGTTATGGTTTTATTTCAGCTGTAAATCCCAGCCAAGCTGTAGCATTGCTTTTGAAACAAGGAGTGGCTGAAAACCGCATTACTATGAGTTCAGATGGCAACGGAGTCATGACTGTCCATAATCCCGATACAGGTACACTACAACCACTTATCGCGCCGGTGAAGGCTTTATTTGAAGAATTTACGCAAATGATTCGCGAGGGGATAGCTATAGAAACGGCAGTTCGGATTGTATCGACGAATGTAGCTGATCATCTTTGCCTTTTCGAAAAGGGAAGAATTGTCGAAGGTGGTGACGCGGATCTTCTCCTTTTAAGTGAAGATGAACTTTCTCTTCACACAGTCATAGCTCGCGGAGAGATTATGTTTGAAAAGGGACGAGTGATAAAAAGAGGACTTTTTGAGGAACAATAAAAAAGAAGGCCCTCTACTAGCTCTAGAGGGAGGGCCTCTATTTCTCTACATATCAAATTCTCCAAAGGACATATGCGGACTTTTTTGGGGATTAAGCATTGAGTTATAGGCGATAACAAGATGCTCTTGCATGGCCTTTTCTGCAGCAACAGGGTCGTTAGCGGTGATAGCTTCTACAATTTTATGGTGTTCTTCGTAGCTTAACCTTATTTGGGATCCAGGCTGGACCTTATTGAGTTGGGCCAGATTATAAAAACTCATGAAAAAGAAAACATAGAGGTTGGAACGCCAAAAAAGTTGTTGTATATAGCGATACAGATACGTATTTCCTGACATTTTAGCAATGGCCATATGGAACTTCTCGTTCAAGGCAGCATATTCATCTTTTTCGTTAGCGAGATATCTCTTTTTCTCTTCTTCATTGATGCGTGTCAGGGTTTCGGCCATTCTCTTGTCAGCAATTCGCGCAGCAATTCGTGCGGCTTTCCCCTCCAGTGTTATGCGCATGTAGTAAATTTGTTCCATATCGTCCGGAGAAAGAGTAGGGATCAAATATCCTTTTTGCTTAGGCATTTTTTCAATAAAGCCTGTTGAAGCTAAACGAGAGAGAGCCTCCCTCACGGGAGTTCTGCTCATATCGAGTTCTTCAGCCAGGTTTGTTTCATAAATTCTATCTCCAGGTTTAAGTTCATGAGACAAAACAAGTCCTATGATTTTTTGGAAAGCTCGATCGCTTGCTCCTGAACGTTCAGCCACAATTTTTCCTCCTCTGCATAGTAACGTATACCCACTTCATCTTAGCATAAGAAATACATAGCGCTTTAGTCTACCATAAATAAAAAGCGGTTCTGAAGTACATCCCAAAAGTTGGGCAGATATGGCATATGGAGGAACACATTGTCCTTGACAGAAGAAGAGGCTTCTTTATAATCGCTATTGAAATAACATGATATTATAAAACATATAAAGAAATATTTTAGGAGGAATAACCCTGGTTATAGATACGCATCTTCACTCAGAAGAATTTTCTTCCGATAGCTTTCTTCCCATAGAAGAAGCCATCCAAAGAGGTCAAGCTCTTGGGCTTAATGGTATTTGTGTCACAGACCATGAAAGCATGGGAATGCGTGCTTTTGCTCAGGAACTGTCGAAAAAACATAATTTTCTTGTGTTGGTAGGTCTTGAGCTTTTAACTTACGAAGGCGATCTTCTTATTTTTGGTCTTGACGCTGTTCCTCAGAAGAAAATGCATGCTATTGATGTGGTGGATATTGTTGCCCAACAAGGAGGAATAGCTGTGAGTGCCCATCCTTTCCGGGATAATGGCAGAGGTATGGGGAATTTTATTCGCTCTCTTCCTGGACTTAATGGAGTGGAATCTTTCAACGGAAGTACTCGCCTTACTCATAATTTTAGAGCTCATAATCTTGCTTGCGAGCTGGATCTTCCTTGCCTTGGCGGTAGCGATGCTCATCTTGTCAATAGAGTAGGGCGTTATGCCACCGCTTTCCCTGGTATTGTGAGGAGTGAAGAGGATTTTATTGGTGCTATTAAAACAGGAAATGTTTATCCCGTAGTCTATGATGTAGACCGATATGTACGTGTATAGTCTTTTACTTTAAAGGATATAAGCCACCCATATAACGGCAGTCATAACTGCGGCGCTTACTGGTGCAGTGAGAAGGTTGTCCAGCTCATGTTTGAAAAGACCCTCTGTAAAGAGCGTTGCCAAACTGCCCCAGAGTAATATGAGCCATGGTGCCTGTCCCATAGGAACCAACAGTCCAAAAACATATCCTCCAGAGATAGCACCACAAAAACATGCCAAGCTTCCTTCGAGAGTCTTGCCTTCCAGCCATGGAATTTTCCCCCAACGCTGTCCTACAAGTACGGCCCAGGCATCTCCGATGGTAGCCATGACGAGGGCTTGAACTGAAGCGGGATCTGGAAAAAGGGACGCAACAAAAGCGCCGAGAAGATAGCACGTTGTGCCAGAAATAGATTTTTCTTTTCTCTCGTAAGGTTCTGGAGATATGACAGTTAGCCATTTAGACAGGAAAGGGACATGGCAACTTATTTTCTCAAGAGCGAAAGAGAAAACTGTAGCGATCATAAGGTATTTATTCATGACGCCTGAGCCACCAAACGGGTAGATAATGCAGGGAAAAATCAGCCCCCCATATCGGAGTAATTTTCGGCGAACGAGAGGTTCTCGAAAGGCGCAAGTTACGAAAGTTATATCTGAAGCTATTTTGTGGCGCCAGTTAATGAAGAACCATATGCCCACAGGTATTAGCGAAAGAACAGTCCAAAGGTGTGTTTCCGCTCGAACCATCCCCAGAAAAACGCCTAAAACCCATCCTAGGAAAATGCAGAACAAAACGCCCCCACGAAAAGTCAGCCAAAGGGTCAGGGCAATAAGAATAGCTGCTGACATTTCAAGAGGGAGCAAGAGCATGGAAACGATTCCTAAAAGAATTGCAGATCCAATCATTTTTCTCCTTCCTTTTTATCATTTTCCTGCGAGAAAAGAGGATAGTCTTGAAGTTTAACGAAACGGAATCCTTTCTCTTGCAGCAGCGGAATTACGCTCATAAGCCCTTCAGCGGTGCTGCTTTCGGGATGGTTCATATGACAAAGAATAATGTCTCCAGGGCGAGCCTTTAAAAGAACAGAGATAATTTCTTTTTTCGAAAAAGAGGCCCCGCCATCGCCGGCAATTGTGTATCCTACAACAGAGTAGCCCCGTTCCTTAATAATGGAAAGAGCTATATCGTCGTAATAATTTGTTCCTGAACGAAATAGCTTAGGATGTCGCCGAGTCCTGTTGTAAATTGAAGCAGCGCCTTTATCTACCTCTTCCAATAATTCATCTATGGAGCAAGCCCCTTTAATTCCGTATGCAGATTGGCCAGAAACAGAAGCAGGTTTGTGGTTCATCCCATGGTTCTCTATTTGAAAGAGGGGAGAGGAAGCGAGATTTAAAAAAACTTCTTCGTTTGCCTCTATCCATCGTCCTGTAACAAAGAGAGTGGCGGGAATTTTTTCCTTCTCAAGCCATTCAATGAGCTCCCTGTCAAATCCGTTCCCTCTTTTCCCTCCGCAAGCATCTAACGTGAGCGCTACTACAGGCTCCTCGGTTTTCATGCGAGTACAAACCCCAGGAATAGTTTCTCCCCACAACCGGGGTACAGGGGAAGAAAAAACCTCCCCAGCAGGGAGTAAAAGATATGTATATACCATAATGATAAAGAAAAAAGGGTAACTCACGTATCTTTTTTTCATAGTTTTAGTGTGCTCAAGCTAGAGAAATTCCCTTCTCAAGATAAACATTTTGTACGGAATGAATAAGATCAATGCCTTCTTTAAAAGGTTTCTGAAAGGCTTTTCGACCAAGAATGAGCCCCAGACCACCTCCTCTTTTGTTGATTACCGCAGTTCTTACAGCCTCTCTAAGATCGCTAGCACCTAAAGAAGCCCCCCCTGAGCTGATGAGACCAATTCGTCCCATATAGCAGTTCGCTACTTGGTAACGAAGAAGGTCTATAGGGTGATCGGTAACAAATTTTTCATAAAGCTCTGGCGATGTTTTCCCAAAATGAAGATCTCGAAAGCCTCCATTTGTCATAGGAAGTTTTTGTTTAATAATATCTGCTTCAAGCGTAACACCTAAATAGTTTGCCTGTCCTGTCAGATCAGCAGCGAGATGATAATCCTTTTCTTTAGTTTTAAAGGCCTTGTTTCGTAAGTAACACCAAAGGATGGTGGCCATGCCCATTTCATGAGCTGCTTGGAACGCTGCGGAAACTTCTTGAATTTGGCGAGGCGACTCTGGGCTTCCAAAATAAATAGTCGCGCCTACCGCCACTGCCCCCAAATCTCGAGCTTGTTTTACCGACGCAAAAAGAATCTGGTCGTAGGTGTTGGGATATGAAAGAAGTTGGTTATGATTTATTTTAAGTATAAAGGGAATGCGGTGGGCATATTTTCTAGCCATGGCTCCCAACACGCCAAGTGTGCTGGCTACTGCGCTGCATTCGGCTTCTATAGCAAGTTTCACAATGTTTTCTGGATCAAAATAGATTGGATTAGCTGCAAAACTAGCGCCGGCAGAGTGTTCCACGCCTTGATCTACAGGAAGAATAGAAAGATATCCTGTCCCTTTAAGTCTGCCATGGTCAAAAAGTGTCTGGAGAGATCTCAGCACAGGGGTAGGGCGGTCTGTCTCAGCCGCAAAGCGATCTACAAAATCTGGGCCAGGAACAACAAGCATATCGGAAGGAATTCCCCAACACGTATATGTGAGGAGAGATTCCCTTTCAGGCCCAAGAATTTCCCCAATTTCGTCCAGATACTGCGACATAATTTATCCCTTCTTTCTTTTCTGGATTTCTTCAAAAAAGAGCGAAGCAGAAGAGAATATGGTGTAAAAACAATTCCATCATAACCATGATACCCAATGAATTCAAGCCATCATGTGATACCATACGTTATATAGTTAACTAGAAAGCGGAGAGAGGAGATGACGCTTATGGAAGACGTTCTTGCACCAAAAACTTCTGTTATCGGTTTTATAGGGTTAGGCGTTATGGGAGGTAGTATGGCGAAGCATATTCTCGATGCAGGATATGAACTACATATCTACAACAGGACTCGTGAGAAAGGAAAGGACCTCGTAGAACAGGGCGCTATCTGGGAAGAAAAAGTAGCTGATCTTGCGAGAAAATGCAATGGTGTTATCACAATGGTGGGGTTCCCCAGAGATGTAGAGGAAATATACTTTGGGTCTCAAGGGCTGATTGAGAATACAAAACATGGCACATTTCTTGTTGATATGACGACCTCAAGTCCGAGTCTGGCTCTTCGTATTTATGAAGCGGCGGAACGCAAACAACTTCACGCATTGGATGCTCCTGTCTCTGGTGGGGATAAGGGGGCAAGGGAGGGCTCTCTCTCCATAATGGTTGGGGGCAAAGAAGACACGTTTAAAGCGGTTCTCCCTCTTTTCCAGGTCATGGGAAAGAATATTGTTTACCAGGGCAGGGCTGGGAGTGGTCAACATACTAAAATGGCCAACCAAATCGCCATCGCTTCCAACATGATCGGGGTGTGCGAAGCTATTTCTTATGCTCTTAAAGCTGGCCTTGACCCGGAAAAAGTTCTTGCTAGTATTAGCCAAGGTGCCGCTGGCAGCTGGTCTCTATCGAATCTTGCCCCTCGTATGATTGCCGGCAACTTCGACCCAGGCTTTTATATAAAACATTTTATTAAGGATATGAAGATTGCACTGGAAGCGGCTGATGGAATGAGCCTTGACACTCCTGGTTTGGAGATGGCTCTTTCCATGTATAAGAAATTAGCGTCTTTGGGACACGAAAATGATGGGACCCAGGCCCTCTTCCGTCTTTATAGCGACAAAGAATAAGAGAAAATTTATAGAGCAAATGGAGAAAGCCCTCTCTACAGGAGGGCCTTCTTTAGAGTAGTTCTCGAATTTTCTTTAATTTTTGGGCACGTTCAATAGCACGATCCATAAGTGCCATATGGTTGACCACGACTCGCTCATGTGTGGCAGTTAAAATAATTCCGAGGGCATCGTTTGCAGAAATTTGAAAGAGTAAGCGATTCCCCTCTATTTCGGCGAGAGTCGCTTTGAATTCCAGAGAGACTCCGAGCATAGCGGTGGCTTCATGAACAACTTCAATAGATTTTCCAATAGAGATATATCCTTCGGGCAGAAGATGGTCCACTGTTTTCATACATGCCTCAATAATAGATTGAACACACGACGAGGTGGAAAGAAGCTGGTTGAGATGAACATTTTTATTCCCCACAGTGTCGTCCACTTCCACGGTTTTCTTTACAGTAGCAAAGAGACCTGGTGTCAATATATTCCGCACATCGAACATGTTCCGCCCTCCTTTACAAGATTATTTGTTCTTTATTTTAACACTTGTTTGTCGATCTATGAAAATTTTATGATATATTAAATATTAAGTATTTCCCAAATAGGAAGGAGAGAAGAGAGTGGCGAAAATACTTGCAATTTGTGTGAGTGAGAAAAGAAATGAACCTAAAAGACTACAGAATGAGGCCTCTTTTATTCCAGGTGGAATTGAAGGAGACTCGCACTATGGTTTAAGCGAGCGAGAAGTGAGCCTCCTTCGTCGTGAAGATATAGAGGATGCGGAACAAAAGGCAGGCTTTTCTTTCCAACCAGGTTCTCTTGCTGAAAATCTGATTGTGGAAGGCTTGCCGAGCGAGATGCCTTCAGGAGCTCTATTGCAAATAGGAAAGGATGTAATCCTCCAGGTTGTGGGAAAAGGGAAAAAACCTGGCGAACCCCACTCTTATGACTATAAAGGATGGTGCCTTCTGCCTCTCTGCGGATATTTCCTTAAGGTTTTGAGTGGAGGTACAGCTTTTTTAGGTGATGAAGTGATCTTCCGTTAGTTTGGAAGACCTGGACGTTTCTATAAACATGCTTAGATTAAATATGATTAATAAAATGGATAATAAAGAAAATACGCAACAAGTGATACAGCAACTTTTTGTCAATTCTCATGAGGCCGTTGTTTTAAGCGATGGATCTGGGCGCTGGATATGGGGCAATGAGCAGGCTGTACAGATTTTTGCTCTTCATGAAAAAAAATTAAGAGGGCATTTACTCTATTGGCTGGAAGATGACCAGAAAAGATGGTTTGAAGGAGGAGAGGTAAAGAAAGAGATTTTCATCACGGAAACAACGGGAAAAAGCTCTTTTAGCCTTCAAAAAACCCCCCTTTTCGATGAGCAGAACAATGTTCGGGAAATGGTAGGGGTTATTCGGGATGTTACGCATAGAAAGAAACGAGAGAAAATCGTTCAATTGACTTTAGGTGTTATGAACCACGCCTTGGAAGGTGTGGTTATAACCGATTCCTATGGAACGATTACAATGGTGAACCCTGCCTTTACAACTATTACTGGCTATGAATCTCATGAAGTGATAGGGAAAAACCCAAGAATATTGAAGTCGAATAAGCACACAAAGAACTTTTATATGAATTTTTGGAAATCTCTTATTGAGAAAGGATATTGGGAAGGCGAGATTTGGAATCGCCGTAAGGATGGGGAAGTGTACCCTGAGTGGCTTTATGTTACTAGCGTATACGATGAGAAAGGGCAAGTTACGGAATATATCTCTGTTTTTAGCGATCTTTCCACAATGAAGACGAAGGATGCCCAAATTCGCCTAAAATCTTGGTACGATCAGCTTACGGGACTACCGAACAAGGAGATGTTTCTTGACCTTTTACGTCGGGAGATGA
This sequence comes from Aminobacterium sp. UBA4834, assembly GCF_002400205.1. NCBI lineage: Bacteria > Thermotogati > Synergistota > Synergistia > Synergistales > Aminobacteriaceae > Aminobacterium > Aminobacterium sp. UBA4834. Next base: position 80,512 of record NZ_DHFC01000003.1, on the reverse strand, counting down.
AGAAAAGATCAAAAGATGCCCCTTTTTTGGGAGTTTTATTTCTGAATATAAATCGTTTTAAAGCTGTAAATGAGAGTTTAGGTCATTTTTCCGGCGATCTTCTTTTACAGCATGTAGCTCAACGTCTTCAAAAAGCTGCTGGAGAAATAAATACGGTAGCTCGTATCAGTGGAGATATTTTTTATATTCTTGCCCATCAGGCTAAAAATGTTATGGAGATAGCTCAGATAGCAAAGATGCTTTTAGAGTGCTTCAATGAGCCCTTTGATGTAAATGGTACGCGTTTTTTCCTAACAGCACGGGTTGGTATTAGCGTATTTCCAGACGATGGAACAGACGAGGAGATTTTACTTCAAAAAGCAGATATTGCTCTTTTTAGAGCGAAAGAAACGGGTTTAAATGCGCATCAATTTTTTAAAGGTGAACTTGGTGTTCAGACCGGTGAGCGCCTTTTACTGGAAAGCGATCTTCGAAGAGGGCTTTTATATAACGAGTTTTTTCTCTATTACCAGCCGCAACTCGATATGGTGAAAAAGCATGTTTGTGGAGTAGAGGCATTAGTACGATGGAAACATGGGAAGCGGGGGCTTATCGCTCCTGGAGACTTTATTCCTACAGCGGAAGAGACAGGTCTTATATTACCTTTAGGAGAAAAAATACTTTCTATGGCGTGTAAGCAAAAGAATCGATGGAACGATCGCTTTCTCGGTTCCATCGAAGTGAGCGTAAATATTTCTCCTAAACAGATCTACCAGAAAAATTTCATTGATGAAATAAAAAATATCCTTGAAAAGTATTCTATTGAACCGGGCCAAATTGCTTTTGAAATTACAGAATCTGGAATTATGAAGAACGGAGATTTTTCTCTGACGATACTTCAGAAATTAAAAAGCTTCGGTTGTCGGCTTTTTATCGATGATTTTGGTACAGGATATTCTTCATTAGCGTATCTTAGCCGTTTCCCTGTAGATGTTATAAAAATAGATAAGTCTTTTATCGATGGAATTGGGAAGAATAGCAGTGATGAATTACTTGTTAAAACTATAATCAACTTAGCACATTCTTTGGAACGTAGCGTGATAGCTGAAGGAGTGGAAACTGCGGAGCAACAGTGCTTTCTTGAAAACGTACACTGCGATGTAATTCAGGGGTATATTCTGAGTCGTCCCCTTCCTGCAGTAGAAGTCCCAAATTTCATAAAAAACTATTATCATGCCTAACATAATAAAGGAGTGGGTCTTCATGGATCATCAAAGTTCCATCACGCTCTATGAGCAGGAAGATCACAAGTTTTATCTTCTCGGATGGGAAGAACAGGAAGAAGAAGGAGTTGTCCAGACGAATCAATACGTTATCCTTTCAGGTAAGGAAGTTGTATTGCTCGATCCAGGCGGGGCTCATGTTTTTCCTAGAGTACTTGCCAACGTGGCAGAACTTTTTGAGCTAAAAGACATTAAACATATTTTTTATTCTCACCAAGACCCAGATGTATCGTCTGGCATTACGCTCTGGTTGTCTATGACAGAGCGATCTCAGGTTTATATTTCGGGGCTTTGGACCCGATTCCTTCCTCACTTTGGAATATACGATCATAGAAGAATTACAGCTATCCCCGATAAGGGGGGAGCCTTTTCTCTTTCTAATGGCCGGACTATGAAGCTGATTCCTTCTCATTTTCTTCACTCGACAGGAGCTTTTTCCCTCTATGACCCTACCTCAAGAATTCTCTTTACGGGAGATATTGGTGCTGCGATTTTCCCTCAAAATAGTCGATATCCCGTGGTAGATAATTTTGAAAAACATATTCAGTATATGGAGGGATTTCATAAACGGTATATGGCTTCCAACAATGTTTGTCGACGCTGGGTAAAACAAATCTCTTCTTTGGATATAGTCGCTATTGCGCCACAACACGGAGCTGTTATCAAGGGTAACGACGTGAAGAAATTTCTTTCCTGGTTCGAAAATCTCCAGTGTGGAATGGATCTTCTCGGAACAATATACGGAGCCTAAGGGATTCTTCATATGCTCAACAAGGGGGGATTCATTCTAATGGATAAAAAATATGAAGACATTATTCGACGGTTGAGTACGGCTTTTTTTGCCGATACTATAATGAATTCCTTTATGACTCAACTCGACGAAGTGTTGGTGAGACGTGTTCGGCAGGTGGAACGAGAGATCTCGGAAACAGCGGGAGAATTTATAAGATTGAACGTTTCTCTTGGAGAAATGGTGAAAGATTTTGAAAAAAAGAGTGAGCAGACTCAAAAGAGCATGGAAGAGATTCATAGAATGAACCAGACACTTATGGAAGATTTAAAACGTTCTGGCACGGATCTTGAAGGAATGAGTAACGATGTGGATCGTACCGTTCATACGACTTCCGGGACGTTGGAATCTTTTCTAGAGGTAGAAAAAATGTCTCGGGAAATTCAGAGAATTGCGAAGCAAACGAACCTCCTAGCCCTCAATGCCTCTATTGAAGCGGCTCGAGCTGGGGATCATGGGCGGGGTTTTGCTATTGTCGCAAAAAATGTTCAGGAGTTAGCGGCGGAAACTAAAGTCGCCTCTGAAAATATCACATCTAAGGTAAACGAAATATCTCGTTCAGTTAATGAAGCCGTGGAGAGTGTCCAGCGAGTGGGAAGCATGTTTAAAACGATTCGAGATTCTTTAGCGTCTTTTGCAGAATATTTAACCGAAAATAAGGTTTTTTTGGAACAAGTGCGGAATACAATGACTGACGGTGCTCTTCAAATAACGGAAACTTCTGACGAAATGGAGCGTTCTGTTGTAGTAATGGGGGATGCCTCTAAAAAATTTGAATCTATGGCGGCTACTATCTCTGCAATTGTCCTTGCACAAAAAAATTTGAAAAAAATCAGGCTTTAGACAACTTTTTTACTTTCTTTTCCCTTATATTCAGTAGACGAGGAAGAGAATATGAACGGAGGGAAGGGAGATATTATCCCCCTTCCCTCCGAAGAAGAATCCTTAAAGTCCGAGAATGTTAGGTAGCCACGTAACAGTAGCTGGAATATACGTGATGAGTGCCAGCAGTATCAATAAAGGTATGAGCAAAATACAAAGATCTTTAAGCATCTCCCGTATAGTTATTTTTGCAATACCACATGCCACAAAAAGGCACACGCCAAGTGGTGGAGTACACATTCCAATAGTGAGGTTTACAGCCACAACCACTCCAAAGTGTATTAAGTCGATGTTGAAGGCTTTGACTATAGGAAGGAATAGTGGCACAAAAATAGTCAGCGCACTCGTTGTATCAATAAAGGTCCCTGCGATAAGCAATACTATATTAATGATGAAAAGGGCTCCCCATTTACTGTGTACAAGAGACATAAGTGTTGCTGCTACCTCTTGAGGAACCATTTTTACGGTCATGAACCATATAAAAAGATTTGCAGTCATAAGCACCGTCAAGATAATACCGTTCATAATAGCGGCATTCACGAAAGCTTTCCATATTTTTCTCCATGAAAGCTCTCTATAAACTAATCCACCGACGATGAGGGCATAAGCAACGGCTACTGCTGCTGATTCTGTTGGAGTAAAGATGCCGCCAATAATACCTCCAATGATAATAATGGGCATGAGCAAGGCTAAAATAGCATCTTTAAGTCCAGCTCGGCGCTCTGTGGCAGTAGCTCGGGTTTTGCTCCCTTGATATCCTCGCTGCCTGCTAATAAAGTAATTGGATATCATAAGGAAAATGCCCATTAAAATGCCAGGAATAATACCGCCCATAAAGAGTTTGGCGATAGAAGCACTAACAATAACACCATAGACGACTAGGGGAATGCTTGGTGGAATAATGGGGCCTATGGATCCTGCTGTGGCGACAAGAGCTGCTGAGTATGACGGAGAGTAGTTTTTATTAACCATTTCCGATATAAGAATGCCGCCGATGGCAGCAGTGGCAGCGATAGCGGATCCGGTAACGGCAGCAAAGATCATAGAGGCTACGATAGTCACCATACCTAACCCGCCTGGCCAATGTCCCACAAGAGATTCAGAGAAGTTAGTAAGTCTCTTCGATATTCCTCCAGCAGCCATAAGATCTCCAGCGAGAATAAAGAGGGGAATAGCGATGAAGGCAAAATTATCCACCCCTGTGAACATTCGCTGCACAATAACCTCTAAAGGTAAAGATGTTCCGAGCAACCCTACAAGCGTGACGAAGCCCAAAGAGAAGGAGATGGGGATCCCCACAAGAAATATGGCAAAAAGACCAAGAATCCAACCCATAGTTTACCCCTCCTAAGCCTTGGGGGCGTGCTTGAAGAAGCCACCCACAATTTGAAAGGAATCGATAACAAGAAAAACAAGCATACTCAATACAGTAATCGGAATGACTGCATAAACATAACTCATAGGAAACATGAGGTATGGAGTGTATTGATCAGCGTTCGCTTGCATAAAGGGAATGCTGTAGCGAAGCAAACATGCCAAAAAGATAAAAATCACCACATTAGAGATCAGGTCGAAATAAGGGCGGGTTTTCGAAGGGAAAACCTGTAAAAGCACATCGATGTTGAGGTGTGATTTCTTAAAGAGCCCTACAGCCATGCCAAAAAAAACGGAATAGACGAAAAAAATACGAATAACATCAGTTGCCCATGGCATGGGCATCTGAAATACATAACGTTGGATCACCTGTGCAAAAGTGACGAGGAATAGAACAACAAGGCTGATGCCAGTTAATACAGAAAAAAGTTGCTCGATCTTTTTCAATAGAGGTCACCTCTCTAGCGCGACGACGAGCGCAAAATGGGAAAGGGTGAGGGCAAAAGCCCTCACCTGATAAAAGCTATTTTACCTTCGCCGCAGCATCCTTAATCTTGTTGATGAGTTCTTCAGGAACGTTATCGAGAACTTTGTAAAGGTCTGCTGTTGCTTGGGCAAAAGCCTCCTTATCGGGGTTCTCTACTATCTCTACACCAGCTTTGCGTATGGAATCCAGGCGTTCCTGATCCATCTCAAAAAGTTTTTCTCGTTGGTACGTAGCTGCATCTCTGGCAGCATCTTTAATAATTTTCTGATGCTCTTCAGAGAGAGAACTGAACCATTTGGGGTTAGCAATAATAGCTGCAGCCTCATATGTATGGCCATCTAATGTAAGATATTTTTGAACCTCATAATATTTCATGGAATAAATAGTAGCGATGGGGTTCTCTTGTCCGTCCACTACTTTCTGCTGAAGGGCGCTATAGAGTTCACCGAAAGAAATAGGTGTGGGGATACCACCGAGCATTTTAATAAACTCCATCCAGCTTTTTGATTCCTGAACGCGGATTTTTAGACCTTTTATATCCTCTGGTTTTTCAATAGGTCGAATGTTGTTTGTGAAGTTACGGAAACCAACTTCCCAGAAAGCAAGATTCTGGAAGCCTTTCCCCAACATAAGGGCACCGAGTTCATCTCCAACCTCACCATCAAGGACGGCATAGACTTGCTCTCTAGATTGGAAGAGGTAGGGAATCCCCAGAACCTGAAACTCTGGTACGAAGCTTGGAAGAGCTCCTCCGGCAGCAATAGAAACTATTTCGATCGTTCCCATGCGAACCCCTTCAAGAAGTTCACGTTCACTGCCTCCTAACTGTCCTTGCGGGAAAATATTTACTTTAATTTCTCCATTAGATCTTTCTTCAACTAATTTCTTAAAATATTCTGCGCCAATCTGATATTGGTGTTCAAGGCTTCCTCCATGGGCAAATTTCAACTCCACTGCTGCCATAGAAGTACCGGAAAGAACGAACAACATCGTTACTGCTAACATTGCTACAATTTTCTTCACTTTTACGTACCCCCTCACAATATGGATATAAAAACAGTGGGCATAGTGCCGCTCCTGCTTGTGCCTCCCATGTTATTTCAGATAGATTTCAGGGACTCTATCTTTAAAGATGGGCATATAGGTGCGTATCTCTTCAACTTTCTTCGTGTCAATAGTGACGAAGCCAGCTTCTTCTCCGTCTCCTGCTTTATATACAACCTGTCCCCAAGGATCAATCACCATAGAGGATCCACCAAAAAGGGTCCCTTTTGATGTCCCCACACGGTTACATGCCACAACGTACATCTGATTTTCGATGGCTCTTGTTTGAAGGATATTTTCCCAGTGGTCAATACGCACAGTAGGCCATTCTGCACTAACGAAAAGTACTTCGGCTCCATTAACGGCATAGGTTCGAAGCCATTCACAAAAGCGGATATCGTAACAAATAACACACCCAGCTTTTGTCCCATCGATGGAGAAGAGGCAAGATTTTTTGCCTGGGGCCAGATATGTATCTTCGCCCATAAGGCCGATAAGATGTACCTTATCGTAAAAAGCAATAAGTTCACCTTCCGGAGAAATAACTTGGGCGCGGTTAACGAACCTATTCCCACTCTTGGCTAGGACAGACCCTCCTACAAACCACACATTATATGTGCGTGCTAACTCACCAAGAAAATGTGCGGCTCCTTTCCCCTCAGGGTCTGCAAGCTCTTCAGCTTGTTCCAATGCGTAACCTACGTCCCATATCTCTGGAAGGACAATAGCTGTCGGAATCTCCGTTGGGGTAAGAGTCCGTTCTAACCATTTTTGTATATTAAGGCGATTGGCTTCTCTGTCCCCTATTTTTATATCAAGCTGCAGCATTCCAATTCTGAGCATAGGCACTCCTCCTTAATTCCGATCTGGCAACCTACGAACAGTGTACGTATGGCTTATAGACCGCTTTAGGACGGGATCATTCAGTTCCATTCTGAAATCGCCTTCGTAACAGATTTCGCCTTTGAGAGGTAACGTTCCACTGAAATAGGAAAATTTCCCGGGATAAGGTTTATCTTCTGTTGCCAGTTCTAGAAGTCGTTCTGGTATCAGAAGGCTCGCGAGGGTTCCCTCCTGATAAAGATACTCCTCTTCTTGTGGTGTTTTTCGAACCCAAGATCGTAGCTCTATTTCATCCCAATGAGGGCGAATATCGCTCATTTTCCAAAAAACGTTTCCAATCACCTTGCTGCAGGCTTGCTTGGCCTTTGAAACAGAGACGGTCTCCAATGCCCGATCTGTATGATCGCTGGCAACTGTCATAAAGAGGTTGCCGCCCTTATCTGCAGCAACAAAAAATTCTACTTCACCAGAACAGCCATTTCCTACCACCCATAAAATGGTATTAGTGGTTATACGTTCCGGATCGATCCAGTACATACTTGGAGTTTTTTCTGGTGCAGGGACGCCAATTTTTCTCAACTCCTCTACGTGGGCCATAACACCGGCTTGATCCCGACCAGCATAACCAATGGCTACACAAAGGTCCCATTCGAGGCAAATTTCTTCAAACCTTCCGTTATCTCTTAAAGCAATACTATGAAAATTCATGAGCTTTTCCTTTTCCTCCTTTCTGGATTAGGACATTTTTTTGTCATATAGAGCTTGATCCATAGCTACCATGCGCTTATGGAGAATCAATTCTGTATCGTCGAGATGTGCCAGTAGGGCTTTTTTGGCTTCCCGCCTCTGTCCATTTCGAACAGCACTGCAAAAAACAGAATGATCAGCAAGGACTCTGGGAAAACGCTCTTTCCCTGCGGCCATAGCCATGACTCCAAGCCATATCATTTCTTCGCTGATAGCATTCCAAAATTTTTGGAATCGAACATTCCCAAAAACCGAGAAATTCGCTGAATGAAAGTTTTGGTCTGAAGATATGAAAGAGTACAGGTTGTCCATGGAGTCTTTCATCTGTGAAATATGTTCGCTCATAACATCGGCTGCCTGTCGGTGGAGTTTTGCATTGAAAATAAGATTTAGCATAGCTGTTTCAAGAGTGCGTCGAACCTGGAAGACTTCTTTGAGGTCTTCCACTGAGACAGAACGAACCTGAATATTTTTTCGGGCATGAATTTTTAACCATCCTTCCTGAGAAAGACGATGAAGAGCTTCACGAACGGGAGTGCGACTTACCCCTAAAGAGTCTGCAAGAACTCGCTCTTGGAGAATAGCTTCAGGGGGGTATTCGAGAGAGAGGATGGAGGTTTTTATTTTTTGATATACAGATAAAGCTAAACTATTATTCTTCATCTGGCATACCACCAATAAAAAAGATTTTTTAGTTTCTTATACAGGTCTGTAATTAGAATGTATAGCGAGATAAAAAAACTAGTGTTTAAGCATGTTTACATGATATTTATAAAACAAAAAATATTTTTTGTCATCACCTAAAGAGGAGGCTAATAGTTTTTATCTTTTATTTATCTCAAACTAGTATACCAATAAATTTTTATGCCCTAAATTCGAGAATAAAGAAAATGGGAATATTAAGATTTTGAGATTCAATCTATTTATATCTGTAACGATGTTTAAAAATAACTGAACAAAAATAGACCCCCAGTCATCCAAAAAGATGACTGGGGGTCTATAAAAAACGAGTTTATAAAAATATAGAAGAACTTCTTCGCCTGTTTTATAACGAAGGAGGTTCGTCTCCTCGTAAGGATCCTTCGATTTCGTTGATTTTCTCTTCAAAACCATAAATTGTAGGATCAATATCATCGACTGTCTGATTTAATTCCCTCATGCTGCGGAAAGAATATCCCGGGGGAAGATGATTGGCATACCGTTTAATTTTTAAAAGAGATTGAAGATAATTTCGTTCATAAGGAGCGATAAGTTGAGCGGCAAAAAGAGCTTCTGGCTTTTCTTCTGCAAAAAAGAGTCTTGCCATTTCCAGATTTTCATCAGCGCTCATTTCTTCGTACCAAATTTCTGCCAAAAGGGTTCTAAATCGTTTCCGGTGCTGGGGACGTACCATTCGTCGCAGAGCCCGATCTATACGTTGCAGTCCTTGGCGGAGTTCCCCTCTAAGAATGGCCGGATCCATAGGAGGGAGAGAATATTTACTAATATAATCTGCCTCATCGTTAATATGTATTTCTCGGCGGAGAAGTTGCCCCCACGCTGGGCGTAAAGAGACTGAAGCTGCTTCTGGGTCAATATGGAGCAATTCCTTAAAAACGTCCCCTGTCTCATAGCCTCGATGCTCGCAAGGAGATTGAGAAAGCCATGTTACATATCCTGTTTCAAAGAGGCCTTTTCGTCCTGCCCGCCCGGCCATCTGTAAAAATGCGTTTTTGCTGATAGGCGCATTGTCATGAAACTGCACGAGCTGGGCAAAAATAACGCTTTCTGCTGGCAGGTTGACACCAAGAGCTAGAGCATTAGTTCCCACAACTACATCGAGAATACGTTCGCGAAAAGCGGACTCTACAAGAAGCTTCTCTTTGGGAAGCATACTTCCATGATAGATTCCTACCCCGCACAAGAGAGGCATTTGGACCTTGGGGACATCAAGAATCGTAGCCAGCTCATAGAGTCGAGTTCGTTGATCTTTAGGAATGCGGCGACGAGTTCTTGCAATGGAGTAAGCTAGATCCATGGCTCCTCGCTGAGAGAAAACAAAGACGAGGGCATCATGTATGTTGTAGATTTGAGCAGGTTTTTTAGGGGTATAAATCAACTCTGTAGCCCGTTCTTCCCCCTGGTAAACCACAAAAGAACGCTCAGTAATAGACTCTAAATACCTTCCGATAGCTCCCGGTTCACTGAAGGTTGCGGACATGACGAGAATTGAGGTAGTGGGAGCCGTTTCTCGAATGCCGTCTATATAGGTCCGCGCCCGGTCTGGATCCTCAAAAATATAGTGAAACTCGTCAATAATCAATTTTTGATGAGGAGTCTTTGTATATTTTAGGGTATAGATTTCCTGAGTGCAGCAAATAATAGGGGCCTCTTCGTTTCTTTTGAAGTCGCCAGTTTCGATCCCCACATCGAATCCCATACGTCGAAGGTCCATATATCTTTCATTGCTCAATGCTTTTATAGGAGCTGTAAATATGACCCTTGATATATCGGGAATTTGCGGGTTCCCTTCTTTATCAAGGAGTCCAGACCAAAGATAGGCAACAAGAGTTTTGCCTGCCCCTGTAGGGGCAGAAAGAACGGCATTTTCTTCCCGTATTTTTTCATATGCCTCTATTTGCCACGGGTAGAAGCTTTTTACCATATCTGCTGAGATCTCTCCTTAACTTTAGATAATACATTCCAACTTATTATTTTTTATATTATATCAGTACAAAAGAAGGGGCTGTACAGCCCCTTCTCGAAAAGTTGTTTATTTAAAGATCCTTTAACGTTTAACGTTTCGTCGGATCCAGGTGACGAGCAAAACCCTGGGTGATCCTATCTATGGCAATAGCCATAATGACGATGCTGATTCCTGCTTCGAAACCACGTCCCATATCAATGCGGTTAATAGAAAGAAGAACCTCCTGTCCCAACCCTTGAGCACCGATCATTGAGGCTACAACCACCATAGACAACGCCATCATTGTTGTTTGGTTAACTCCAGCCATAATAGTGGGCATAGCTAGCGGAAGTTGCACCTCTTTTAGCAATTGCCACGATGTCGCTCCATACGCGATAGCCGCTTCTTGAGCTGGTTTGGGAACTTGTTTGAGCCCGAGAGCTGTTAAGCGTATTACTGGCGGTAGAGAATAGATAAGGGTGGCCAGTACAGCTGGGACTTTCCCCAAACCAAAAAACATCATGGTTGGAATGAGATAAACAAAACTTGGCATCGTTTGCATGGCATCCAAAATAGGATGAAAAATAGGCCCTACACAGTGAACTTTTGCTATGAGTATCCCCAGGGGGACTCCCATCAAAAGTGCTAAAATTACTGCTGCAACGACGATGGAGAGTGTTCCTATAGCAAGTTCCCATAATCCAAAGACTCCTATAATCAGGATAGACATGGGTAAAATGATCGTTGAGCATAAACGTTTTGTAGCTTTCCAAGCTAAGAAGCCTACGAGGAACACATAGCCCCACCAAGGGATTGCGCTTAACAAGTTTTCTATTCCTAGAAGTACCTCTAAAATGCCGTTGGCGATACTGTCGAAGGTAGGGGCTAACTTTTCAAGAAGATAGTCCACTCCATTATTTACGTAATCTGCGATATGAAATTCAAGTGTTTCCGGAAATATGGTTTTTCTCCCCTTCCTTTTTATATTTCGTTGATATCATTTTCTATTTAAAAAGGCCCTCCATTGGCTATTTCCAACTGATGCCGTTTGTCCTGAACAAATCGTGCGACATAATTATCAGCTGGATTTGCAAGAATATGGGTGGGACAACCTGTTTGGACAATTGTCCCATTTTTCATAATAGCCATTCTGTCTCCAAGTTGTATGGCTTCATCCAAATCATGCGTTACGAAAAAGATGGTTTTATGGAGCTCTTGTTGGAGGCGAGCAAGTTCATCTTGCATTTCTCTTCTTATGAGGGGGTCTAGACCGCTAAAAGGTTCATCCATAAGCAAAATAGGGGAATCCATCACGAGGGCTCGAGCTATACCCACCCGCTGCCTCATGCCTCCGCTTAGAGATTGGGGATAATAGTTTCCCCATCCTTCTAATCCGACATGATTCAAGGCGGTGCGAGAACGTTCAGCCCTCTCTTTTACTTGAATACCCTGTAGTTTTAACCCAAAAGCCACATTTTGGAGTATTGTTTTATGGGGTAATAATCCATAATGCTGAAAGACCATGGCTATTTGCTTCCGTCGAAATTCGATAAGTTCTTTTTGCGAAAGAGCAGTAACTTTTTGGCCGTTCACCGTTATTTCCCCAGATGTAGGTTCAATGAGGCGAAGAATACATCGGATCAATGTAGATTTTCCGCTGCCTGAAAGGCCCATAATTACGAAGACCTCTCCTCGCCTAACAGCGAGAGATACTCCCCGTATGGCTACTACAGCATCTTCTGATTCGTCAAGTTGATCAATCAGATTTTTGTTTGTTACATCTATATTCATGTCATTTTGTGTATAAACTTTCCACAAGTCTTTTATTTCAAGGATTATTTCTTGGTTCCCGTCGTTTTGACTCTCCTTCATTCTAATGTATCCCCTTTTTCGAGGGCTGTTTCAATTTTTTTAATTATTTTTTTATCTTGAACCCATTCCTTCCAAACGCTCGAATATGTTTTTAAAAACCAGATTGCTGTTTCCGTAACAGTAGCGCCTGTATCTCTCATGTAAGCTAGAGCCCTATTATTTTGACCGATAGTTGTTTGATATCTCTTTAAAAATTCTGCAATATCAGGGTTGGATAGAGCAAATTGGGAGTTTGCTAAAATCAAAACTTTTACCGAAGGGAAAGCACATTTTCGAGTGGTTTCCCATGTTTTTTTATTGTATGGAGGTTCCTCTAGCTTTGTCATGGAATATTTGCCCATAATTGCTGTGGGTTCCCAGTAATAGGCCAAAACTGGTTCCCCTTTCTCGTAGGCTGAAGCGATGGCTGATGCAAGTGCTGTCTGAGAACCGGGATCAAAAGCTTCATACGTTTTGTAAAGATTGTAAGCTTTTAACTTATCGAGATTAATGCAATGTACTTTCCATCCTGCGGGGCCATTGTAAAATCGTCCTTTCGATGGTTCCTCCGGATCTCTAAATAACTTCCAATATTTGGGAAGGTCTTTTACGTTTTTCAGAAGGGGAGCTACAGGTTGTAACTTGCGGGCTTTGTCCCCTTTGATTACATAAGTAGGTACGTACCACCCTTGTGGGGCATCAGGGAAATTTTCTCCGAGAGATACAACTTTCCCTTCTCTCTGTGCTTCTTGCCACCATTCGTGGATATTATCTGCCCAAAGCTCCATAGTGATATGAGCGTCACCCCGTTCGATGCCAAGAAGTCCTGGGAGGGATTCAGCAAACATATAATCAGTGTCTTTCCCATATCCATACGTTATGATATAACCAGCTATTCGATTGTGTATTTGTACGCTATCCCAGCTGAAGTCAATGAAAGTTACTTCCTCTTCTTCGGCTCGTAATGGTGAGGCTCCAAGACTAAGGGCAATCACCATGCATGTGCCTATAAGTATGGATTTCTCTAAAAAGTTTTTTTTCAAATGTATCCACTCCTTCTAATGGATAATGAATGTATAAATCGGTGGGAAAATAGGGCAGGTACTTTCAAGTACGGAAGAAAGGATCCCCACTTATTTGTTTAAAGTGAAGGCTTAATAATAAGCAATAACCAATAATATTAAACAAGGGGAATGTCATACAACACAGAAAAGAGGATATCCGTTCGCTGAAGTTCAAATCACAACAGTCGTAATGAAATCACTGTGAAGTATAGAATATGTAATGCCCAATTCCTTCCTTTTCTGTTGTTCGATTTTTTAAAACCCTTCAGCCACCTCCCTTCGTGAGCGTGAAGCTCTTTATTCCGTAGGGTGTGTGAGCATAATAGGGCAAATAGTAACACTGTACAATAATTTAGTCAAGAAAACATTCCCTGAGTTATGAATGGACCCTTCCATTTACGTATGGTTCGGTATATGATCAAGGTTGTTTGTGTTTTTTGATATAAACGGATTAAAGAAACAAGGGGGCAACGGTGTGTATAGCATGTGGAAGATAATAATTTCTGATCTTCTAGAAGAGAGAGAACATCAATGTCTATACTCCATGATTCCTAAAGAAGAGGAAGAAAAGAGAGGCTTAAAAAGTCATATTTTTTGGCAACAAATTGGTGACGAGATAACGGCTCTTGCAGCCGATGGAAATTTGCCTTTTGAGACAGTAACAGAATATTTAAAAAAAGCGAAAAAAAATTATGGTAAAAGAGTTTCCCTTTATATAGAAAAGTAGAAGAAACTCTAGGTAAAAAGGAGATATACTTTGGTTATTGACGTTTTATCCGCATCTTTGATCTCTTTATTGAAAGAGGCGGGAGATATTATTAAAGAACGAAAAAGTACATATATTGCTCGTCGAAGATCGTTATCAGACTATACAACGGCGACGGATATAGAAGTAGAGCGATTTATAGTTAGTTATCTCCAAAAGCTTTCCCCGGAAAGTGTTATTGTAGCTGAAGAATCGTCATTGTCTCGCGATAAAGCTCAACTTTGCAATAAGGCATTTGTGCTTGACCCTATCGATGGAACGGTAAATTTTTATCATAACTATCCTGCTTTCGCCATTTCTCTAGCATATGTTGAGAGGGGAACTGTTCAAAGGAGTTATATTTACGATCCCATTAATGAAGAGTTTTTTTCTGCTGTGAGAGGAAAAGGGGCTTTTTTAAATGGTACACCTATTCATGTTTCGACAACATCAACTCTTTCAGAAAGTCTTGTCGGTTTCGGAACTGCTTACAATAAAGAGCTCGGGAAAAAAGAAATTTCTCTTGTAATGAAAGTCTATGAGCAGTGTCATGACGTGCGTCGGAGAGGAGCGGCCTCTCTGGATGTTGCTTATGTAGCTTGTGGAAGGCTTGATAGCTATCTTGAAATGGATCTGAAACCTTGGGATTTTTATGGGGGAATCCTCCTTCTTGAGGAAGCTGGAGGGCTTGTAACAGATTGGAGTGGCAATTCTATTCAGGGGCTTGGAAATCAGGATATTCTCTGTAGTAACGGGTTCATTCACAATGAAATGCTTGCAATTGTGGAAGGAAATCGATCACTTATACAATAAAGAGAGATTATAAAGTACGTTTAAAGTTAAGCGCTTAAAGCAAATTTTTGTATGTAGGGCGTTTTTATATTTCTATTATCCGGGGGGATTGTACAGGTGCCACTCTCAAGCATATTTCAAGTTCTGGGTGGTGTTGGGCTTTTTCTGTTTGGAATTAAGCTTATGAGCGATGCCTTGCAAGATTTGGCAGGAGACAGATTACGCAAGTTGATTGGCTCGCTTACCAGCACACCAGTTCGAGGCGTTCTTATTGGGACATTAGTGACAATACTTATTCAAAGTAGTAGCGGAACAACGGTTATGACTGTAAGTTTTGTTCATGCAGGTTTAATGACCCTGAAACAGGCAGTAGGGGTTATTATGGGAGCTAACATAGGGACGACTGTAACAGCCCAGATTATTGCCTTTAAGTTTAAAAGTTTTGCTCTCCCGGTTATTGGGATAGGCATGATCCTTGCCGTTTTTGGCAAATCTAAACGGCGAAAGTATATTGGGAATGGACTGGTAGGTTTTGGTCTCCTTTTTTTAGGAATGCAGACTATGGAAAGTGCAATGTCCTTTCTTCAGGGTCGAAAAGACCTCTTCTTGCTTTTTGGTCATAATCCCCTTTTAGGTGTTTTAGTAGGAACTTTAGTTACTATGGTTGTTCAGGCAAGCTCTGCTACCATTGGTCTTACCATTGCCATGGCAAGCCAGGGACTTCTAACTCTTGATGCGGCAATTCCTATTCTTCTTGGAGATAATATAGGTACGACTATAACGGCTGTTATCGCGTCTTTAGGGTCTAATAGGTCTGCAAAACAAGCGGCAGCGGCTCATGTGATGTTTAACCTTATCGGGGTATTTATTTTCGTGCTATTTTTACCAATTTTCAAGGCGGCGGTAGTTCTTACATCATCGGAAATTGCCCGACAACTTGCCAATGCCCACACTCTTTTTAATGTTGTTAATACACTTCTTTTCCTCCCCTTTACTTCGCCTTTTGTAAAAGTTATTCAAAAGATGGTTCCCACTAAGGATAATGGAATACGGGTTGGGCCTCAATATTTGGATCCCAAGCTTGTTGTGGCATCACCTGCGGCAGCTGTAGATGCTATTAAAAAAGAAATTGCTCGTATGGGGGTTGTGGCTCTTTCTATGTTACAGGGGGTAAAAAAAGCTTTTCTTGAGAACGATTCAAAGATGGTCGAAGAGGTAAATGAATCGGAAAAAATATTGAATGAGCTTACCCATGCTATCGCAAAATATGCTGCGGAAATATGGCAAGAAGGCTTGCCAAGTGATCTTTCCACAGTTCTTTCTTCTTATGTGAATGGAATTAGCGACATAGAAAGAGTTGGCGACCACTGCCAAAATTTAATAGAACTATACGAGTATAAGGTGGAACATCGTCTGGATTTTTCTCCTGTAGCCTTGTCGGAGTTTGAAGATATGTTCGATACGGTCTTCCGTTCCGTAACCCTCAGTCTCGAATCGGTGGCAGAAGAAGATATAAATAAAGCTCATGAAGTGATAGACGTGTTAGAGGTAGAGGTGGATAGAAAAGAGAAATCTCTTCGGAAAAGCCATATCAGGAGATTGAACCGAGGGGAATGCCAGCCGTCTGCAGGTGTTATTTTCATCGATATTTTAAGTAACTTGGAAAGAATTGGAGACCATGCCCATAATCTTTCTTTTATAGCTATCGATATAGCTAAAACTCATCGCCATTAATCTTTGTTGTCTTTCGGATCAGTAAAGCGAGGGGGCGTAAGAGAGATGGAGTCATCCATTTCTGTAAGGTAGCGCCAGTACTTCATTGGCATATTCCTTTTCTGGAGTCCTTTGTTCCTTCGGGATGTTATAGTAACGCTGTTGAAAAAGGTTTTCCAGAGCTTTTGATACTCTTTCTCGCTTTGTGGGATATTGAGAGATTTTTGGAGATGAAAGTCCGTTTCGTACCAACATCGCTGATCGTAAATCAATGCCTTGCCTCTCCCCGTGTCGTGAATGACCCAATTTTGATCAGCCATTCTGTGAGCGAAGTGGTTACCTAGTAGAGGCAATATATAGTGTTCCGGGGCGATAGGGGCGTAAAAAATGCCTCCGAGATCTTTGAAACGCAAAATGCCGCAAAACATATGACGCTCTCTCGATACTCTCCTTTGTGCGTCAAGTGTTTGCAGAACACTTTCATTAGAAAATAGAGTTTGAGCTTCTTTCCCTCTTTTCCAAACCATCTCCAAATAATTAAAAATGGCCATATCTATCTGAGGAAATTCTCCGTGGAAGGCATAATATGCAGTTGTGAGAGCTTCCTGTCCTCCTCGCTCCTTCAATAAAGTATAAACAGCTCCTGCTATTTTAGGGCGAGTGTCCACATGAATAGTCTGGAAAAGGTTTTGTTGCTCTCGCTCTTGAAACCTTCTGATAATGTTCTCTGGCCGAAGCTGCCTTAAAGAAGCTTCAAAAATAGTGCATAAAAGACCATCAAAAGTACTATCGTAACTGTAAATGATCATGATTCAAAGAGGAAGAGCTGCTGTCCATACGATGTGAATTTACTTCGCTCTGCTAAAAAGTGGTGGCGGAGTCTTGTCTCATCCATAGTTTTATCTCCGCGAAATACTCCATTGCATGTAATAAAATACTGAGCTCGCTTTATAACGACTCCGAGGCGGGAGAGTAACTCAAAAGAGATGATATTGTTTTTTCTCGCAACAACAATTTTCTTGGCGGATTTTACGCCAATGCCTGGAACTCGAAGAAGCTGCTCGTACGAAGCTTTGTTGATCTCTACAGGGAAAAATTGGAGGTTCCGCAGCGCCCAATCTGTTTTGGGATCGAGATCCAGATCAAAATAGGGCCTCTTTTCATCAAGAAGCTCACTGGCTTTGAAGCGATAGAAGCGAAGTAGCCAATCAGCTTGGTACAGCCTGTTCTCTCTCCGCAAGGGGGGTGTTGATAGCGCTGGAAGCAATGGGTTATCAGAGACCGGAACATAGGCAGAATAATATACTCGCTTGAGGTTGTAGTGAGAGTAAAGGTTTTCAGAAAGACGAAGGACAGTAAGATCATCTTCTGGGGTTGCCCCTACAATAAGCTGTGTACTCTGTCCTGCCGGAACGAAAAGAGGGGCTTTCCTGCCACGCCATGTTGGCTTTTCCAGTTGATTTTCTTCAATGCGTTTCGTGAGGTGTTTCATAGGACGCAAGATCGACTCTTTGCTTTTCTGGGGAGCGAGCAATGTAAGGCTTTTTTCTGTGGGGAGTTCAATATTGACGCTCATGCGATCAGTGTATTGTCCAACAGCGTCAACGAGCGCTGGATCAGAACCTGGAATCACCTTTGTGTGTATATATCCACCGAATCTATACTTTTGTCGAAGAAGCAAAAGTGTTTGAAGCAAATACTCCATTGTATGGTTAGGAGATTTATACACGCCAGAGCTCAAGAATAGACCTTCAATATAATTACGGCGATAAAAATTAATGGTGAGTCCGGCAAGCTCCTCTGGAGTGAACGTAGCTCGTGGGCGGTCGACACTTCGTCGATTTACACAATAGGCACAGTCATAGATACAATCGTTTGAGAAAAGAACTTTCAGAAGGGAGACACACCGGCCATCAGCAGTCCACGAATGACATATTCCTCCAAGGCTAGCGTTGCCTATTCCTGACGGATTTTTACGTTGGCTTCCGCTGGAAGAACATGATACATCGTATTTAGCTGCATCTGCAAGAATAATAAGTTTCCCTTCCGTGTCCATTTTTTCCCCTTCCATTCTCATAGGATACTGTTATTATGGTTCGGGGACGGCTGCAGCCCCGGGGATGCAAATTCGGGGGCATTCCCGGGGAGTCTCCTCCACCCTCTATTATATCCTTTCCATTCCCCCATAAAAAAGGTTTTAAAGAGAATTGTCATCTATTTTTTAGATATGGTTGACATATAAAGATGCCTTCGTTTATAGTGCATTAAGACGTGGATGGACGCATGTCTGGCGTTACATTTCGTAAACGCCCAATCGCCTGCAGAATTGGAGCGGATGTGTTATGGAGTCAATATATGAGTATATTCGTCGCACAGGTACTATATCAATACCATTGAAAAAACTTTTTTCTTGGGCGGAGACAGTTCCCCTTAAAGAGATTTTAGAAGCCGCTGATACTGTGAAACAAAAATATGCTGGTACAGGTGTGGAACTTTGTTCTATTTTGAATGCCAGGTCTGGTCGATGTAGTGAGGATTGCGCTTTCTGCGCTCAGTCGGCTTGGTGGAATACACATTGCGCTCCGAAACCCCTTATTTCTTTTCCCGAGGCTCTTTATGAAGCTCAACAGTGCGAAGCGAAGGGCGTTCATCGTTTTTCCCTTGTTACAAGTGGTCGTTGTCTTTCTGTTGAAGATATGGACCATCTCTGTCGAATATATGAAGGGCTTGCTTCAAAAACATCGTTGCGTCTCTGTGGGTCTCATGGCCTTATTACTGAGAAACAGGCTCGTCAACTAGCTTCAGCTGGAGTAAGCCGATATCACTGTAATTTGGAAACTGGACCGAACTTTTTCCCCTCTATTTGTTCTACCCATACTATAGAAGATAAGTTGAAAACCCTCTCTTGTGCTCGCCGAGCAGGTCTTGAGCTTTGTTCAGGAGGGATTATGGGGTTGGGAGAGACACTTCAAGATCGTCTCGAAATGGCGTCTCTTGTTGCTCAGGCAGGGGCTGTCTCGTTCCCCTTGAATATTCTCACCCCTATTCCAGGAACTCCTCTTCAGAATTGCCGCATTCCTCAAGTGCACGAAATACTACTATCGGGAGCTCTTATTCGTTTCCTTCTCCCCCACGTTACCCTTCGTTATGCAGGGGGGCGAAAGGCCCTTGGTGTCCACGTGGTAGAGGGACTCCACGGCGGAATAAATGGCCTTCTCACAGGTGATTATCTTACGACAACTGGACGATCGATAGAGGAAGATTTAAAGATGATTACTTCCGCCGGGCTCTCGGCTAGGGTTCACGATACGACCCTGTCCCCAAATGGACTTCTCCAGAGAGAAGAGCTTCGGTAGAGCCATCTTTATGGCGCACAACAAGATGGCCTGACGAATCGATGTCTATTGCAGTGGCAGTGGTGACTCCCTGAGGGCTTTCATATGTAATTTCCTCTCCGATGAGAATAGAAAGCTCCCGACAGATGCGCAGATAGGCAGGATAGGGATGTCCTTCAAGAAAACCCTGATAGAGGGGCTCAAAGGTGTTGAGAATAGCGGCCATGAGGCTTTTACGATCACATGGGGTGCCTTTTTCTATCTGTACCGATGTAGCAACAGAACGAATGTCTCTTGGAAAAAAGGGAGTGTTAACATTTATTCCTATGCCAATAATGATATGTTCAATATGGTCGAGCTCGCAGCTCATTTCAGTGAGAATGCCACATACCTTGCGCTTCGATAAAAGGATATCGTTGGGCCACTTGATTTGCGGAGACAACCCTAATTTCTGAAGAGCCGTAGCTACAGCAGCAGCTCCTACCTGAGTGACGGAAGCGGCTAGAGACGGAGCTAGATCTGGACGAAGGATGAGAGACATTTGGATGGATGTACCAGGTGCGGAAAACCATCCTCGGCCAGAACGACCGCGTCCTGTAGTTTGGTGCTCCGCCACGACAACGCTTCCGTGTGTTGCTCCCTCGTGAGCTAGTTTCCGAGCCTCGATGTTAGTGGAATCCAGCTCCTTATAGTGCAAAATAGGGTGACCGAGATGGGTTGTGATCAGGAGAGGTTCTATTTCGTAAGAGTTGAGAAGGTCTGGAACATGTATAAGACGATAGCCTTTACGGGAAGAGGAGTCTATTTCATACCCCTCCGCCCGCAGTTGCTGAATGTGTTTCCATATGGCCGTGCGGCTCACCCCGAGATCCTCACAGAGAGCTTGCCCTGAAACGTATGTTCCTCGAGCCCTTTTTAAAATATTTATAATATGTTTTCTCAAAAAAATCGCTCCCTCACCACAACAATGTATAGAGATATCGTCCTTGCCATAAACGATGTCTTGTTTTGGGCTGTGCTATCAAAACAATTTATAGTGGTATTGTCCTCCCAAACATTATGCCTGCCCATGCAGCAACAAGGCCTATAATTTGACTTCCTATAAGATATAGGAAAGCAAGGTGGATCTTCAATTGCTGAAAGAGCAAAAAAACTTCGAAGGTAAAAGTTGAAAAAGTTGTGAAAGAGCCTATAAATCCTGTTAAGATGTAAAAGGCGCTTTTAGGAGAAATGATTGAACGCTCCCGAGCTAAAATCCAAAGTATCCCAAATAAAAAACAGCCGAGAACATTAACTATGAATGTTCCCCACGGCAATGGATGAGCAGCAATACGGTTAGTAATCCACGACGAAACAAAGTAACGGGAAAGTGCCCCCATTCCTCCCGCTAAAGCAAGTAAAAACAATTCTTTCACGAAAATCGTTCCCCCTCAATATTTTGATAGAGTAGGCGTCATCAGCTATAAAACAGCGGTTTGAGGCGGAACGCCATCGCCAATAAAAATTATAGCACTTCATTCCAATAATTATTGTCGTGGGAGAAATGTAAGCTATGGGCTGTCTTTAGCCGTAAATCCCCGAAATATATTCAGCTGTCCGTTCATCCTGAGGCTGACTAAAAATAGTCGAGGTACAGCCTTCTTCTACTATTTCTCCATCGAGCATGAAGAGAGTTTTATGAGCTAATCGTCGCGCTTGGAATAGATTATGAGTTACGATAATAATCGTATAGTGTTCACAGAGCTTTGCGAGCATAGTTTCTATGTTCAGAGTATTTTTTATATCCAAAGCAGAGCATGGCTCATCAAGAAGCAGGATTTCCGGCTCTACGGTGAGAGCTCTTGCGATACACAATCGCTGCTGTTGTCCTCCGGAGAGGAGAGTTGCTTTCATAGAAAGATTATTTTGTACCTCTTCATAAAGCCCCGCTATTTTTAGCTTTTCTATAATGATAGTATGAATATTCTCTTTTTTATATCCATAATATCGAAGAGGATAGGCCATATTATCGAATATGGAGAGGGGAAAAGGTGTTGGTGCTTGAAAAACCATACCAATTCTTTGGCGAACCTTTTCAGGTTGTAGTGAGAGAATATTTTCTCCATCGAGTAAAACGTGTCCTTCTATAATGGCATCTTCCTCCTCGCTAATAAGTCGATTCAAACTTTTTAGAAAAGTAGATTTTCCGCACCCTGAAGGGCCAATAATGGCTGTAATCTGGCGAGGAGGGATAGAAACGTTTATTCCTTTCAATATAACCTTCCCTCCAAAGGATACAGATAGGTTGCGGGTTTCAAGAATAGGATCCATTTGCTATCCTTCCTTTCTGTGCATTCTTATAAAGATGGGCACACTATTTAAGGCTAACAGGATAATGATAAGGACGAGAGCGGTCCCATAAGCTTTGCTTAAAGAGATTCCTTGTCCTACAAGAATATAAAGATGATTAGGTAAAGCCATGGCAGGAGAGAAAAGACTACGAGGCACAGGGGCGAAGAGGACTGCTCCAGTAAAGAGTATAGGTGCTGTAGCTCCCATGGCAAAACTACCCCCCAAAGCGATGGCGCTAGCTATATCTCCTAAACTTGCAGGGAAAACAAGGCGGAAAAGAGTCCAGGTCCTTGTAACGCCTAATGCTAATGAAGCTTGGACAAGTTGAGGAGGAAATTCCCGAAAAGATTTCTCAACGCGGACCTCTATAAAAGGAAAGATCATAACACCGAGAATAAGTCCCCCTGAAAGAAGCGATACGCCTAACTTGAGAGTAACTACGAAAAAAGCGTACCCAAAGAGCCCCAAAATAATAGAAGGTACTCCTGCCATAGAGTGAATAAAAAAGTGACAAAGACTGGTAATGCAAAGATTTTTATTGTAAAAAACCAGCCAAATAGCTGTAGGAATGGCAAGTATGGATCCGAAAAGGCAAGCAATGCTTGTAAAACCGAGACTTCCCATAATGGCAGGCCAAATTCCCCCCTCTATCCCAAGAGGGAATCCTTGGGGTGTTCCCAGCAGAAACTGGATGGAAAGCTCGTTAATTCCATGAATGAATATATAGCCTAGAATAATGGCCAGTGATGCGAAGGTCAGGCATATACTTATGAAAAGCCAAATTCGAATTCCCCGGTAACGACGGAATCTATTCATTACGCATCTCCTTCGAGACTTTTTTCGATTATGAAAAACAGGGTATTAAAAACAAACAAAACGAACATGAGTACGAATCCAGCGGCGAAAAGAGCACGATAATGTGGGCTTCCAACGTGGGCTCCCCCCATTTCCAGAGCGATAAGGCCGGGAATTGTTTGTGCTTTATGAAGAAGCTTGGGAAAAATGGGACTGTTCCCTATCACCATCATGACGGCCATCGTTTCTCCCATAGCTCTGGAAAAAGAAAGAATCAGAGCAGAAAAAAGGGCCTTAGACATGGAGGGTAAGAGCAAATACCGGATCATATGCCAACGGGAGACTCCAAGGGCAGTAGAAACGTGTTTGTAGCGGCGAAGAATTTTTGTTGCAGATTCGTGACATGTAGAGATAATGTAGGGCAAAATCATAACAGACAAAAGAATCCCTCCTGCCAATATTGATTCTCCAGACGAGAAAGAGAAGTGGGTCTCAAAAAATTTTACGATGATTAAAAGCCCTGCGAATCCGTATACTACAGAAGGGATTCCAGCCATAAGGTCAATAAGCGGAAGACAGATGTTTGGGAGTTTATTACCTGCTAGTACAGAAAGAAATATAGCAACTCCTACTCCGATAGGGAAAGCTATGACGGTGGCCAGCACTGAAACATAAACAGTAGCTGCAATCATTGGCGCTAGACCAAAAGCTGGAGGCGTAGCAAGTGGATTCCAACGTTGCCCTGTAAGAAAGGCCCGTAGAGGGGTATTTTGAAAAAATATCAGGCTTTCTTTTGCTATGAAAAGGAACATAAAAAATAAAAGGGAGACAGAAAGGAGAGTCACTCCTTTACATATTATTACAAAAAACCTCCCTCTTTTATCCTCCTCGACGAAAAGATAAGAAGAGTTTTTCACAAGCAAGAACCTCCTAAATTATGTTTCCGAGCCAGATATGCTAAAAATTTGTGTATCATTAACAAAAGAGGCCGGAGAACAATGTCTCCGGCCTCTTTAATATAACGTTTATTAATCGCTATTGGGCCGGTACGAAGCCCATTTGTTCTACAACAGCCATTCCTTCTTCAGAGAGAAGACTGTCTACAAAAGCTTTTTCATTAGCGCTCATGGCACCTTTCTTTATTATAAGAAGAGGTCGAGCTATAGTGTAGGAGCCGTTGAGAATGTTTTCAGCAGTGGGTTCAACACCATCTACTTTAAGGGGAATGATTTTCCCTTTATTCATATTGACCATTCCGAAGGAAGCATATCCAATAGCGTTTTTATTCTCTATAACTTTTGTTACAAGTGCTCCCATGGAAGGTGCCTGTATGGCATTGGGAGTTACGTCTACTTTTCCCATGACAGTTTTCTGGAACACCTCATGAGCGCCACCGCCAATATCTCGAATTACAATAACGATTTCATCTTTAGGAAGGCTGGAATCCAAATCATTCCAATATTTATACTCGCCACTGAATATCTTGACTAACTCTTCTTTAGTGAGGTTGGGCTTGATCTCATGTACCTTGTTATCAGGATGGACCGAAATTGTAAGAGCATCTGTCCCAAGATGGAACTCGTGATAATCTCCCACAGATTTTTTCTCTTCTTCCGATACTGCTCGAGCTGTCATGCCCAAATTGCTGGTGCCATCAAGAATCGCCTTTACTCCTTCTCCAGAACCGCCGCCTGATACGAAAATTTCAATTTTTGTATTTGGTAAGGAGGAATCCACTTTATCCCAAGTTTCATATTTCTCTATAAATTGCTTGGATATTTGAGAAACAACAGGGGCCAGCGTAGAGGATCCTTTAAAAAAAAGTTGCCCATCCGCAGCATGAGCGCGTACTTTCCCAAGGGAAAAAAGCCCTAAAACCGCAAGATACAAACATAAAAAGCGGATCTTTTTGTTCAACTATAACTACCTCCTATATTATATATTCCTTATTTGCAACAAGATTATAGCCCGCAAAAAAGTCTCTGTCCATTACAATAGACTTGATTCAAAATAATTTTCATCAGAGAAGAGAAGAGGAGGGGAGCTTCGTGGATTTTTGTATTGCGGGTCTTGGTGGTGTTGGTGGATATTTTGGGGGGCGGTTGGCTTCAGCCTATGGAAAGTCGCAACAACATAGAGTTTCTTTCCTTTGCCGTGGAGAGCATATGACGCAAATTAAAAAAGAAGGATTGATTGTTAAGACCCCCTCTGATACGTTCCGTGCAATTCCCCATATGGTTTCTTCGTCTCCTGTGGACATTGGCCCTGTGGATGTAATCTTTTTTGCGGTGAAGGGGTATGATCTCTTCAATATGGCCGAAACAGTTCATTCTCTTTGTCATGACCGCACATTGCTTATTCCTGTGGGAAATGGCATCGATAATCCGCATCTCTTGGAGAAAGCGAGTTTAAAAGGGGTCTTCTTCAACGGATGCGTATATATTTCTGCGTATATATCGGCGCCTGGAGAGGTACGTCAGGTAGGGGGCAGTTGTAAAATGGTGGCAGGCCCTCTCGATGGAAGGGTTGAACGATATGGAGAGCTTGAAAGTGTAATGAAAGAGGCAGGTATCTCTTTTGAACTGACGCCTCATGTGGAAGAAGCGGTATGGACAAAATTTATTTTTATGAGTCCTATGGCGGCCATAACTACGTTGGTTGAAAAAACATTCGGGGAGGTATTGTCCGATCCCTACTTAAAGCAGACACTCCGCGAACTTATGGAGGAGCTTCATAAATTAGCCCAGAAGAAAAATATTTCTCTCCCTGAAGATATTGTAGATCGCTCTCTTGCCCAAGCCCGGTCTTTCCCTTCGGGGACGCGATCCTCTATGGAGCTGGACTATTCCAGGGGACGTCGAGTTGAGCTCGAAACATTTGTAGGGGCTGTCGTTCATTTGGCATCATCGCTTCAAGTTTCAGTTCCCACGTACGATCAAATATATCGACGCCTTCATAACAAAATTTTAACTTCAGGAAAAGAGAGAAGGTAGGAGCTGCTGTCTATAAAAATAGAAAGAGTGCATGTAAATAAAACAGTCAGGTTCCATTTTTCCTACCATTTGACGCAAGGTGATATGTTTAAAGAAGCTTGTTTTTGTAAAGGGCATTCAGTTTCGTGAAGATATACCTATACGTCAAGCTGTGGGGAGGGGAGAGTTTGACCCTTTGTCACTCGTCCCCTTTAGCTTTCTTGGCTCCATCCAGGAATGTACAGTTTTTTTTCGAGGATTGATAGAAGCCAACTGGCGAGAGTTACCATAAAGAGATAGATGATGCCTACGACGGAAAAGACAAGGGTGTACCTAAAAGAACGCCCTGCTATTATTTTCCCGGCGCCAGTGAGCTCTATGCACGTGAGCATATATGCCAGAGACGAATATTTGATCAGGTAGATCATTTCATTAGAGCACCCTGGAATAGCTCGTCGTAACGCTTGAGGAAGAATAATATTCCAGACAGCTTGGGCTCGTGTCATGCCTAAAGCTTGCGCGGCTAAGAGCTGGCCGCCTTTTACAGATTGTATAGCCCCTCGAATATACTCTGAATTATAGGCGCCGTTACAGAGGACAAATCCCAGAACTGAAGCTGCGAAAGGGCTGAGAGAAATCCCCATGGACGGTAGACCGAAATAGAGCATAAAAAGTAAAATTAAAAGGGGAGTTCCCTTGAAGAAAATGACGTAAAGCCTACAGAAAAAAGAAATGGACTTGTTCCCGTACACTCTTCCAACCGCTATAAGTCCCCCCGTTACCAAGCCCAAAGGAATCGACCATATAATAAGCTTGATCGATACAATAAGTCCTTCCAACAAAGCCGGAAGTATATCTTTTTGAATGAAGAGCAGATTATCCATTTACTTTTCCCAACTCTCCGTAAAGATCTGTTAATTTTCTTAAAAATTGGCGAGTCCTTTCATATTGAGGGGCGTTTAATAGTTTTTCCGGACTCCCACTTTCCAAAATTGTCCCCTCCTCCATAAACATGATTTCATTGGCTACAGAGCAGGCAAATCCCATCTCGTGTGTAACTACAAGCATGGTCATCCCTCCTCTGGCGAGATCTTTCATGACTTCCAGCACTTCCCCTATGAGTTCAGGATCCAAGGCCGATGTAGGCTCATCAAAAAGCATGACGTCAGGATCCATGGCCAAGGCCCTGGCGATAGAAACCCGCTGAGCCTGACCTCCGGAAAGCTGGGAGGGGTAGTGTTGAGCGAAAGAGTCCATTCCTACACGAGCGAGTTCTTCCATGGCTTTGTCTTGAGCAGCGTTTTTTTTCATTCCCTTCACCTTGATAAGAGCGATCTCCACATTGCGAAGCGCTGTAAGGTGATCGAAGAGGTAAAAATTCTGAAAAACCATTCCCATCTTCTGCCGGAAGAAATTAATATTTTTTTTAGAGTGAGTTACCTCTTCTCCATGAAGCCAAATTTGCCCTTTATCCGGGATGGTCAGTTGGTTGATACAACGAAGCAGCGTACTTTTTCCTGTACCAGAAGGGCCTATGAAGACTTTTGTCTCTCCTTTCCTGACAGAAAAGGAAACTCCCTTCAGTACCTCTACGTTCCCATAGGATTTATGAATATTCTCTACTCGTAAGATAACGTCTTCTTGTTGCGTTAATGTCGTCATGGTTACCGTTCTCCATTTCCAAAACCAGGAATACGAAACTTACCTTCTGCATAGTGAAGGAGTCGCATCCCTCCGTAATTCAACAAAATAAAGATAATGGCGCATGTGAGAAAAATAGGCATGGGCTGATATGTTCTGGAGACAACCAGATTAGCCCGGGTCAATATTTCCAGTACGCCAATGGCATATGTAACCGAGGAATCGGTGAGAAGGATGGGGTATTCGTTAGACCATCCAGGAAGAGCCAGTCGTATGGCCTGGGGTAAAATAATAGATTTAATAGCCTGTCCTTTGCTCATGCCTAAAGAGCGCGCCGCCAACATTTGTCCTTCTCCAAGGGATAAGATACTTCCCCTAAAAATCTGGGATTGATAGGCTGCACTTCGAAGCCCCAGAACTACTACTGCCGTTGTGAAGGCTGAGGCATCAATTCCAATGGAAGGGAAAATGCCGAAAAAGAAGAGAAAGAGAAGAACAAGGTTCGGAAGGCCTCGGAAAATCCACACATAGAATTTTACTATTTTTTGTGTAAGAGGAGAGCCATATACTTGTCCTACAGCCAGAGGCAATCCCATACAAAGCCCTAGCCCTAGTGAAAGAGCCACAATTCTTAGAGTTACAAGAGCTCCTTGAAGTAGATATGGTAACGATATGAAAATAACCTCCAGACTTCCCATGTTCTTACGCACTCCCTCTGTTTATATTTCTAAATCAAAAGAGGGGAATGAAGGAAAATCATTCCCCTTCAGGTCAGTTTTGAATTTAAAGATGCCTAGAACATCTTGTATTTTGCTTTGAGTTCATTCCATTTCGGAGAGCTCATGAGACGATCAAGACCGGTATTGATTAATTCTTTGAGGTCCGAATCCTCTTTCCGAATTGCTACGGCGTATTCTTCTCCCGTAGAGATTGTTCCAATAACTTTGAGAGGTTTCCCCTCTACTGCCTTAGCAACAATAACATCGTCCATCATGGCAGCATTGATCCGGCCGTTTTCCAGGTCTTTTGCAGCTAGAGGAAAGTTATCGTAGAGTTTAAGATTTTCTTTTGGGAGAATTCCTGTTTTTACAAGATAATCTTCCAACCACAAAGCTGCTGTGCAACCTCGTTGAGTTCCTATAGTTTTTTTGCCGTCGAAGAGATTCCCCATATTGATTTCCGATTCGGCTTTTACGCAGACAGCCTGATTAATGATCCAGTATACCTTGCTGAAATCAACTACTTTTCTCCGTTCAGGAGAGGCTGTCATTCCCGAATAGACCATGTCTATTTTCTTTGCGAGAAGGGCAGGAATAATGCCATCCCATGCCATAGGCTGTACCTTTACTTCAAAACCCATCTCTTGAGCGATCCACTCGATAGATTCCACGTCAAATCCTGTGGGTTTACCATCTTGGCCAATAAAAGAGTAGGGATAATAATCCCCATCAATTCCTACGATGTACGTCTTCTTTTCCGCTGCCATTACTCCGCTGGCTGCCAGAACAAGAAGAAGACAGCCCATGATTATTGCTAACTTTTTTTTCATACCTCATGCCCCCTCATAATTTTTTTATTTTTCAAGATGATAATTTATCATGCTAAAGTGCCAGTCGATCAAAGATTATAGAGAAAGACCTTTAAACTGTCAATGCGTTAAAAAATCGATTGGTTAAAAATATGGCAGAAAGAGAGTTCTTTTATAGGTATGCCAGAGATCCTTTTCCATGTAAAATAATTTTTAAAGGGCGTGAAGAAAAGAAAAGGAGGAGAGAAAAATGATTTTCCTAAAAGGCCTTTTTATTATCTCTATAGCCGTACTTGCCATTTTAGGGATAGTTTTACCCAGCTCTGCCTCTTCCCGTGCTACTGTTACATTTGCCCTCGGGTGATTCTGGGGACCAGATGCCCGGTTCGGGATCATTCGAGGGATTCTTAGTACACGTGTTGGATATGCCGGGGGAGATACAGAGAACCCCACGTATCATAATCTGGGGAACCATATAGAAAGCATTCAAATAGATTATGATTCTCAAGTAATTTCTTTTAAAAAGTTACTTTCCATTTTTGCGGAGAGTCACGACCCCACTCGTGTTTCTTTTGCACGGCAATATATGTCAGCAATTTTTTATAGCGATGAAAAACAAAGGGAGGAAGCTTTTGCCTGGAAGGAAGCGATGAACCGTCAAGGAAGTCGTCCGATTGTGACAGAAATTATGCCTCTTAAGGTTTTCTATCTTGCGGAAGCCTATCATCAAAAATATTGGCTTCGGCTTCATCGCGAACTTTTGCGTGAGTATCAAGTTCAATACCCACAGTACGAAGATTTCTTGAATTCTACGTCTGTCGCTCGTGTGAATGGATATCTTGGCGGAGAAGGGACTCTTTCTATGCTAGAAAAAGATATGCCTGGTCTCGGGTTATCAGATGAGGGGCAGCGGCGTTTAAAAAACGTTGTGCAAAGTCGAGATTAGACAGAAAACGACACGTGTATAAAGGGACCTGACTTGACGATCAGTCATAATTGATTTTAACTTGAAATGCATTTATTACGTTGATCGGCCTCATGAGGTCTTTAAAACCCGCCATTTTACAGAAAACTAGAAATGGAAAAACGTTATAATAATATAAAAAGGGTATTCCACAGGCAAGCGGGCTCGGCTATTGAGGGAGGTTGAGAAAAGTGAGACCGGTTCATCTTGTTTATGTTTCTGCTGGTGGTGGGCATCGAGCGGCGGCGAGAGCCGTGCAAGAAGAACTCGATGCTCGGAAAATTCCAAATGTGATGATGGATCTGCTCGATTTTTCGAGTGATCTCTTTAAATGGTCCTATAGCGATGTCTATGCTTTCGTGAGCGAACATGCCCATATCGCTTGTAAAGTGATGTACGAATTGACGGATCAAGATAGGGAAGAAAGCGCTGTCTTAAGACTGCTGGAAAAGATTAATATGGAGAATGTGAAAAAGTTTATGAGGTATCTTACTGAAAACCAGCCAGATGTTTGTGTGGGAACCCATTTTTTCCCTCTCTCTGTCTTGTCTCACATGAAGGAACAGGGGCTCTACAGAGGGAAAATATACGGTATTGTTACCGATTATGGTCTTCATAGAATGTGGATCAGCCAATTTGTAGATTCTTACTTTGTAGGAGGAGCTTCTGTGAAGGAAGATCTCCTACAGGCAGGGATTCCTGAACATAAAATTATTATGTCTGGAATTCCAGTGATGAAAAGATACGGAGAGCTTTACCATCGAGACCGCCAGTTCTATAAAAGCAACGAATTTTCGATTCTTTTTGTAGCAAGTAGTGTTCCTAACTCCCTTGTCCTTGATATCCTTGAAGGAGTTATAGAATCGGGTATGTCTCTTTCCCTTTCAGTCGTGGCCGGGCGGAACGAAGACCTTATAGAACAACTGGAACGAATAACGATTCCTTCCAGGGTCAAATTTCAACTCCTTGGTTTTGTAGAGAATCTTTACGACTATATGGCTGAAGCAGATGTAATGATTACTAAGCCTGGTGGGCTTACAGTAAGCGAAGCTTTTTGTGCAGGAGCGCCTCTTCTTATGATTAATCCCATTCCAAAGCAGGAAATTAATAATGCCAAATACATAGAATCCCACAATGCAGGCATCTGGGCTCGTTCTGCATCAGAAGCTATTCACCACCTCCGGGATCTCTATAGTTCGCCTGAAAAATTGCAAATTATACGGGCAAACGCGAGAAAGCTCGCTTTCCCTCATGCGGAAAAAGCAGTGGCAGATGCGGTGCTTTCAGCTTTAAATATCTGACAAATTCTTGTAAAGCTATTTGCGCTTTTATTTCCACTGTGCTACGATTTTGTTGTTTCGTGCTATTATAAAATCGTAGGGGAGGTTATGCTGATGAAGCGCAGATTGGCAACTGTTTTTGTCATTGTTTTTTGTGCGTTTGCGGTTTTATTTTTTGCAGGGGAAAGTTTTGCGCAGTCTACACATACAATAAGGGTTCCTGATTCTATTGGAAGAGAAATACAGATTTCTGTTCCCGCCGAACGAGTTATATGTTCAGGATCAGGATGTTTACGACTTCTAGTATACCTTCAGGGGCAAAATAGAGTCGTTGCTGTAGAAGATAACGAAAAGAAAGGGAATTTCGGTCCTCGCCCCTATGCCTTAGCCAACCCATGGTTGAAAGATTTGCCGTTGATGGGAGAGTTTCGAGGGAACGCAAATCCGGAGTTGATTTTAGGGGTGCAGCCTCTTCCACAGGTGATTTTTAAAACTTATCCGGAATCGGGAATTCCAGTTCATGTTCTTGAAGAAAAAACAGGTATCCCTGTCATAGGGTTAGGATATGGGAACCTGGCACATGGTAGAGAAATGCTCTATAGTTCCCTTCGACTCATGGGGAAGGTTATTGGGCATGAAGAGCGAGGAGAATCTGTTATTTCTTTTTTCGAAGAACATATTGCCGATCTACAGAAAAGGACGCAAGGTATAGCTCCGCAAGAACGTAAAACTTGTTATGTAGGTGGCATTGCTTCTCGTGGCCCCCATGGTTTCAGTTCTACCGAATTGGCCTATCCTCCTTTCGTGTTCACAGGTGCTGTGCATGTAGCGGCTCCTAAAAATGGGCAGGAGGAGAAGAATACCCACGCAGATGTGTCGAAAGAAAAGTTGTTGGAGTGGGATCCTGATGTCATTTTTGTCGATCTTTCCACGTTGAATGCTGATGATCGAACGAATGCCTTTTCCCAACTGAAAAATGACCCCATCTACCAGGAACTTTCTGCTGTTAAAAATGGGGAGATTTATGGGGTGTTGCCTTACAATTGGTATACTCAAAATTTCGGATCTATTCTGGCAGATGCTTACTTCGTAGGGAAAATACTCTATCCTGACCGCTTTCTTGATGTGGATCCTGCCCAAAAAGCCGATGAAATTTACCAGTTCCTTGTAGGTAAGAACGTTTTCCAGGAAATGAACGATCAATTTCAAGATTTAGCTTTCACGAAAATATCCTTGAAATAGGGTCGTGTACCTATGCACTTGGAAGAAGGAACTCTTTCTCCTCTCTATAAGGAATATCAGGCGCGAAAGATTCTTTGGCTTTTTTCAGGGGGAGTCTTGCTCTGTGGCGTAATTGTACTCTCCATTTCCGTGGGAGCTGTACGTATTCCCCCTCTAGACGTGCTTTTTACCCTTTTAGGTCGAGGGGATACGAAGCGCTGGGCCATTATTATCTGGAATGTCCGTTTACCTCAAACACTTGTTGCGGTTGTTGCCGGCGCCGGTCTTTCTGTTGCTGGAGCTGTAATGCAATCTATTTTGCGAAATCCTCTAGGGTCCCCCTTTACTCTTGGCATTTCGAATGCAGCAGCTTTTGGGGCTGCGCTGTCGGTTATGGTGTTAGGGGCGGGACGCATGTTGAGCAGCCAATCTGATGCAGTTTCTATTTTATCTCCTTTTGCCGCTACAGGAGCGGCTTTTTTCTCTAGTCTTATGGCTACAGGTGTTATCCTTCTCTTGTCTAGAACTCGCGGCGCAACTCCTGAGTCTATGGCTTTATCAGGAGTTGCACTGGCCTCTCTTTTTACGGCTGGTACCATGCTTTTACAGTATTTTGCCGACGATACTCAACTTGCAGCCATGGTTTTCTGGACCTTTGGAGATGTGGCGCGGGCTGGGTGGCGAGAATTAACGATTATAACTGCTTTTGTTTTCATATCTCTTCTCTACTTTTTTGCTCATCGCTGGGATTACAATGCTATTGATGCGGGGGAAGAAACAGCGATGGGGTTAGGAGTCAAAGTGCGGCAGGTGCGATTGTTCGGGATGGTTTTTGCCTCTCTTATCTCGTCGGTTATCGTTGCTTTCGTAGGGGTTATAGGTTTTGTAGGTCTTGTCTGTCCGCATATAGTTCGTCGAGTTATAGGCGATGACTATAGATTTCTTATTCCCGGATCTGCACTATTAGGCTCTCTGTTGCTCCTGGGGGCCGATATGGCAGCTCGTCTTGTGTTGGTTCCCAGAGTATTGCCTGTTTCCGTCCTCACTTCTTTTCTGGGAGCGCCTCTCTTTATCTGGCTTATTACCAGGAGGGGGCGATCTTGATTCTTTCAGCGAATTCCATCTCTTTTTGGTATGGGAACCGTTCAATATTGAAAGATATTTCCCTTCATGTGAAAAAACAGGAAATCGTGATGATTCTTGGCCCTAACGGTTCAGGAAAAACGACGTTGCTTCGTTGTCTCAATGGCATAAATCGACCTCAAAAGGGGACAGTTCTTTTGGGGGATAGGAATATGCGGCATATGTCGGGGCGAGAAATTGCCAAAAACGTGGGATATGTGCCGCAAAGTTGTGAACAAGTACGCCTTACGGCCTTTGATGCCATTCTCCTTGGTCGCCGCCCCTATGTAGGATGGCGTCTATCCGGTAAGGATATAAAAAAAGTAGATGCTATTATTCATACCCTTGGATTGGAAACATTAGCTCTCCGCTACCTTGATGAAATGAGTGGAGGAGAGTTACAGAAAGTAACCATTGCCAGGGCTCTTGTGCAGGAACCAAAACTACTGCTTCTCGATGAACCCATTAGCAGTCTTGATGTAAAAAATCAAATCGACATTATGGAAACATTAAGACATATTGTCTTAGGACATGGGATTTCCGCAGTCATGTCTCTTCACGATCTTACCATGGCTCTTCGCTATGGAGATCGTTTTGTTTTCATGAAAGAAGGAGAGGTTCACCACATTCTTCGAAGGGCGGAAGTCTCTCCTTCCGTCATTGCCGAGATTTATGATATTGCTGTAACGATCGATCATGTGCAGGGCTATCCGGTTATTATTCCTGCATGGTAATTCTTAAGGACGGGGTATGAATTTTTCGAAGCAGGGGAGGCAGTAAAACTCCCCTTTAAAAAACCTGGATTTTGTCTCCATAACCCCTTCGCCACATTGGCAGCATTTCACACTTCCTGTCATGGGGGCAGGAGGGGGAACTGTCTCTCTTGTCTCTTCTACGATAAAAAACTCTTCTATAGGGGCATTTAAAACAGAGTGACATCGATCAAACCGAAGTTTTGCAAAAGTTTCTCGCTCCTTCTCAGTGATAGTCCCTGAATTCATTTTCTCTTGTAACTCTCTATAATAAATATCTCCTGACGCTTTCCCGTTATTTTTGAGCACAACGCGTATAGATTTACCATCTTTCCTTCGGTAAAAGGAAAAAGCCATTTTCCCATAGGGACGGATAATGAGGTTCCCCTTTCCCAATGTGCATCCTGTCAGAAATTGAATAGCATCGACACCACACATATCTGTTTCGCAGATTGCCACTATTTCCTCATCAGAACTGTGTCCTATTTCAGCCAAAGCAATCTGTGCCACACGAATACCAAGAGCCAATCCAGGGCACCAATGCCCGTGAAAATGTATTACGTCTTCAATAATTTCGGAGCTGAGAGGCTGTATTTTCATGGGAGACCTCCTTTTTGTGTTACGAATTATAATTATAATAGCACGATATTCTCCTTAAGAAAACAAGGGATCCTTTTTTGAGGGGTGTTCTTCGAATAGTTCTTTTGCTCTGTAGGGAGAAATATATATCCGTGTACATCAGTGGCAGTACAGGGACGCATACGCGAGATTGAACCTTTACAAATAATGTTTTTTGAGTAAAAATGTTAGCGTTAAAGAAGTTCCCAAAATAACGCACAAGGAGATTGTGATGCGATGCTTACCAACATTCTTACTGCTTTTGCTGTAGTTGTGAACGGAATTCCACAAGGATTGTTAGCTCTTAGTTTCGGTTTTGCTGCTTTCCCCACTGCTATTGCTTTTCTTATCGGTATTATAGGATCCCTTACATTTCATTCTGTTGCTACAATTTCTTTCCAGGCAGAGACTATCACTCTCGCAGGAACTATGGGAAGAAATGTCCAGGAACGATTAAGCCTTGTTTTTTGGGGGGCTGCTTTTCTTCTTATTCCATCTCTTTTAGGGTTGAACGAGGCAATAGTTACATTTATTGGGCCTACGGTAGTGCTTTCTATGATGGCTGGTGTAGGAATTATGCTTGCTTACGTAGCTATAGAACTCTTTAATTCAGAGAGATGGTCAGGAACTGCATCTATGGTTTCAGGTCTTGCCGTCTGGTTTATAACAAAGGATCTGGCGTGGACGATTATTATTTCAGTGCTGGTTTCTACCGCTGTCTATAACTATTTGAAGGCTGGGAAAAAAGTTTCGCTTGAGGAAACGAAGATAGACCTTTCTCGTGAACGTTTTGTTTTTGGCGATATTGAATGGTGTTTTTGGAGAAAACCACGCATTTTTGTAGGTGCGCTGGCTCTTGCCTGTCTCAACATTGGAGCCAATATTAGTTTCGGGAAAATAACAGGAAGCATAGCTGGGGCAAATACAAATATTGACCATCTTGCTATCTATTCAAGTCTTGCCGATATGGGATCATCTCTTTTTGGCGGAGGTCCTGTGGAATCTATTATTTCCGGAACGGCTACTGCGCCGAATCCCCTTCTGTCATCGGTACTCATGATGGGATTTATGGCGGTGATCCTTCTTTTTAAGCTTCTCCCCACTATAGGACGATATGTTCATCGTTCTTCCATCGCAGGGTTCCTTTTTATTCTTGGAACTTTTGTAACTTTTGCCACTAATATCCATGGTGCTGTTACGTCGGTGCCAGACGTTGCTGGTCCTTTTGGTTTTAGTCCATGGGGCATGGTTATTGCTGCCACGACCTTGGTCTCTGCCCGTTGGAATCCTTTTTTTGGGCTTCTGGCCGGCCTTACTATTAAATTCTTTTTCGGAGTGTGATGATTCTTATGGAAAATACCTATGAGCTTCATATTTCAGGTTTAACTCGGCACTTGAAAAAAGTAAAAATTAGCGATGATCTTGTGATTGCTTCTTTTGTCATGTTGGGCGATACAGAGCTTATAGAGCGGACGGCGGAAGACCTCTATCGCAAACTGCCAAATGATATCGATTACCTTGTATGTCCTGAAGCCAAGGGAATTCCTTTAACTCACGCCATTGCCAGACGTTTAGGTATTAATTACGTAATTGTCAGGAAGTCGGTAAAGGGGTATATGAAGAACCCGGTTATTGAAAAGGTGCAGTCCATTACTACCAGAGAGCCTCAAATTATTGTTCTCGATGGTCTAGATGCTGAAAAATTAACGAACAAGCGAGTTTGTATTGTAGACGATGTGGTCTCTACAGGAGGATCATTGAAAGCTCTGGAGAGATTGCTGTCACATGTTCAGTGTACTGTTGTCGCTAAAGTGGCCGTCCTTCTTGAAGAAGGGGGCTATGATAAAGAAGATTTGATTTACCTCGGGAATTTGCCTGTTTTCAAGGAATAGACTTTTTCCCTCCCCCCCCAGAGAGTACAATAAGGGCGTCTTTTTTATGTATGGAAGGAGAGGGAGAAATGACATCGCCAGATGATCTGAAACGATATAAAAGGAATCTTATCGAAGAGCTAGAGGCTGCAGAACTTTATGAAATAATGGCTGCTCATGAAAAGAATAAAGCACTTATAGAAATCTATAAGCGCTTGGCTGAAACGGAAAGGAACCACGCTTCCAAATGGATAACTAGAATAGAAGAGGCGGGAGGCGTGGTTCCGGTTTTTAAAAGGAGCTGGCGCTTACGCACGTATACCTTCCTCTCTAAGATATTTGGGACATCATTTATCCTTCCCGCTGTTGCGGCTATAGAAAGCAGGGCGGGATCTTCTTATTCTGAGCAAAACGATTCTCTTGCCCAATCTATGGCTGTTCAGGAACGATCTCACTCACGAATTTTCAGGGTACTGTCTCGGGAAGGCAAGGGGCTTGAAGGAGGAGCTGTTGCTCGTCTTGAAGGGCGCCATCCGGCTACGGGTGGGAATGCTCTTCGTGCGGCAGTTCTTGGGGCTAACGATGGGCTTGTCTCGAATTTAAGCCTCGTTATGGGTGTTGCTGGAGCGGAGATGAGCGCCCATTCTATACTCATTACCGGGTTGGCTGGGCTTTTGGCGGGGGCTATCTCTATGGCTTTGGGAGAGTGGCTTTCTGTTCAGAGTTCAAGGGAACTTTATGAACATCAAATCAGTATTGAAAAAGAGGAACTGGAAGAAAGCCCGGAAGAGGAAATGGAGGAGCTCGCTCTTATTTATCAGGCTAAGGGGATTGCTCCTGAAAAAGCCCATCAGATGGCATATCACATGATTTCTGATCCAAACACTGCTCTTGATACCCTTGCGCGAGAAGAGCTTGGAATTGATCCTGAAGAACTTGGCGGTTCAGCGTGGGAAGCGGCAATAACTTCTTTTCTCCTTTTCTCTTTAGGCGCTGTTTTTCCTGTTTTCCCCTTCTTTTTTATAGAGGGGCTTCCAGCAGTTGCCACAAGTGCTTTATTAAGTACAGTTGGCCTTTTTCTTGTTGGGGCCGGCATTACTCTCGTTACTGGAAAAAGTCTTCTTTTTTCTGGCTTGAGACAAATTTTTTTTGGTCTTTCAGCTGCAGGAGTAACCTATGTAATTGGTCGTCTTATTGGCGTTGGCCTGGGAGGGTAGCAAAAGGGGGGAGACGTTAATGGCACCTAAATTAAAAGATATTTTGGAACGAGAGCCGGGAACGATACCTAGAGGAAATGAAATAAAGGAATTCGGCTGGGAGGTAGGAATTCCCATGCTCTCAAATCCCTTCGTTCTTGTGGAATTTGTCGTGTTCTTTCTTTTTATATGGATCGTAGTGACAGGCATAGCCCTTATTGTCATAGTAAGTGCCAGTCATTCCTTCAATTTTTTGGTTTTGGCGTACGCATTACAAGCAGGCGGTATTGCAGCGGCCCTCTTTGCAGGCGTGTTTTTATGTATAGCCCTGCTTTTTTTCGGGAATCGTTTCTATGGGAAATATTATCTTGATAATGATGGGATCCTTTACACTACAGTTCGTGGGCAGGCGTTTTCTAAAGTGCCACTCTTCACTGTTCGCCCCTTCCCTGTAGGTCGTATCGACATGAATAAAAAAGCGGAGAAGAGAGTCTATTGGCAAAATGTGGAAACTATAGAGCCTTTTGAGAAATGGCGGGTTATAGGGTTAAAGAAAAAAAACAAGACGATTCTTCGCCTCTATTGTCCTGATAAGGGAATTTATGACCAGGCATTAGTCTGGTGTCAGGAAATTTTAAAGAGCAAGAAGCAGAAAGAGACGTAAGCCACTTCCTGCTTCTTATAATCTTGAAGCCTCTACGAGACTTGTATTTCTATTTTTTTCAACCGCAGTTTCCACTGGAAAGCTTTTCAAAGATAGGAATATAAATAGCCAAGAGCTCATTAATGTCTTTCGAACAGCATATCCCAGAAGGGTTTAATGTAGCGCATTGGTTCCCTGTGCAGGCTCCAGTCATGCTTTGAATATCTTGTAGTGTTTTAGCTCCATTTGTTATTGCACGAAGAATCTGTTGCTTATTCACGTTTTTACAGTAACAGACAGTTGTTTCTTGATGTGCTTCTTTCCAATTCATGTGTAACCTCCTCTTTCTCAAACATAAAATCTACTTTTCATTTGCAATGGATCGTTCGTGTAGAGTTCAAGACAGCTAGTAAGGCAATGCCTACATCCGCAAACACAGCTTCCCACATTCCCGCAATGCCGGCTATTCCGAGGGCTATGAAAAAGGCTTTAGTCGCAAGGGCAAGTATAATGTTTTGCCAGACAATTTTTCGAGTCCGCCGAGCAAGAAGAAGAGCGTCTGCAATTTTAGAAAGAGCATCGTCTAAAATAACAACATCTGCTGTTTCTATTGAAGCTTCGGAACCTAATCCGCCCATGGCGATGCCAATATCGGCAGTGGCTAATGCTGGAGCATCGTTGAGGCCATCCCCTACAAAAACGATTTTTTCTCGGGATCCCAATTGGGCTTTGATTTTATTGAGTTCCAAAACTTTGCCTTGAGGGAGCAAGTTCGCAATGTACTTGTCGACTCCCACCTTTTGAGCAACCCATTTTGCGCCGCTGTCCGTATCTCCTGTAAGCACAATAAATTGGGATAAGCCACTTTCACGAAGGGCTTGCATTGCATGCATAGCATCAGAACGAATAATGTCAGATACAGTAATGTACCCTAAATATCTATGGCCTTGGGCTACATGAACAACAGTTCCCTGTTCTGGATCCTTGATGTTTTTGAAGCCACTTTCTGCTAGAAGTTTTGAGTTCCCCACAAGAATAGGCTGTCCCTTAATAAAGCCTCGCAACCCTTTTCCCGCCATCTCTTCGAGGCCTTCTGGAGTTTGCAATGTGTTCACATCTGTGGCGTCGGCAATAGAGCGTGCTATAGGGTGGTTTGATTCCTGCTCCAGAGAGGCAGCCAGAGAAATGAGCTCATCTTCCGAAACGCCTTGTTGGGGGACAATGTCTGTTACCTTGAAAACTCCTTCTGTAAGGGTCCCAGTTTTATCGAAGGCAATGATCTTCGCAGAAGAGAGGGCATCAAGGATATTGCCGCCCTTAATGAGAATACCTCGACGTGAGGCAGCACCGATTCCTCCAAAATAGCCGAGAGGAATGCTGATCACTAAAGCGCAGGGACAAGAAATAACGAGGAGCACGAGGGCTCGATATGCCCAGTTCGTAAAAGTTCCAGCGCCGAATAAGGGGGGAATTGCGGCCACCGCTAAAGCACCAAGAACTACTGCCGGAGTGTAATATTTGGCGAAAGTTGTAATAAAACGTTCTGTGGGCGATTTCCTGGCTACGGCAAATTCCACCATTTCGAGGACACGAGCAATAGTTGTCTCTTCGAAGAGGGAGGACACACGAATAGTTAGGGCCCCTCGCAAATTAATGCTCCCGCCGTATACTTTTTTGCCGGGCTCTGCTCGTATAGGTACTGGTTCGCCAGTGAGAGGCGACTGATCTATTTGGGATATTCCTGACTCAATAATTCCATCCAGAGGTATTTTTTCGCCAGGTCGCACAAAGATCAATTCATTTACATGAACGTTCTCAGGTTTTACTTTTATCTCTGCCCCTTTGCGAAGAACCTGGGCATATTGTGGTCGAGCTGCGAGGAGAGATCGTATGGAGTTGCGGGATTTTGAAGCCGATATCTCTTGGAGTAGCTCTCCTGTGCTATAGAAGAGCATAACGGCTACAGCTTCTGGCAGCTCTCCTATAGATATGGCGGCAATGGTTGCTATTGACATGAGGGAGAATTCATCAAGACCTCTCCGGTTTTTTAAATTCCTCAGAGTGTTCAAAAGTACCTCGCTGCCGCTCAAAAAATAGGCAGTGAGAAAAAAAGCGTATTCTCCAATGCCGTAGGGTGTGGCTGCCAGTCGTTTCCTGAAGATGAGGCTTATGGTAAAAATGAAGGCTGCTGCTCCAAGCCTTTTCCCTTCTTTTTCAAAGCGTTCCAGAAGAAGGAACCAACCAGAAGTAGCAACACTGGGGGAAGGGATATTTTTTTCGTCAATGGATGTTACTGTAACGCTCGGTTCTATACGGCTCACGATGTCCTCGACTTTTTGATCAAGATTACTTCCATCATTTTCAATTCTTAATATTTTTGTATCAAAGTCAAATTTCACGCCGATAACTCCAGAAATAGTCATGATCTCTGCTTCAATCAGAGAGGCGCATCCTTGACAATGAAGATCTTGGAGCCTGTAGAGCAGCATGTTTTTTACACCTCTTCCCATTCATCAAAAACGCTAGAAAAAAGCTCCATATATAATCCCCGCAAAAGTAGATAGACACACGACAAGGCTTACGTAGGCGACCGTTTTTTTAGTACCCATAATGTTTTGGATAACCAGCATATTGGGGAGAGAGAGAGCCGGACCAGCCAGAAGAAGGGCGAGAGCTGGCCCTTTCCCCATCCCTGCCCCCATAAGGCCTTGAAGAATTGGGACTTCCGTTAGTGTAGCAAAATACATAAAGGCTCCTGCTACAGATGCAAAAAAGTTAGCGGCTATAGAATTCCCTCCTACGAGAGCTGCAATATAGCGACTTGGGATAAGAGCCTCATAGCCCGGTCGACCAAGGAGAAAACCAGCGAATAGAACTCCCAAAAAGAGAAGGGGGAAAACTTGTAAGCCATATCCCCATGTAGCATTTAGCCACTCGGTCAGTTCATCTTGAGAAAACCATTTTTTTGCAGCAAAGAGAGTGGACAGAAGCCCCAAGGTTGCAATGACCCATTTCGTGCTATATACTCCTGCCCAGATGCCAGAATCTATTTTGGGAGCTGCCCAGTTGGCAAAGACAAGAAAAATAACCATACTTGCCATAGTCCAAGTCGTTTGCCATAGAGATCGTGCTGGTTCTCCCACAGGAAGCTCAGCAAATCCCTGCTGTCGAATGGCTTCATCTTTACGGAAGAAAAAGGCCATGAGAAGGCCAATAATGACACTAAAGGAAATAGCCCCTATAGCACGGGCAACACCCATTTCTATGCCAAGAACCCTGGCGGTGAGAATAATAGCAAGCACATTAATGGCCGGGCCAGAGTAAAGAAAAGCGGAAGCTGGTCCAATTCCAGCTCCGCGACTGTAGATCCCTGCAAAAAGAGGGAGGACGGTGCATGAGCATACGGCGAGGATGGTTCCGGAAACGGCTGCAACAGTGTAGGCCACCACTTTTTTAGCCTTGCCTCCTAAATATTTCATTATGGCTTGCTGGCTTATAAAAACAGAAATAGCACCAGCTATAAAAAAAGCAGGAACGAGGCAAAGAAGTACATGTTGTCTTGCATACTCGTGGAGCATGGCTATAGACTCAATAGCGGCTCCTTTTACTCGAGGGTGATCCCCAGGTAAGAAATAAAAGAACAAGAAAGCTAGAATAATCCATAGAAACTTTTTCCGGTCGCTCATTATAAACGTCCTCCCTGTATTTTAAGTGGCGAAATCTTCACATAAAAGAGCCTTAAAAACCCCGATGCTAGCCATCGGGGAGTTTTTTACGTTATTTTACTGCCTTTTGCAAGAGTTCCTTGAGCGTTGCTTCTGTGGGAACTCGTCCCGCGAGTAAAACATTTCCATCTACAACAAGGCCTGGTGTCCCAATAACTCCGAAAGACATGATTTCTTTAATGTCTGTCACCTTCTCAATTTCGAAGTCGACTCCAAGTTCTGTTGCAACTTTCTCTGCCATGTCCGCAAGTTTTTTACACTTTGGACAGCCTGTTCCCAGTATTTGTATCTTCATCTTGTGTCTCCTTTCTCATGGCACAAAAACAGGGAGTATGGTGATATTCAGATATGGGATGCCCCTGCACTACGTGCTCAATACACTGAAGTAATGTGGCCAAACAATTCATCTTTAAGGAATAATAAATATGCAAACCATCTTTACGATCCTCTATAATGTCGAGATCTCGCAAGAGTGCTAGATGTTTACTAATTGTCGTCCGATCAAAGTGGAAAAGGTCTGCAATCTCACAGGCACACATTTCTTTTTTCGCTAGGATTTCTACAATTGAAAGGCGAACAGGGTGCCCTAACGCTTTAAGAACGGCAGCTTTTTCTCGTTGTAGTTTTGCCTCCAAATCTATCACTCCTCTATGTGGCAATAATACCACATAGAGGAGGATTGTTGTCAAGATTTAATTCAAGGAGAGGAGGTACCCTTTCTTCATTTCGTAGCCTTTATGAGTTACCTGCTCTAGAAAGGGGATATCATGGGAGGCTATTACGAGGGCTATAGAGAGTTTTTGTAAAACGGAGACGAGGTTTTCCCATGCCTCTTCATCAAGACCGTTAGAGGGCTCGTCGAGAAGAAGCAGTTCTGGTTTCATCGAAAGAAGCGCAGCAAGAGCTCCCAAGCGTTTTTGTCCCCCAGAAAGGGCATAAGGGGGGTACGAAGCAAGGGAAACAATATTTAAAACTTTCATAGCTTTCATGGCAGAGTCCATGGCTTCCTCTTTCTCCATTCCTAAATTGAGAGGCCCGAAGAGGATGTCATCAAGAAGGGTTGGACAAAAAAGCTGATCATCAGGATCTTGAAATAAGAGTCCTACTTTTCGCCGGAGATGGCGAATGTCTTTTTTTGTTTTAATCGGATTTCCTTCAAGGAGGATAGATCCTTCTGTAGGTTTTAAAAGTCCCATAATTAGCGAAAAAAGCGTGGTTTTTCCAGCGCCATTTCGGCCACGTATAAATATTTTTCCCTCTCGATAAAGATTAAGGTTAAGACGAGAGAAAAGAGGTTCAGAGCTAGGATAAGCAAAAGATATGTTCTGGAGAGAGAGAAAAGATGTCATAGAATGAAGCACCCCGCTAAAAGGATGTAAAGGACTCCTAAACGAAAATTGTCCCCTTCTTTGGGCGATGCTGGAGATTCAAGAAAATGAAAAGAACCATCAAATCCCCTTAATTCCATGGCGTGAGCAACCCGTTCACTCCGAAGGATACTCCGTACAAGAAGCATCCCTATTAAGTTTCCATAGGATCGGAGTGTTCCAAGGGAAAGAGATGGATGAAACATGCGAAGGGTCATGGACGTATAGATTTTTTCGGCTTCCTCTACAAAAACTCTCGCATATCGATATGTGAAATGAAGTAGCAGAACAAGCTTTTGCGGAATAGCCAGGGCTCGGAGCCCATAGAGCAACTCTCCTATACTTGTCGTACCCAAAAGAGCCATAAATGCGAAAACAGCGGCATGGGTTCTAATAGTGATAGAGAGCGCTAACTCTACACCATGAGGCCCTGAAAAAGGCAATGTTAACCAAAGGAAGATAAGAAAGCCGTCAAGGGAAAGAACGCGTTTTATGAGGGCTCGTAGTTGAATTTTAGCGAGGAAAATAAGCATGAAGCTATAGCCAAGAAGAAAAAGTTGTGCTGAAACAGATGAGAGCAAGGCTATACAAAGGGCAAAGGCCAAGACCAGCATGATCTTGGCACTTGCCGGTATTCTGGTTAAAAAACTCTCTGAAGAGTTAAAATCGTACGTTAAAGATGGCAGGTTGTTACTGTGCATGCCTTCGATGTCCTCCGATCCAAAGTAGAACCCCTACTAACCCAATAATATAACCAATCCCACCTATAATCTCTGTGAACTTTGGCTTTGAAAGTTCTTTCCGCAGTTGGAAGAGCTCCTCTCGAAGAGGGGCGGTCTCTGCTTTGACAGCTTTCTGGACGAGCTGAGAAAACTGTTCCTCAGAAATCTCCGAAGAGAAAGTAGAAATTTCTCTTTTCGTATCACTGTTTTTTTCTTCCGCTTTTTCTATGGATGTACTTGAAGAGGAGGAGGGTGTCAAGTCGATGGTTGTTTGCCCCATATGTCCCATACCCCCACTTACTGAAACTTTAATTTCAGCATATTTCCCGGTAGGAAGGGGTATTGAAAATTGTCCCCTTTCATCTGTTTCTCTTT
The DNA here is from genome assembly GCF_002400205.1 of Aminobacterium sp. UBA4834. Taxonomy (NCBI): domain Bacteria; kingdom Thermotogati; phylum Synergistota; class Synergistia; order Synergistales; family Aminobacteriaceae; genus Aminobacterium; species Aminobacterium sp. UBA4834. The sequence goes on along the minus strand of NZ_DHFC01000003.1, from coordinate 35,795 downwards.
CAACAAGAAGCTTATTAGTAGAAGTTTCTTCCACCTTTATAGGAGAGTTTTGTACGGGAGCGCCATCATTGAAATAGGCCTCTCCTACAATAGCTCCATTTTCAAAGTAGGCAAAGACATTAAGCTTATGAGCCAAGGCTTCTGTTGGCAAGAAAAATAAAGAGAAGACCAAGGCTATTACCAGAGACCGTTTTTTCATCTTTTCATTCCCTCCACTACAAATGGCATAACTCGGGCCACATACATCATAATGAAAGCGCCCACACTCGCCTCTATGGCAATGATTGGAACATGGGCTATGAGAATGAGGCGAGCCGAGGTGAAAAAAGCTTCACCACTGGCCGCTAAAGCAGTAGCTGTGAACAATGCCGCTCCCATAACTCCTACAGCTCCTGCTGTAGCGCCGGCTAGCCATGGAGACCAACCGACTCGAAGAATATATCGCCCCATCAATCCTCCAAGGACTCCTGAAAATGCCATCGTACATGTGTTGACTCCGAGAACAACAATGCCACCAAATTGGAATAAGACTGCCTGCAAAAAAAGGGCAACTACATAGGCGGGGAAAAGGCAAAAACCTAAAAGCAAACCTCCTATGCCATTCAGGACAAGATGGACACTGGTAGCTCCTAAGTTTACATGTATAAGTGATGCTACAAAAAGAGCAGCAGAGACGATTCCTGCTCGAGGAACCGTCTCCATATCCATCTTTTTAAGCCCTATGGCAATGCCTGCAATTGCACCTGCAGCTCCTGTAGCTAAAACAGGAAGAGAAAGTACACCTTCAGCTATATGCATTAGTTTCTATTCACCGTCTTTACCCATAAAACAGCTCCGAGCTCAATAGCTGCGTCCTTTGTGCCGTCTGGAGATTTCTTTGTTTCTGGCGCTTCCGCAAGAGCAGCAAAGCCCCACCAACCTGACCACGGCATAGCGTATGTGAACACTCCTTGATCATCTGTTCGAACCACTTGCGTAATGAAAGGATCGGCAGGAGCTTTTACGTCTTGGCTGTCGTTATAAAACTCTACTTCTACATCGAGATCCGCTGCTGGCTTCCCATCTACAACTACTCTCCCTTGAAAAACATTTCCTGCCCAAAGGCCATAGGGACGAGTCAGAGGTATAATTTCTGCTCGAAGGCCGACGGTTTCATCCCATCCTTCCTCCATGCCAAACGCATTGACCACAGTTTTAGTGTAGTGGATAATATATGTATCTTCAGCAGGTTCCCAATATGGAGCAGGCTCTACATAAAAAACATGGTCACCAGGTCGTTTTATCTGATATGTTGCCTTCCACGTCCTCATGTTGTCTTTAGATTTTTCGGACGTAAGGGTTGACAAAAGATCTGTCTTTTCTCCGCGTGCTAACACTCCAAACTGTGCGGGCTTTTCCATGTCCATGAGATGCTGCTCGAAAGGATGAGTGAAAAGCAGAGAAATATTGATATCTTTAACCCCATTTTGAGTTACGATATTTTGATCAGGTAGAATAACTTGGAAATGAGCCCATGACGAGGTCGCCATAAAGAAGATACTACATAAAACCGAGGCAAAAACAAAACTCCGCCACATTTTGTGATCCTTCACTTTTTGTATCCCCCTCTGAAGATTTTTAAGATTTGTGTTACGAAATATAGTTATAGTGTTACTCTACTCGTCAAGAAATGTCAAGGACATTTTTTCACGATTCCCGCTTAAAAGAGAGCTTACGACATAAAAGAATATGTTAAGGTATGTAGAAGACCATATTTAAATGTTGCTTGTCATAAGAAAGGAGGGTTGGATTATGAAAAAGCATGAATTTTACATTGTTGATGTTTTTGGGGAGAAGAAATATGCAGGCAATCCCTTAGCTGTAGTTCGCGATGCAGGAGATCTCTCTACCGAGGATATGCTGGAAATTGCCAGAGAGATGAACTACTCGGAGACAAGTTTTATCCTTCACGATAAACCTCTTAACGGCGGTTATCCAGTTCGGATATTCACACCTGCAGGGGAGGTCCCTTTCGCTGGTCACCCTACTTTGGGGACAGCTGCTGTTATTATAAGAGAGTTAGCACCTGGGAATCCAAATTCTATTGCCCTGAGCCTCAAGGCAGGACTTATTCAGGTGAGACGGGAAGAGCATCTGTTTATTATGGAGCAGAATACGCCAGAATTTGGTCCGATCTACCCTCCAGAAGATCTAGTGTCGGTGTTGGGTGTCACATCAGACGCTATAATGGAAGAGTACCCTGTACAGTGGGTTTCTACAGGGTTGCCTACGATTATTGTCCCTTTTCGGCGGCGGGATGTTTTGAGTCGTGTACGTTTGGATAGAGATGCATATGATGCTTTCATCCAAAGGACAGGGAAGGTATTAATTCTCGCTTTTTGTCCTGAACCGGTACATTCTTCAAATCATCTTCACGTTCGGGTTTTGGCTCCTTGTTTTGGTGTGGAGGAAGATCCTGCGACTGGAAGTGGGGCAGGATGTTTGGCGTCCTATTTGGTCCGTCACCGGTTCCTGGAATCTAGCAGCATAGAGAATGTACGAGTAGAGCAAGGCTATGCAGTTCATCGGCCATCTCTTTTATTTATTTCCGCAAAAGATTCCGGAGGTCAGATTCGAGTATGGGTGGGGGGCAATGTGATCCCTGTCGCTAAAGGAGAACTTATTTAAAGAAAACGAAGGGCTGGGTCGGCCGACCCAGCCCTTCGTTTAGTTTTTAACGTACTTAATAAGCTCCAGGTTTTTCCCCTATGGTAGAACCTCCTCCATTTCGCTTCCCTCGCACTGCTACAGCCATTTTTTTCTCTGTCCAGCGAGCGAGGCGAACGAAAGGCAGCCCTAAAAGAAAATAGATAGTGGCTACTATAATTCCAGTCCCGAAGTAATCATAGTAAGTAGTGGCCAGCTGTCCATAGGCTTTCGTAAGGTCTACCATGGTTATGACAGACACTAACGAAGAATCTTTTAAAAGAGAAATAAAATCGTTTGTGACTGGCGGTAACGCTACTCGTACAGCCTGAGGCAAGACAACATAGCGCAATGCCTGCCAGCGAGTCATTCCTAAAGCGAGAGCGCCTTCCATTTGTTGCCTTGGTACCGCTAATAGACCAGCCCGGTAATTCTCAGCTTCATAGGCGGCGTAGTTTAAGCCTAATCCCAGAACTCCAGCAATAAATGGACTTAGCTTTATGCCGATGTTGGGAAGTCCATAAAAAATAAAGAAGAGCTGGATGAGAACTGGTGTCCCACGAATGGCTTCTATATATCCTATAGCCAGATGAGAAAAAAATGGCGGCCCAAAAATTTTAGTCATGGCCAGGAAAAGCCCGAGCAGTATGGCTAAGACCATAGCTAAAATCGACACCTTCATAGTGATAACCGCCGCTTTAGCAAGAATTGGAAGAAAGCTTATATATCTCTCGATTCTTTCTTGCAGCGAGATTTGAGGTTTCTGATGTTCAGCCCAATGGTTGAACATAGCGGGTTCCACTCTACTGGGCGAGAAATCTTGGAACATGTCGGCCATCATGGGGCTCCAAAGGTTCCATCGATCGTAAATTTCCCGAAGTTTCCCGCTATCTCGAAGGTAGACAATAGCTTCATTAATTTTTGAAAGTAGCTCCTTATCCTCTTTCCGAATAGCAATTCCGTATTCCATCCGCCCGATAGGAGGACCTACAAACATGATTTCAGGGTTGAATCCTGCATAGTAAACAGCAACAGGATCATCGAAGAGAGTTGCGTCTAAGCGTTCATTTTGTAAGTCGTTGAATGCGTTTATCTCGTCTTCGTACGTCCGAATGTCTTGAATGCCGGCTTCTACTAAGAGGAAGTACGCATAAGATTGCTTCAGGGTTCCCACTATTTTCCCTTTGCAGTCGTCAAGGGTTGTAATGCCTTTTGTCCCCTTACGTACCGCCAGCTGAAGGAAAGTGGAGTAGTAAGGAATAGAGAAATTAACTACATTCTTGTGTTCCGGCGTAATTTCCAGACCATCGATAGCTACATCATATAAGTGCCTCTCGAGCCCTGGAATGAGATTATCCCATCCATTTTGGACAAATTCTGTTTCCATTCCCAGATAGTCTGCAATGGCATCCATAATTTCTACTTCAAAACCGATAAGCTGATTCATATCGAAGGGGTCGTAAAACATGTAAGGAACTCCCCCCTCTGTGTCCCCACCCCATCGCAATATGGGCTTCTCTTTCGCCATAGCTGAGGACGAAGCAACAGCAAGGAAGAGAACAGAAAGCGCAAAGAATAAAGATATGAACCGTTTCATTTACGCTACATCCTCTGTAAGGTGTCGAAGGAACTCTTTTGTCCTTTTATTTTGAGGAAATTCGAAGAGTACATCGCCGTCAGCCACCTCGACGATCTCTCCTCCATCCATAAAGACAATGTAGTCTGAGGCATTTCGGGCAAAACGCATCTGATGGGTTACGATGATCTGAGTCATACCTTCCTCATCAAGATCTTTCATAACCTGCAACACTTCTCCAACCAGTTCCGGATCTAAGGCTGATGTGGGTTCGTCGTAAAGCATGACCTTGGGATTCATGGCCAAGGCGCGAGCAATGGCTGCACGCTGAGTCTGCCCGCCAGATAAGGTAGCGGGATACTTATGGATGTGTTCGGAAAGCCCTACTTTTGCAAGGAGTTGCATGGCTGTTTCACGAGCTTCGGCTTCCCCAATCTTTTTTACGACTATAGGGGCTAGCATAACATTTTCGAGAACGGTTTTATGAGGGAAAAGATTGAAGCTCTGGAAAACCATTCCTACCTCTTGTCTCATGAGATGACAGGATGTGAGAAAGCGTTTGCCCAGCTCCTTTTCATTGCCGGTGCGGCTTACCGTAACGCCAGCTATGGTAATAGTACCGGAGTCCATGTACTCGAGACAATTGAGACACCGCAAGAACGTTGATTTCCCACATCCTGACGGTCCGATAATAGAGACCAAATCCCCTTCGTAAATATCAATGGAGATGCCGTTCAAAACGTCTCCATCCTCAAAGCTCTTGTACAGATTTTCAACGTGAATCAAAGGTTTAGCCGCACGTGTCAATCTGCCTCAACCTCCTTACAATTGTTTTTTTGTGTGATTTCACTCTCCCCGATTTGGTTTTGAGTTTATTGTTATCATAAGCAGGGATAGTATGACAGAAAAAAATTTAGATGCAAGGATAAAAAGGGAAAAACAACTCTTTTTCTACGTTATAATTCCTCATAGGAAAAGAACCTGAAGGAGGGATTCTGTTTTGTCAGAAAAAGCCCTTATCTGTACTGTCTGCGAATCTCGTTACCCATTTCGTACCTCATTTTCTCGCTGTCCAAAATGTAATGAACCTCTCGAGTTGGAGGAGATAGGAACAGGTTCCATTAAAGCAGAAGCGTACTTTAATATTTTTAGAAGATACGGCGAATTTTTCCCCTTTAGGGAGCGCTATGACGAACTGGATCTTGGGGAGGGGATGACCCCTCTTGTGTGGACACCTGCTCTGGCAAAGAAATATGGAATAGGCGCTGTGGCTTTTAAAAATGAAACGGCAAATCCCACATGGTCTTTTAAAGATAGGGGAACAGCTACAGCTCTTCGCCACGCTAAAATATTGGGGTTTTCTCGGATCGGCACAGTCTCAACAGGTAATATGGCTGCTTCAGTAGCTGCTTTTGGAGCGAAAGCTGGGGTTGAAACTACAATATTAGTGAGTAGCGATATCCCCTCAGAAAAATTGAATCCTATCGCTATCTACCATCCTCGACTTATACGAGTTCATGGAGATTACTCCCGTCTTTATTCTGAAAGTTTGCGTCTAGGAGAGGAACTCGGGATTTATTTTATGAACTCTGATGTCCCTTTTCGCGTAGAAGGTTCTAAAACTATTGCATTTGAAATTTGTGAACAGACATCTTTTCGCGTCCCCGATTTTGTAATTGTCCCTACAAGTGCGGGAGGCAATATTCGTGGAATTGAGAAAGGGTTTCGTGAGTTTTATAAAGTAGGACTTATCGCTCGTATCCCTACCATTGTATGTGTTCAGGCGGAAGGATGTTCCCCTATAGTGAAAGCTTTTGAAAAAAAATCATTAGTAGTGGAACGATTCTCAAATCCTCACACTATCGCCCATGCCATAGAAAATCCTTTCCCCCCAAGTGGTAATCAGGTTTTGAGGGTGTTGAATAAAAATAGCGGTATAGCTCTTGCCGTATCAGATGAAGAGATCCTTGCAGCGCAAAAAGAGCTTGCGGAAACAGGACTTTTTGTACAACCTGCCTCCGCATCATCTTTGGCTGCCTTGAAACGCCTCGTTCATGATGGTGCTCTTAAAAGTAATCATTGTGTAGTTTGTGTGCTTACTGGTAGTGGTTTGAAATATACCTCTGTTTTTCAGCACCATCATCTTGCGGTGGAAGAGTGTGATATTTCTCAATTGAAGCCCTGCCTTTCCCATTCTATTTCGTAACATATGGAGGTGGATTTTTATGTTGCGATGTTCCGTGTGTCATGAAACGTACGAAGAGATTTTGCGCCTTTGGAGATGCCCTTGCGGAGGGGCTCTCTCGTTGGAGATAGATGAAACATTTTTCCCGGGACCGGAAGAGCTAAAACGCCGTTCCCTGTCGATCTGGAGATACAAAGAAGCTCTACCTTTTAAGATAGGGACGGAACCTGTATCTTTAGGGGAAGGTCGAACCCCTCTTGTTCCTGCCCTATGGAAGGATCATAAGATTTTTTTCAAATTGGATTTTCTCTTGCCTACAGGATCTTACAAAGATCGCGGCATTGCCTACCAAATGACGAAACTCAAGGAACATGGGCTCCAGACGATCATAGAGGATTCTTCAGGGAATGCCGGGGCCTCAATGGCAGCGTACGCTGCTCGGGCGGGCATTCGTTGTCGAGTTTTTGTCCCTGCGTATACGTCGGCTGGAAAATGTGTGCAGATTGAGAGCTATGGGGCAGAACTCGTAAAAGTCCCTGGATCTCGTGAAGAAACCACACTGGTTACAGAGCAAGCATCTCAGGAATTTTACTATGCGAGCCATAATTGGAGCCCTTATTTTATCCATGGAGTTAAAACCTATGCTTTCGAGTTGTGGGAGCAGCTGGGATATGCAGTCCCCGACTATGTGATTGTCCCCGCGGGGCAGGGAAGCCTCGTATTAGGGTGTTATCTTGCTTTTCGCCATCTTCTCGCAGCGGGGAAAATATCTCGCCTTCCAAAGATCGTTGCAGTACAGGCCAGGGGGTGCGCTCCGCTCTATGAAGGATTTGTGAGAGGAGATATGGATCCTTTCCCGATTGAGAAGCGAGAAACAATAGCCGAGGGAATTAGTTCAGCTCATCCGGTACGAGGTCGTCAGGTTCTTGGAGCGGTGCGAGCTACGGAAGGAATGTGTATCGCTGTTGAGGATGGCGAGACGTGGAAAGCTTTTGATATGTTGGCGTGTAAAGGTTTTTATGTAGAGCCTACAAGTGCCGTAGTCGGAGCAGCCCTCTCCAAACTTATAGCTGATGATGTGATCTCTCGCGACCAGACTGTAGTGGCTTTTCTTTCTGGTTCGGGTCTGAAAGCCACAGATAAAATTCTTCATAGAAAAGAAGTAAAAGGAATAGAGCCTTAATTGTATTAAATAGAGAAAGTTCTTTCCCAAAATGACGATTTCCTGTTATAATGCCCCTCAATTATTTTATGACAGGAGGGCTTTTTATGGACAAGAATGTTTTTGCTCGGCGAATGAAAAACTTCCAGGCATCGGATATAGCTGCTATTCTCAAAGTTACGGCGGACCCTGATATTATCTCTTTTGCTGGCGGCCTTCCGGCTCCGGAGCTTTTCCCTATTGAAGAAATGAAGGTCGTAACAGCTCATGTTTTAGAGAAATATGGGGCAAAAGCTCTCCAATACTCTACTACAGAGGGTTACGCTCCGTTACGTGGGAAAATAGCGAATCGCATGAACGAAAAGTACAAAACTCGTCTTACGACAGAGAATATTATGATAACCACAGGATCTCAGCAGTCCCTTGATCTTCTCGGCAAAATGCTTCTTGACGAAGGAGATGTGGTGCTCTGCGAAAGTCCTACCTATCTAGGGGCTCTCAGTGCTTTCAATGGATATAGCCCTAGATACGTAGAGATTGCTACTGATGACGAGGGTATGGTTCCTGACTCTCTCGAAGAAGCTTTAAAAAAGGAAAAACGGGTAAAGGCAATTTACGTTATTCCCGATTTTCAGAATCCTACTGGGAAAACCTGGTCTATCCAACGCCGGAAATCTTTTATAGAAATTATTTCGCGCTATTCCGTAGTGGTAATTGAAGATAATCCTTACGGTGAGCTCCGTTTTCAAGGGGAGATGCTTCCTTCTTTAAAGTCTCTTGATAAGACAGGAAATGTTGTTTTATTGGGTACATTCTCTAAAATATTTTGCCCTGGAATGCGCATCGCTTGGTTATGTGCTGAAGGGGAGCTGTATGAACGATTCGCTTATTTGAAACAGGCTGCAGATTTGCACTCCCCCACATTGAGCCAGTATGAAATTGATAGCTATATGGAAATGTACAATCTTGATGCCCATGTAGCGAAACTTATAGAGCTTTACAAGAAGCGACGAGATATTATGATGGAGGCTATTCAGGCTTCTTTCCCTTCCGATGTTTCCTATACCAAGCCTGAGGGGGGCCTATTTTCTTGGATCACCCTTCCAGAAGGTGTGAATGGGCGAGACCTTCTTATAACAGCAATTGCCAAGAAAGTTGCTTTTGTTCCCGGAGGAGCTTTCTTCCCTCGCGGCGGTCATGAAAATACCTTGCGACTTAACTATTCCAATATGCCACCAGAAAAAATTCGACGGGGGATTCATCTTTTGAGTGAAGCTATGGATCAGTATCTGTAGGGATGGAGCCGTGTCGTTGAAGTTCATAAGATGAAGAGGGAGACTTTGTTCAGCGCTCCAAAAGTTGGGCAGAAAATCCAACGTTTAGAGGCGTATTTTGCCTTCAAAAGCCCCCTCTTTTATATTAAACTAATTTCTTAGAAGTTTTTTTATGGCTTCTCGTATCACACTTACCTCAGAATTATAGAGTACAGCTAGTTCCTTCAGCGCTTTGTCTCTTGATGCATCAAGAGGCCAGCCTGCTTCTTCAAGAATCTTTTCAGCAGGGATATTGTAAGTCTGGGATATGGTTTGTAATGTTACAGACCCCTTGATCTCATCGGGGTTAGGAAGATTCTTTGACGGCGTTTCCCCCGTTGTTGCCAACGGAATTCCCTTTTGTTCAAAGTAAAGAGACAGGGCTCCTCTCACTTCTTCATCATCCACTCCCTCAATCTTTTTCAACGATACATCTCGAGGAATATCTGAAGGAAGGGAAGCAATGGCGATAACCTCCTCCTCAGATAACCCCACGGCTTCAGATATTTGGCTGATAGACATCCATCCGTAAACTTTATCTGCAGGGTTAGCTTGAGAAACCTCTTTGGGAGCTGGCGCAAAGGTGAGCCACGTTCCGCTGAGCCGCCCGAAAGCGTAAGCTCCAAAAAATAGAGCTAACCCCATAAAGCCTATGGCAAGAGAAGAGAAAACTTTTTTTCGCCACCTAAAGAAAAGCGTCTTCTCCACAGGGCATCGGTCGGTACATCTTCCGCAAGCAAGACATTCGCCACTTTTCTCCACTTCTTTTGATTCAGGGTCGAGATTGACAGAGCATACTATATGGCATTGATGGCAATGGACGCAGGAGGAGGGCTGGCGATTTACTTTTATAAGGCTCAGCTTTTGCCCCAAAGCAAGGACAGCCCCTAATGGGCACAAATAGCGGCACCAAAATCGTTCAATCCATAAACTTGCAGCTATAACGGTACCAAAAAGGATTACGAAAGCCCAAGGTTTACCTGCGATTTCCCCCCAACCAGCGCTTAAATGCATCCATGCGACCCAGGGATCATAATCTCTCCATACCAAAGTTCCGAGCTTCCATGTAAGAAATATAATGAGAAAGAGAATTCCATATTTTAAATATCGTGCAGGACGATCTATATAGTTGGGGAGTTCCCGAGAAGCTATGCCAAGTTTCCTTGCTCCTTTTGCTGAAAGTTCCCCTAAAGTACCCAGAGGGCAAATCCAGCTGCAAAAAACTCGGCCTACCACTATAGTCATAAGAACAACACCAATAAAGAGAACAAAGGAACTTGGAGCGATGCGTCTCAGCCACGTTCCAGTAGCTATATAGCTGTAGAGGCTTTCAAATCCCCCAAAAGGACAGAGGGCATCTACTGGTGGGACCCCTTGGGGGCCACCTCCCACTCTTTGATGTTGAAAACCGACCCAAGAGAGAAATGCAAGGAATAGTAACTGTGTAGCGAGGCGTATCTTTTGTGACCTCATTTCATCTCCTCCCCCTTTTTATTTTTTATTATCTTCTCGGGGAAAGGATTTTGCTATCAGCAAAAATGCGTACTCTAGAGGGGTATTAGAGTGGGCGCAACTCTTTTACGCCCACTGCAGTGAGGAGTTTTAGTCATTTGTTTCTTCATTGCTCCGCTTCTTCTTCATAAAAAGGACGCCTCCGACAATAAGAAGCCCGAGAGCAAGCCACACAACTGTTAGGGCATTCATACAACTCACCTCCTCGTGTAGTGCCGGGGTTAGGTTTAGTTGAGACAGTTACGAAGGTCCTTTTAAAGCGACGCGCACGAGGCGTCATGATCAAGAAACAAAATCGGCTGAAAATGCCAACTATTCTTATCAATTTGAAAATAGCACAAATAACAACTATATTCAACTATTAATTTTTTTAATTTTCATTATTGAAGAGTATGCAGGAGAAGGGAACTTCAGGATATAATACTTTCAAAGGAGGGGTGTTTATGGACCAGGAAGTGATATTTTGGAGGATGTTGGATGTTATTGAAGATCATATTCTTCCCCAAACTCGAGTTGCCGTTCTTGGCGGCCATAACATTTTTGGGGCAGCAATATTGTTTCGGTCTGACCTTTCTCTAATAACGGCAGGAACTAATCATGAAGGGTGGAATCCTCTTTGGCACGGGGAGGTTTATACTATAAAGAAGTTCTTTGAACTTGATCCTCACCCAGATCCCAAAGAATGTCTATTGCTCTCTACTCATGAGCCATGTTCCATGTGTCTTTCTGCCGTAGCGTGGTCTGGGTTCCCAGAAATCTACTTCCTTTTCAACTACGAAGAGACGCGGGACGCTTTTCACACCCCTAATGATATACAAATCTTAAGGGATGTTTTTTACTGTTCCTCGCCGAGTCGCGATAATCAATTTTTTAAAAATATACCCCTTACAGATTTAATCTCTCATTTGGAAGAACCGGAGCTTGGGGAGGCCCGTATTGAAAAACTTAAGAGGACCTATGAGGAGCTATCGGCAATCTACCAAAAGGGAGAGAAGGATGATTTTAACGTAGAGGAGGAGAAGCTATGCCCTTAACAGAGATTATTGGACCGGTAATGATTGGACCGTCTTCGAGTCACACCGCTGGCGCCGCTCGCCTTGGTCGTTTGGCGTTAGCGTGCTGGGGAGAAGATCCACTGGAGAGTGTGGAGATATTTTTACGAGGTAGTTTCGCTTATACGAGTTACGGTCATGGAACAGATCGGGCTCTTGTGGCGGGTCTATTAGGTATGGCTCCTGATGATATGCGCCTTCGAAATGCCCTTTCTATTGCGAAAGAACTGCAATTTAATTATCGTTTCGATGTGGAAGAAGTAGACGGAGCTCATCCCAACTCTGCCCGTTTTGTTTTTACAGGAAAAGACAATCGGACTCTCGAAGTTATTGGCGCTTCTATTGGTGGCGGGGCTGTAGAACTGCAGGAGATTGATGGTTTTAAGGTAAGCGTTTCTGGAGAACTTCCTTCTCTTATCACTATCCATCGCGATACCCATGGGGTTGTAGCGGCTATAACGAAGCTTTTTGCTGAAATGGAGATTAACATTGCTACTTTAAGCCTGTATCGTAAGTCAAAGGGGGGCATGGCGTCTCTTGTTATTGAGCTTGATCTGCCTTCTCCTCCTGACGACAGTGTAAAGCAGGCCATGGAACGTGCCCATCCATCTATTATCCGAGTATTACCCCTTTATGCTCGAGGAGGAACTTCGAAATGAGATCGTTAGGAGATTTGGTAGCTTTAAGTAATAATTCAGGATGTTCCTTTATTGAAAGTGTGTATCAGATAGAGGAGCAAGAGACAGGGCATTCTGTGGAGACGATTCGAAAAGATATGGAAAGCCGTTTTGATGACATGGCTCTTTCTGTTCAAGAAGCTCTTTCTGGAAACTGGAGTGGCAAGATTATCAAGCCAGAGGCGGAGAAAATAGGGACCTACGTTGCATCTCAAAATTCGGAGGCTTTTACGAGTCCCTATGTTCTAAGAGCTTCTCAGATAGCTATAGCTGTGGCTACTTATAATGCAGCTATGGGGCGTATTGTGGCAGCGCCTACGGCAGGAAGTTGCGGTATATTGCCTGGCCTTCTCTTTTCGTATAGAGATCATTTTGCTTCCGAAAAAAGTGAACTTGTAGATGCTTTGACTGTAGCTGGTGCTGTAGGTGCTGTTGTAGCTTCAAGAGCGACTCTAGCTGGAGCTGAAGGCGGTTGTCAGGCTGAATGTGGTGCTGCGGCAGCTATGGGCGCAGCTGCTCTTGTAGCCCTTCGTGAGGGAGCGCCCGATACTATTGCCCATAGCGTGTCTCTTACCTTTAAATCAGTGCTTGGCCTCGTATGTGACCCTATAGGCGGGTTAGTGGAATCTCCTTGCATCAAGAGGAATGGTTTGCTTGTTTCTGTAGCCGCGTTGGCTGCTGACATGGCCCTTGCCGGCATCAAATCTATTCTTCCGGCAGATGAAGTAATTGATGCTATGGGGCAAGTAGGGAGGGCAATGCCTGAAACACTGCGAGAAACAGCTCGGGGAGGGCTGGCTGTTACCCCTACAGCCCGACGTTTGGCTTCAGAGGTTCTCCACGGAAGGTGGTAGACTATCATAACCTTTTTCGCTACGGTTCTTGCCCCTATTATTATTGTATTGTGTGGGCTTGTTCTTGCTTTTGCGGGAATTCGGCGGATGCAAAAAGGTCAGATGGGACGTGCTGTCCTTGATATTATTTGGGCTTTTATGCTTTTCCTTATGGCGTATATACAGTATAGAGCTACTCGACCATAGCTAGAGGTCGACAGTATTAGTATTCTTGCTTGTTGTCGCATGGTACTTGACTACAGCTTCGATAAAATAGGGGAGGACACCTTTAATGCGAATGACATCTCTACTTGCTCCAACCATGAAACACCCCCCAGAAGGGTGGAAAGATCCTGGCGCCGTGAGATTAATGCGAGGGGGATACGCTCTCAGCTGGGAGAATGGGGAGTGGAATCTGCTTCCTCTCGGCGCTATTATGCGAGACAATATATGTTGGTTTTTCCTGGAACGTTTCCTTGGGGATAACTTGCAGCAGCTTGATTCTCTTTTAGCAACCCCTCATGGCCTTGAAAACTTACTTCGAAGGAGCGTACAAAGTTATCGAGATCTTCCGTTACGAACAGTGGAGAGTTGCGGAGGATCGCTTTTATTGGGGGGTATTGAAGAAGAAGGAATGTCTCTGAAAGATATTTCCCACTCTATTTTCAGTTCTATTAAGGAATGCTTGTCCTCCTTGAACCTCAACTGCGAAGAGGTGCAGGATCTGTGTGAGAGAGGAGCGAGATCCCGCCTCGTTTTCCCTGAAGAATCTCATCATACTTTTGCTCAGGAAGGTGTAATATGCTCTCATTGTGGGTGGCATGGTACGACAACTTCAGAGAGTGGGCGGGATCAGGGTTTCCAGGGGGCTGATTCCCCTGTAATGAAGGAAGTTTATACTCCTGATACATGTTCCATTGAGGCTCTTTGTGCGTTTCTTAATATCCCGTCGGCTCAAACGATCAAAACCATGTTCTATATGGTGGAGAAAGGGAATGAGTGGCAGATGGTCGCAGTTCTTCTTCGAGGAGACCTCTATATAAGTGATGTGAAATTAGCAGCCTCTTTAGGAGCCACTTCAGTGAGAATTGCTGCGGAAGAAGAGTTGGTGAGGGCTATAGGACAGAAACCTGGCTTCCTTGGCCCGGTTGGACTTCCTCCTTCTATATGCCTGGTGGCTGATAGAAGTGTAGTTGGGTGTCGTGATGTAGTAATTGGAGCTAATCGGCCTGATTATCACCTCACAGGAATAGTGTGGGGGCGAGATTTTTCAACTGAACGGGTGGCAGATATTGTAACGTTGGAAGCGGGCATGGATTGCCCTGCCTGTGGAGAAAAACTTCAAAAAAGCTGGTGGAGCGATGTCGCAGACCTTTGGCTAGATCAAGTACCTGACGAGCCATTTTTCTATCAAGATAAAGAGGGGACATCTCGAAAATGCCGTCTCTGGAGAGGTCGCCTCTCTCTTGACGTTATAATGACCACATTATCCAGAAAAAATACTTTCTCTGCAGGAATAGCGCCTTTCGATGTTGAAATTATTGTTCCTGCCATGAAAGATTTTGAGGCGGCACACCTTGCTATAGATCTTTATTGTAAGACAGTTCAGGCTGGTATGGCTGTTTTGTTTGATGACCGTGACGAACGTGCAGGAGCAAAATTTGCCGATGCCGATCTTTTCGGGATACCAGTGAGGGTGGTAGTAGGGCGTAAAGCGGCCGAGGGCATTGTAGAGGTTCATTTTGAGGAAGATACGAGAGAAATGCAGGCAGAGGACGTGCCCCTTTTTCTTGCATCTCTATTCGATGACGACGAAGCAGAGCTGTGATACACTGGTCTCATTTGTTATCGTGCGATGGTATGGAGGGGATTTTAAATGTTTAGAGGTTCAAAGATATTGTGTGTATCGGGCCTGATTGCTGTTTTGGCCTGGGGCGGGATGGCTTTTGCTACAGAGGCAGCTCCGAAAGCTGATAATGGACAGACAGTTCTTGCCCGTATCGGAACAGTAGAGATTAAGCAGCAGAATGTGGATGAAGTGATCAACGCTCTCGATCCACAACAGAAGGTGTACTATGATAACGAGCAGGGAAGAAAAGCAGTTCTCGATGAACTGATTAATCTTGAGGTTTTTGCTCGTTATGCAGAGGATAAGGACTTTGATGGAGACCCAGTGTTTGTAGAGAGATTAGCTCGAGTAAAGAAAGAGCTTATGCGGCAGCTGGCAGTGGAGAAACTGATGGAGAGAGTGACAATAGATGAAAAAGAAACTAAATTATATTACATGGATCATTTAAAAGAGTTCGAAGTTCCGGCTCAAATTAGGGCAAGCCACATTCTTTTAAAAGAAGAAGGCGAGGCTAAAAAAATTCTTCAAGAAATCAAGGCGGGTGCTATAACTTTTGAAGAGGCTGCCAAAAAGTACTCTACGTGCCCATCGAAAGAGCAGAATGGTGATCTTGGCTATTTCCAGACCAACCAGGTAGTACCTGAATTTGGGGAAGCTGCGTCTAAACTTAAAAAAAGCGAGATCAGTTCACCAGTTCAGAGCCAATTTGGTTGGCATATCATTAGACTTGAAGATACAAAACCAGGGAAAATTCGTTCTTTTGAAGAAGTGAAATCTCAGGTCGAGAGCAACCTCCTTCGTGATAAACGTGCTCAGGTTTATTCTGAAGAAACAGAGAAACTTCGCAAAGAGTATGGAGTGGTTTTGGTAGAAAAAGAACCGGCTTCTGATAAAAAACAGTAAGTAGGTATATTTCAGGGCGGACAGAATGAAACTGTCCGCCTCTTTTCGCCATAACAACACGCATGAACAGGAGAATGATTTTATATGGACTGGCTGGGACTCATCCTTATATTTAGTGCGCGTATTGCAGATGTTAGTTTGGGGACCGTCAGGATTCTCTTCCTCGTCAGAGGAAGGCGTCGTCTGGCAGCATGTATAGGTTTCCTGGAAGTAATGATCTATATGTCGGTGTTAGGCTACATCCTCGGTGGAGGGGGAACATTAACATTCCCACAACTTATTGCTTACGCAGCAGGGTATGGCACAGGAAATTTTATGGGATCTCTTTTGGAGGAAAAGCTCCTTAATGCTTTCGTGACTCTTGATATTATCCTAGAGAGGAATCAGGAGACCATGACACTCATAGATCGAATCAGAGCGGAAGGTTTTGGTGCTACAGTTCTGATTGGTCACGGGAAAGATGGGTTACGTTTGGTAGCGAAAGTAATCTGTCATCGTTCCGATATCGCACCTATTTCAAAAATCATCGGTGACCAGGGATTTGTCTGTATTTCAGATGTTAAAGGGTGCTGGGGTGGCTATTTCAAAGTTAAGGGGAAATAAAAAGCAAATATTAGACGAGGCTTTGTTTGCCCCGTCTCTTCAAATCAAAAGAACTCCCTAAAAGGCTTCATACCCAAGACTTATAGAAAATCGTTGGGCTACATCGATAAGCATATCTCGTATAGATACTATCTCTTCGTCGCTTTTCGAATAAAGAAATTTAGGCAAGGCAACGCTTAATGCGGCGACTACTGTTTTTGCGTGCCCCCACACTGGGGCAGCTATGCAAAAAAGGCCATCTACGTATTCCTCATCATCCACAGCGTAGCCTTGTTCTCGGATCTGAGCGAGATGTTGACACAACTTGTCTATGTTGATAATTGTTTTTTTCGTATATCGAATGAGGGGTTCGTCTTTGAAAAATTCCCTAACAGCGGCTTCAGGTAGATAGGCTAACAGAACTTTCCCGAGTCCGGTACAATAGGCTGGCATCCTTTTCCCTACAGAGAGATCAACCTTAATAGTAGCGGGGCTTTCGATCTTATCGATATAGATAACATATTTCCCATCCAAAACGGCCAAATTCACGGCCTCATTAGATTTTGCAGAGAGTTCCTGCATGAAGGGCATAGCCTGTTTTCGAAAACCCAAAGATTGTACAACGTTATTGCCGATCTCAAAAAATTTAAAGCTGTTGGAATACTTATGGTTTGCAGGATTTTGGTTAATATATCCTAATCCTCGCAGTGTAGAAAGAATGCGATGTACCGTACTCCGCTCCAGGTCGAGTTTTTCTCCAATTTCAGAAACTCCGAGCTCCCCATGTTTATCGAGAGTTTCAATAATGGCCATAGCCCTCTGAATTGACTGTACATATCCAGAACCTTTTTTGCTATTTTTCAAGCGACGCTCTCCCCTTTTGTATAATGCATCAACGTACATGTGAAAGATTGTATCATGATCTTATTTACGAGTTACTTTTGTTCTCTTGATAAAAGTAAAAGACCTAACAATATGAGAAATATGCCAAATCCTGAGTGCAAAGAAAGCCGTTCTCCTAATAATAAAATTCCAAGGAGGCATGCTGTAAGAGGTTCGCTCAAGGAAAGAGTATATACTTTTGCTACTGGCACCAAAGTTAACCCAAGAGCAAAAAGTATATAGGGCAAAGCTGTGGCTATGGAGCCGAGATGAATAGCAACGAGAAGTCCTTGTATCTCCATGAGCCATGAAATATCATGAAATATCAATATGGGTGAAAGAATCAGTGCTCCGCAACAAAGGGTCATGGCTACTGTTTCCATAGCTCCGTGATAGCGTTGAATCTCCTTAATACCTATGCCGCAGAGGGCAAAGGCAAAGGAAGCGACGAGAGCCAATAAAACTCCAAAAGAATTTGCCTTAAGCCCCCCGCTTTTCCAAGATAGGAGTATGCAACCCATGATAGCAAGAAAAGTTGAAAGATACCAATATGGGCTGGGCCTTTCTTTGAAAAAAAACATGCCGAGAAGGCCGGCGAAAGCTGGAGAACTACCAACTGCCACCATTGTGCCTACAGCGACTCCAGTTATTCTGATAGCGGCAAAAAAGAAAGCCTGAAATCCAGCCATTCCGAGGGCTGCATAAAAGAGGTTGCGTAATGGCCATTCCCCTCTGAATCCTTGAAATCCGCGTGTGGCAAGAATATATAGCAATAAAAAGATACCACCAAAAGTAATGCGAATAGCTCCGATAGTGAAAGGGGAAGCTTGTGAAGGAGCAAAAGCCTGAACTGTTCCTGAAGTTCCCCAGAAAAGCCCAGCGAGAAGAACCAACATACTCCCTTGCTTCTCTGTAGATAGCAGATTATCTCTCATGAATTAACTCTCCTCCAAAGAGTAAAATTATCAACTGAGAAGGTCTTGCGATAAAATCAGTCAGTTAGCGACTTTATGCGAGACCTTCTCCTTCTTTCGAATTCTTCTGAAATTAAATTTCGATGGGGCTATCGTCCAGTGGGGAGTTGGTAGAGGGAAAGGCGAAGAGGCTGATAAACATGAGTACGAAAGAGAAAAGGATCCCAGTGGACGTAGCATTTAAAATCCAGATGCCTTTGCCGCCATTCCCGAACTGCAAAATAAGGGTGAGGAGAACTCCGCCAGCAGCAGAAAGTATAGCCCCTTTCTTGGAGGCCTTATCGCAAAAGAGTCCCAAAAGCAATGGTGCTGCAAGAGAAACACTCATAAGAGAGTAGAAAATCTGTAAAGCAGTGAGTATGTTAGGAATTATGACTGCGAGTGCAACACCCACAACTCCACATATTAGTGTAACTCTTCTACTAAATTTTAAAAGATCTTGCTCTGAAAGATCAGGGCGGAAAAATGTCTGGTAAATATCTTTGGAAATAGATGTAGTCAGCATGTAAAGTACTGCGTCAGCAGTACTGACCTCTGCTGCAAAAATGGCGGCTAACGCCAAGGTTGATACAGCAAAAGGCATCATTTCTTTCATAGCAGTAGGCAAAGCTAATTCGCTATTGGCAAGATCGGGGAAAGCTGCAAATGCACACATGCCTATTACTACTGGTAAAAAAGCAAAAATAAGTTGTACTACGCCGTTTAGCGCTGTACCTGTTCGAATTGCCTGCTCGTTTTTAGCCCCGTACACTTTCCCTATGAGACCTGGAGAAATGCAGAAAGAAGGGATAAGCATAAAAAGATATCCCACAATCGTTGTCGCGCCAATTCCTTTCCAGGAAAAGAACTGATTAGCAGCTTCCGATCCTAGCTTAGATGTGATGGTTGTTGTGAGCCCACTCCATCCTCCAACATAAGAAAGGACATAAGGGGCAGCTAGCGAGAAACCGAGAATTATAACTGCGAGTTCCACAATATTGACGATAGCTGCGGAGAGAAGCCCCCCAGCAGCGAAGTAGAGGGTCGTGACGCATGCCCCGATAAGGATGCCCCATATTTTGTCAATATTAGCTACCACATTGAGGATCCACGCTATCCCAATGAGTTGCCCTGAAAATAGGGCGAGCGTCCCAATCGCCATCATCCCCGATATAAGCCCACGAAAAGCTTTGCTGTAACGGAGGTCGAGATAGTCTCCCAGTGTGTAAAGGTTGTAGCGACAAGAGATACGCCAGATTTTAGGCCCTACTACATAAGCGAGAATCATAGATCCTATACCTGCACTGCCGATCCACCACCAGCCGGAAATACCAAATTTGTATCCGATGCCTGCAACTCCGACAGTAGATCCTGCCCCCAAATTTGCTGCAATAAGAGTTGTGAAGAGCAACCCCGTGGATAGCTGTCTTCCAGCAACAAAAAAGCCGCCAGCTCCTTTTACTCTTTTGCCAATACACCATCCAATCACAATAAGCAATAAAGCGTAAAGAACAATTGCTACTAAGTATCCATTCATGCCGTACCCTCCTCCATTTTATATGTGGTCCACGCGTATCGCTACGAAGGCCGTTATTGTTCCAGAGAAGCTTTCAAGGGCGATGAAAGATGCCTTGTCAATTACGATAGAAATTATCAAAACTACTTGTTTCTTGTAACTTTGTCTAGAAGCACAAAGTCCCTTTTAGGGGCAAAAGCTTATTCCGCATAATGGAATTAAATATTTTTTTATGGAACAGACAGTTATAATTATATGTATGCATGTATTCCTGTCAATAACAATTTATTTTCCATCGAAGCCTCAAAAAATGTAAATTATTGTAGTTGCAAGCGATAAAGAACTCTAATAATTGTCTCGATAATAAAGATTGACAGAAATATATGTGCAAATATAATAGGGGCATATTCCACTATAAAGTAAAAGGTTCTGCATTATGGAATTCAAGAGGATCTTCGGCCCTAATCGTACCATGATTACCATGAACGACTGAGGAGAAGAAATGTGAGAATAACTAATGTAAGCCGTGCTCTTTTGTCATATTCGAATTTCGCGTTTGTTTCTTTGAAAATAAAAGAGACAGCGTATTCCTTCCGTTGCCTGTTGATAAGTCTACTTTGTCTTGAGTTTTTTACCTTCGAACATGCCTCCTCTGTTATTAGGGGGAGAATTATTGTAACTTTTCCGAAATATTTAAATTCCTAAGAAGGAGGAGAGAAAATGTATAAAGATGTGCTACGTTTCTTTGATGAAGAAGGTCTTATCAAGTGTACCCAAGATTTAGTTCGTATCGATAGTGTTTTTGACCCCAATGTAGAAGGTGCAAATGAATCTCGGGTAACAGAGTATCTGGAAAAGTTGCTCCATGAAGAAGGATTTGAAGTCCATGTAGATGAAGTGGTTCCAGGTCGCTCTAATGTCATAGCTTTTCTTCGTGGCAAAGAACCTGGGAAAACACTTCTCTTCGAAGGACATCAAGATGTAGTTTCTATAGGGGATCCTGGAAAGTGGAAATATGATCCCTTTGGTGGAGAAATCGTGGAGGTAGATGGCAAGAAGAGGATGTATGGCCGCGGAACGAACGACACGAAAGGAAATACTGCTGCTGCTTTTTTTGCAGCGAAAGCCATTAAAGACTCTGGAATTCCTTTTAAAGGTAACATACTCCTCTGTTTCCCCGTAGACGAAGAAGGCTCCATGATTGGCATTAAGGATTTTATCGAAAAAGGTTGGGCTGACAATGTTGATGGAGCTATTATTTGCGAACCGGAAGAGAAAAATCTGTGCGTTTTCCAAAAAGGGGCAATGCGAATTAAGGTTATCTTTCAAGGAGCGCAGGGCCACGGCTGTATGCCTCTTGCCGGTGTAAATCCTAACTGGTCTCTCGCTCGTTTTATCAGCGAAATCAAGTATCTCGAAAATTTTGAAAAAGACCGGGTGATGCGACACGACTATCTCGGATGGCCGAGCATTACTCCGACCATGATTAAGGCACCTCTTGAAGGTGTAGCACAAATCAATGTCATTCCCGATGATTGTTATGTAACACTTGATATTCGTACGGTTCCTAACCAAGATCATCAAGCTATAGTACGCCAGATCCAGGGCATTATTGACCGTCTTAGCCGCCAATATCCTAATGAATATGATCGTTTTGCAGCTTCTATAGAGGTTATTGATGATAGACCATGGACAGAAGTTTCCAAAGAAGAACCGGTTGTGAGGTCTGTAGATCGCGCTTTTCGTGAGGTGATGGGCGTTGAACCCAAATATAACGGTGTCCCAGGAGCCACAGATGGTACGTTCCTGCAGGTTCGCAAGGGTATCCCTGTGATTGTTACAGGTGCTGGGGATAGGGAGGTCCCTCATCATGTAGATGAATGGGTTGAGCTTGATGACCTGATTGAAGCAGGAAAAATCTATGCGCTGGCAGCTCTCTACTATCTGAACGAATAAAAAATATATGTGTCGTTAACGAATTTCAAGAATAAATTTTATTTCTATATTTGGATACAAATATTAATGGGGGGAATTCACGATGGTAAAAGTGACAATTCAAAAATTAAAAGAAATGAAGGATAAAGGCGAAAAAATATCTATGGTTACAGCTTATGACTATGCTCAGGCTGTTTTGGTAGAGAAGGCCGGGATCGAAATTATTCTCGTAGGCGACTCCCTGTCCATGACTATATTGGGCAATGAAGGGACAGTCCCTCTTACTACAGATGAAATGGTGGCTCACATCAAACCGGTAGTAAAGGGAGCTCCCACTCCTATGATCGTAGGCGATATGGTTTTTGGCTCTTACAACGAAAGCATCTCTCAGGCTATTCATAGCGCCAATCGCCTTATGAAAGAAGGCG
Source organism: Aminobacterium sp. UBA4834 (assembly GCF_002400205.1). NCBI lineage: Bacteria > Thermotogati > Synergistota > Synergistia > Synergistales > Aminobacteriaceae > Aminobacterium > Aminobacterium sp. UBA4834. Next base: position 13,752 of record NZ_DHFC01000003.1, on the reverse strand, counting down.
GGTGCGACGTAATCAAGCTTGAAGGCGGTCGCCCGGAAGTGGTTTCTGCCATTGTGGAAGCCGGTATTCCTGTTCAGGGTCATATCGGTCTTACCCCCCAGACTGCTTCTATGCTTGGCGGATTTAAGGTTCAGGGAAAGAGCCTTGAAGCGGCTCAAAAGATTGTTGATGATGCTAAAGCTCTCGAGGATGCCGGTGCTTTTTCCATCGTTGTAGAGTGTGTTCCCGAAGAACTTGGTCGAGCTATTACCGAAGCTGTTTCAGTGCCAGTTATCGGTATTGGCGCTGGTCGTTACACAGATGGCCAGGTCCTTGTTTTCCACGATATGCTGGGACTTTTCGACAAATTTTTGCCTAAATTTGTAAAACAGTACGCTCAGATTGGTGATGAGATTGTTAAAGCCCTTGGGGAGTATAAAAATGACGTTCGCAGTGGCGGATTCCCCAGCGACGAGTTTGTTTTTGGCGGTTTAACTCGGGAAGATTTGAAGGATCTGCGTAAATAACTGAAGAGGTGAAAGGTAATGAAAATAGCAGTACTTGGCTCAGGAGCCATGGGGTGTCTCTATGGCGGGAAGTTGGCCGAAGCAGGTCTTGATGTCACCCTCATTGATGTTTGGAAAGAGCATGTTGATGCTATTAATGCCCATGGCCTTTCTGTGGAAGGTATTGGTGGCGATAGAGTAATAAAAAATATTAAAGCAGTAACAACACCTGAAGAGGTTAAAGGGTGCGATCTGCTTATTGTTTTCGTGAAAGCTACCCTTACCTCTCAAGCTATGGAAAGCGCTCGGTGTATTATGGGGCCTCATACGAGTGTTTTAACCCTACAGAATGGCTTGGGAAATGTTGAAAAAATTAGCGCTGTAGTGGGCAAAGAAAAAGTTATTGCTGGCGTAACAGGTCATGGGTCTACACTTCTTGGACCGGGTAAAATTCGCCATGCGGGGCAGGGGAATACTGTCATTGGCGAGTTGGATGGTAAGATTGACGAAAGGTTAGAGGCGGTGGGTTCCGTTTTAGAAAAGGGAGGTTTTTCCGTAACCCTTTCCAATAATGTTATGGGGCTTATTTGGGGAAAACTCATCGTTAATATCGGCATTAATGCCCTCACAGCTGTTACTGGCCTGAAGAATGGGCGTCTTGTAGACTTTCCTGAAACGGAAGAGCTCCTTTGTGGCGCTGTAGAGGAAGCCATGGCCGTTGCTAAAGCAAAAGGAATCTCATTAGAAATAGGCGATCCGGTGGAACATACCAAAAAGGTAGCGCGTCTTACAGCAGAAAACCGGTCTTCCATGCTTCAGGATGTTTCCAATAAACGAAAAACAGAGATAAGTGTTATTAATGGGGCAGTGGTGGAAGAAGGGGTTCAATACGGAGTTCCAACGCCGATAAACAAGGTGTTGTATAACCTTGTTTCGGTGAAGGAAAAAACATATAACGAAGTCTAAAGGGGGATCTACTTTGAAACAGTGGCGTTTTGAAAGCAGATTTTTTGTTGTTGTTGGGCTTTTAGTGTGCACTCTGGCGATGTTTATGAGTGAACCGGCGATGGCGGCCAAGTATTCCTTCAAATTAGGACATTCCGTAAGCGATCAGCATCCATATCACCTCGGCGCTGTTCGTTTTAAAGAAATAGTGGAGAAAGAAACTAATGGAGATATAGAGATCAATCTCTTTCCTAACAACCAGCTTGGAACTGGAGAGAGAGATCTTGTAGAGGGGATGCAGATTGGCACTGTCGATATGGTAGTGTCTTCCACAGGCCCTATGAGCGGTTTTGAGAAAAAATTCATGATCTTCGATTTCCCATTCCTCTTCAAAGACAAAAACCATGCTTACGCCACTCTTGATGGAGAGATTGGGCAGTATATTATGGGGCTTCTTGAGAAGCAGGGTCTTAAAGGTTTAGCGTGGTATGAAAATGGGTTCCGCCATCTTACTAACTCGAAGCGACCTGTAAATACTCCAGAAGATGCCAAGGGGCTTAAGCTGAGAACTATGGAAAATAAGGTTCAGATGGCGATCTGGAAGGCTCTTGGCGCTGATCCTACTCCTATGGCGTGGGGAGAAGTTTTTACAGCCTTGCAACAAGGGACAGTAGATGGACAGGAAAATCCCATTCCTATCCTCTTCACCCAGAAGATCTATGAAGTGCAAAAATATGCTTCTCTGACAGGCCACGTTTTCTCTCCGTCTATGCTTCTTATGAGCAAATCTCGCTTTGACAAGCTGTCGAAAGAATATCAGGACGTTATATTGAAGGCAGCTCAGGAATCCGCCGTATACGAACGAGAGCAAATCACGAAGATGGAAGACGAACAGATTATAAAGCTAAAGGAGCTCGGAATGGAAATTAATGAGCCGGATAAAGCTGCTTTCCGCGAAGCAACTAAATCTGTTTACGATGAGTTCCGCGGAGAACTTGGTGACGACGCGAAACTTCTCGATCAGATCCTAGCTGCTAATTAAGGCTGTTCACTACTACCCTGGGGAAGGGGTAATTGCGCCCCTCCCCTTTTTCCTTTTGGCCTTGTAGAAAGGGTGTTGTGGTGCTATGAAAAGGTTATTAGACGGAGTAAACCGAGCCGTTGAATATGTAGTAAGTATCATGCTTCTCGTAATGGTTATCGTTGTATTTCTTCAAGTCATCTTCCGGTTTGTTCTTCATTCATCTCTGCCATGGTCTGAAGAGCTGTCCCGATATATTCTCGTGTGGATCTCTTTTTTGGGAGCCAGTATTGGAGTCAGGCGTGGAGCTCATATTGGAGTGGAAGCCGTTACAAACTTGCTTCCTTATGGCTTGAAAAAAGGAGTCTCCTTTCTCGCCACTCTTTGTGCAACGGTATTTTTTGTCCTTATGGTTGTTTATGGATATAAGATTCTTTCTATAGTAAGGGGGCAATTGTCCCCTGCTATGGAGATATCCATGGCTATTCCCTACTCTTCCGTATTTGTCGGTGGAGCCCTTATGTTCCTCTATTCCATTGATGAGGCTATTGCTATTGTGACAGGAAGAAAGGATGTATCCCAATGACTACTATCCTTTTTGCCAGTATGCTTCTCTTTTTTATGATGAACGTTCCCATTGCTATTGCTATAGGCCTGTCATCTGTTGCGGCTATCTTTTTTTCAGGATCAGTGCCTCTCATAGTGCTTGTGCAGAAAATGTTTACGGCTACAGATTCTTTTCCTCTCATGGCCGTTCCATTTTTTATTCTTGCCGGTTCTCTTATGGAGTTTGGCGGCATATCCAGGAGGCTTGTAGATTTTGCCAACTCTATAGTAGGGCGTTTTTCAGGAGGACTTGCCTTTGTGGCTATTATTGCCAGTATGTTTTTCGGAGCTATCTCCGGTGCTGCGGTGGCTACAGTGGCAGCTATTGGAACCATCCTTATCCCGGCTATGGTAAGACGAGGGTACGATAAACCTTTTGCTACAGCTGTGCAGGCTACGGCTGGAACTTTGGGGGTCATGATTCCTCCCAGTATCCCCATGATTATTTACGGTGTCCTTACAGGAGTCTCTATAGGAGCACTCTTTATGGGCGGAATTCTTCCTGGCATTCTTGTGGGTTTTTCTCTTATGTTTGTGGCATGGCTTATCTCCAGGAAGAAGGGGTATAGGGGAGACGAAAAAGCTTCCTTAGGTAAAATTTTCGGGACGTTTAAAGAGGCTATTTTGGCTCTTTTAATGCCTGTCATTATTTTAGGGGGTATCTACGGGGGCGTCTTTACCCCTACAGAAGCGGCAGTGGTAGCCGTAGTCTACGGTTTTATTGTAGGCTTCTTCGTTTATAAAGAATTGAATATAAAACAGTTGAAGGATATTTTTGTTACCACTGTTATTGGTACGGCTATGATTATGTTCATTATCGCTACTTCCTCTGTTTTTAGCTGGATTCTTACCGCCCAGCAAGTGCCTCAGGCGGTGGCATCGGCAATCCTTTCCATATCAAAGAGCCCTATTGTCATTCTGTTGCTTATTAACTTGTTGCTTCTTTTCATAGGGACATTTATGGAAACGGTGGCAGCTATTATTATCCTAGTACCTGTTTTGCTTCCTGTGGTTACTCAGATTGGCATGGACCCTCTCCATTTTGGAATCGTACTGGTTGTTAACCTTGCTATAGGCATGGTAACGCCACCTTTGGGTGTATGTCTTTTCATAGGATGCAGCATTGCTGATATTAAGCTTGAAGATATCACAAAAGCTGTCTGGCCATTTATTCTTATTATGGTAGTAGATGTGCTTCTCCTTACGTACCTGCCTTGTATTTCTACAATCGTTCCTAAACTTGCAGGACTCTATTAACAGAAAGGTGCATATGCATCCTTCAGGCTCTCTCTTAAAAGAGAGAGCTTTTTTTGTGGTATTATTTCATGGGTTGTCTTCAGATCCCCTTTCTAAACATTTTCAACAAAGGCCCCTATAAGCGACAGAAAAGAAACGAGAAGGAGAGAAGAAAATTGAGATATGACGTGGTCATAGTGGGTTCTGGTCCTGCCGGGATCTTTGCGGCCATTGAATTGGTAAAAGATCAAAAGAAAGTTCTTATTGTGGATAAAGGGAAGGTCATTAAAGATAGACGATGTCCTATTCTTGAGGGGCGTTCTTCAGTCTGCGTAAACTGTGATTCCTGCAACATTGTTTCTGGATGGGGTGGGGCAGGCTCTGCTTCTGATGGGAAGCTGACATTGACCACAGGTTTTGGTGGGAACCTAGAAGAATGTATAGGTGAAGATGCCCTTGAAGAACTGATCCGTTATGTGGACGATACCTTCGTCCATTTCGGTGCTGATAAAAAATATTATGAGCCTTCAGGAGAAATAGTAAAAGAGACTATCAGGAAGGCAGCAAGCAAGGGAATTAAAATTATCCCTGCCCGTATTCGACATATAGGAACTGACGCTTCCCGTATGGTCCTCAATAATATGTATGAAGAACTAAAGGACAAGTGCGATATTCTTATGAATACGGAAGTAAAAGAGATAGTGGTACGAAACGGCGTTGCCGAAGGTATTCTTCTTGAAGATGGAAGACAAATTGAGGCAGATTCTGTGATCCTTGCTCCAGGAAGAGAGGGGAGTTCGTGGCTTGAGGGTATTGTCAATCGCTATAATCTCTCCATTGCTTCTATGCCTGTGGATATTGGGGTTCGAGTGGAAGTGCCTGACAGTATTTGCGAAGATCTTACCCGACATTTTTATGAGGTCAAATGCTTATACAATACCCCTACTTTTGATGATCGTTGCCGCACTTTTTGTATGAACCCATCGGGTTTTGTGGTCCATGAATATAATAAAGCGCATGATCTTGTAACGGTAAATGGCCATAGCTTAAAGAACGTAAAGTCTAAAAATACGAATTTTGCTGTATTGGTGACGAAGAACTTTACCCAACCCTTTAATAATCCTATCGGCTACGCTACCCATATTGCAAAACTTGCTAATATGTTGGCAGGAGGAGGCATCCTCGTACAGCGCCTTGGTGATTTACGGGATGGTCGACGCTCTACGGAAGCTAGGATTGCCAGAGGAATGGTTCATCCTACAGCGAAAGCTCAGCCCGGAGACCTCAGTCTCGTGCTCCCTCATCGTTTCCTTACTGATATTGTGGAATTTATAGAGGCACTGAATATTATTATGCCGGGGATCAATATGAACGATACCCTTCTCTATGGTGTAGAAATAAAATTATATTCCTTGCGGTTAGAACTGAAGAGTTCTTTGGAAACGCCAGCAATTCGCCACCTCTATATGGCTGGTGATGGCGCAGGGGTCAGTCGAGGTATTATCCAGGCGGCAGCGAGTGGAGTTGTGGCCGCTCGTTCTATAATTTTCGAAAATAAATAAGCAAATAAAAGGCTCCGACTAGATAATATGGTCGGAGCCTTTTCTATCGTATATATGTAATGGTGTTTTGTTTCCTTCTCGGAGCACTATAGAGATGATCAGGACTTTTGTATCCTACGGCTATAGAATAGAAAGGTTCATAGCCCTCTGGTATACTTAAAATTTGAAGTTCTTCCTGAGTAGCTGTAACGAAGAAGAGCCCTGTAAAACCGATCCAGCATGTTCCAATACCAAGAGATTCCGCCGCTAATAGTATATTTTGAATGGCCGCTGAACAATCCGCTATTGGCTTAAGTAATGCCTCTCCTCCTGTCTTTCCAGAAACGATTATGACAGTTGGAGCGTTATAAAACACATGGAACCCTTCACGTTCTCCCATTTTACGAACCCATTCAAGACGTGACTTCTTCATCATGGCAATAGTTTTTTCGCTTATCATATCGATAAGCTCTTCCTTTTGTATAACACTAAAATGCCATGGTTGTTCATTATGAGCACTTGGAGCCCAAACTCCCGCCTCAAGAATAAGGGAGAGCTCTTCGTCTCGAATTTGCTGCGGTAAATATCGCCGAATACTTCTTCGATTTTTGATGGTTTCTAGTACAAGATTCATCTCTATCTCTCCTTTCTATTTCCTATTGTAAGAACATTATTATAGATCACAACACTATAAACATTGTGTATGGGGAGACATTAACATAGAACCCTTGCTACAACTTAAGAAAATATCTTAAATAGATTAAGAAGTGGGTGATCCCATGACTGTTGATCTTTCTACTTCGTTTATATGGAGATAGAGTTAACGAACCCGGTGTAGTAGTAGGGGCGAGCGGAATGACGTCGAACATTCAAAGCATTCGAGAAATAGAGGCTGGAGGAGCGGGGTCGATATGTTGATATTCTTATGAAACACGAGTCTTTCTTCTTGCCACATTCGGAAATTTAAAGGATAAAGAGGCGAAGCAGGGACTCCCTTGCAGAGGAGTCCCCGCTTTTATATTTTGAGCGTAATGTGCAGAGTTCTAATCTCGAGCGGTGGAAGAAAAGGCTTCAGTACTTAAATATTTGTCTCCTCTGTCACAGGCAATAGTGACTATAATTTCCTCAGGGGAGACTTTTTTTGCCACTTCCATAGCAGCCCAGATATTAGCTCCTGTGGATATGCCGCAAAAAAGCCCGTGTCTTCGAGCAAGCCATTGAGTTGTATCGAGAGCGGCTTCATCTTCCACAGGGAGAACTTCAGTGAGAAGTTCTCGCCGAAGAGTTCCGGGTATAAACCCTGCTCCAATTCCCTGTATTTTATGAGAACCAGCAGGTTTACCGCTTAATACAGCACTATGAGCAGGTTCCACCCCTACAACTTCCATTTTGGGATAACATGTTTTCAACAAAGCGGCTGTCCCAGACAGAGTCCCCCCTGTCCCTATCCCTGCAACAAAAGCAGCTATAGAATGTCCATTTAAATCAGAAAGAATTTCTGGCCCGGTAGTGATACGATGAGCCCAAGGGTTTCCCGGGTTATTAAACTGATCTGGCATATACGCTCCCGGTATTTCTTTTAGAATCTGTTGAGCCAAAGAAATAGCCCCTCTCATTCCCCCTTGAGCAGGGGAGAGCTGGAGATCAGCCCCATAGGCACGGAGCACCGATCGACGTTCTATGGACATGGATTCAGGCATTGTAAGAATAACGCGGAGGCCTAACGCCTGACCGAGCAAAGCTAATGCTATGCCCGTGTTTCCCGAAGTGGGTTCTACGAGAGTTGTGTTTGAGTGTAGCAGCCCCTTTCCCTCCGCATATCGGAGCATTCCCCAGGCAGCTCTGTCTTTCACAGATCCTCCGATATTTGTCCCCTCCAGTTTTATAGCTATAGCGGCACCTTTTTCTATAGGCCTGAACATATAAAGAGGAGTATGCCCTATAAGGTTGCGCAACGCTATTTTATCTGTGCGAAAGATCATTATTATGCTGCCTCCTTCGTATTATTTTTTAGTATGGCTAATTCTTTCTCTAAAATTTCTATTCTTTTCAGAAGATCTTCTTGAACCATTGTGTGCCGTATCTTTCGGTGATATTGAAGTGCCATGCCTGGAATACCTACGATAGTTGTTCCTGGAGGAACATCTGTTATCACCACGCTGCCAGCGCCGATTTTAGCCCCTTCCCCCACGGTAATATTCCCTAAAAGGCAGGCTCCTGCCCCAATCATGACGTTATCGCAGACGGTAGGATGACGTTTCCCGCGCTCTTTTCCTGTCCCACCAAGAGTTACACTGTGATACAGAGTCACATTGTTGCCTATAACCGCTGTCTCTCCTATAACGATCCCCATGCCATGATCGATAAAGAACCCCTTCCCGATAATGGCGCCTGGGTGAATTTCAATGCCGGTAAGCCATCTCATAATTTGGCTCAAGAGCCTTGGTAGAAGAGGTATGTGCAGCTGAGCGTGAAGAAAATGTATAAGTCGATGGGCCATAATGGCGTGAAGACCTGGATAGCATAAAAATACTTCCATCCATCCTCCCACTCCTCCTTTAAAGGCGGGATCATTTCGGGGTATTGCTTGAACATCAGCCTTGAGTGTCTCCCAAGCTGATTGTAAAAAACTATTTTTTCTCATTTTCTGACACCTCCTGGAAATGATCTGTCTACATTTACAGGTACACGGACAATCTATTTCCATAGGCATCACTTCCTCTCTCAATAAAAAAACGGGCTCGCCCTTTCAGGCAAACCCGTTGTAATTTTTCCCATCATTTCACCATATAAAGCGAATGAAATTATAGAGTCGTAGCGAATTTTTGAGGCCACAACGGGACATATGTCCACCGCAGCCTTCTCTACACGCTACGGGGGATGGTTAAATCATCCTCCCACAACAACAGAACAACGTTACTCCATGTTGACTCATAATAGCAATCGCTCCTCTCGTAAAGTTCACTATACGAAAGCCTATTTTTTTTGTCAAGTTTATTTTCCCTGTCTCTTGTAGATGGGGCAGAGTTTCGTTTACGTAGGTCCAGTGAAATAGGTAATGAAAAAGGCGGGCACCTCTCCTTTATACCGGTGTTGCTTAAACAACTAAAATAAAGGATACAGGAGGTAACCCACCATGACATCATTATACCGACGCTTACAGCAATCTGGGAACCCTATAGCAGCGTAACAGATCTCATGAAACAAGGAAAGACAAACAGCGAGATTGCTCACATCACGGGAATTTCTGAACGATGGGCAGAACACTGGCAAAAAGAAAAAAGATGGCCTCTCTGTGGAAAAGTTTCTAGAAAAAAGGGGGCCTCGGTCTCTCCCATCCCCAAAAAACGAAACCCCATGTAGAGGTCATCGTCCTCGAAACCCAGAAGAAAACAAACATGGGGGCTCGTAGGCTTGCCAGGGAACTGGCTCGTATTTTCAATCTAACCCTTTCTCCCTACACGATCAGAAACATCTTGCGAAGAAACAACAGGAAGAGCAAGAAAGTACGTTCTAAAAACGGGAACAGGCGGTATTATGCCAATCTTAAGCATTGGGAAGCTCTGCAATACATTCAGACCGATGCCAAACATATCGTGGACGCCAAAGCCCTTCCGAAAGAAGTGTACCCTGCAATTTTCAAGTACAAGCTTCTCAAGCATCAGTTTACGGCTATCGATATACGGACAAGAACACGATTCCTAAGCTTTGCCAATGGATTCTCATTCATGATATATATGGGGTTCATACTTCGCGCTTTGGGAGTTCGGCACAGACAGACAATGGAACTGAGTTTGGAGGCGGCGGAAACAGGAAGAGGGCCATCATGGAAGAAAACTTCACGGCCCCGTTAGGCATGAAGCTCCTCTCCATCCCTAAAGGGCAAAAGGAAGCCCAGGGTTTTGTGGAACGGAGCCATCGTACTGACGATGAGAAATTTTATATCCCTACGCTTCCATATATCAAATCTCGCAAAACCTTTATGATTTCCGCTACAAACTGGGTAAAATATTACAATCAGAAACGGTCACACGGAGGAAGAGAAATGGACGGAAAAACACCGAAAGAAAAAATATACGAGCTCTCTTTAGTGAGTTCAAAAGCCGCGACTTCCATTCCGCCACTGCTGTTGGACAGGATGAGCCCATTCATCTTTGAATTGGCGGGAGCCAATCATACTGACTGGGATTTCCGCCATTCACTTTATTACGTTGTCAGGAAGCAAACTCGGGCTCCTTACAATCAGACTCTAGTTTTAAAGCCAGAAGATATAAATAGATCGGGATATTCACCTGATTGGAGAAGATATTTTTATCAATGAAACTAGCACTACTTTAATGCAAAGGACTATAGCCTTATTTTTCATAAATAGAATTGACTCCTTTCGAACAACATAGTATTGTTTTCATAGTTATTTTTAATGTTGTAGAAAGATAATAAGTTGCTTTTAATGATTTTCTTTATCCCAAGAAGATGAGGTTTTGTCGTTAATTTAGCGGTATTATTTGTTTTTTCTATATAAATTATAGTATGGATTTTTAAAAATTTATTGAGAAGGAGGATTTGTATTTGAGCTACGGATCTAATGATTATTCTGATAAAGTTGCGGAAGATTTTGCAGGTTGCCTGTGGCCAATTTTATTAGTGTTTTTTTTAATGGCCTTAGTGGGGCATGTTGTCGTTTCTGTAGGGGACTTTGTTTATCGACCTTTCCCGACATCTTTCCCCCTTACAACAGCATGGAGAGGAGAAATGATAGCTAGAAATGCTTTAGGAGTGAAGGTGATCTTTTCAAGTCATGGAGATTTTGGTTTTAAAGAAAAAAGTTATCGTTTCCCTAAAGTTTTTGCAGTTAATTACAATAGCGTTACTAAAACGTTATATCTCCAGTGTCATTCGAATCAAGGTACTTTGGATGAAATTGGTGGTGATGTTAAGAAATTATTATCTAAATGGGGAACTTTTACTTTTCTAATTCCTAGAGTAGAGAAAATGCTGTTTTTATGCGATGGAATAGAAATAGTTTTGCAAAAAAAAGATATTAAATCTCTTAGATCTTCTTCACCCTCAAAAATTATTCAGGCTTTGCTTATTAATAAAAGATTGCACATAGTGGAAGATAACAAAGATAAGATAGCGCAAATGAAAAAGTATGTAGCTCATCTAGGTGTTCCTTGGCCTGGGATTTCAAAGAGTTCTAAAAATATAGAAATAGAAGGTTATAAAAATTATAGAGGCCTTAATGGCGGGTTGTTTGGGGGAGTTGTCTTAGTAGCAATATGGAATATTGTGAGCTATCGTCAGAAAAATAAAAAGAAAAAGATACTTGACTCTATTTTAAGGGAAACAGGCCTAATTGAATCTTTTCATAGTAAAGTATTAGCAGAGACAGGGAATGCTCTTTGTCTGAAGATTCCAGATTCTTTAGTGGAAGAAATTAATAAACTTAAAAAGTCGAAAAGTTTTATCCCGAGGAATGAAGTTAGTGAGATTGTAAATAAATTGAAAGAGTTGTATGAAATACAGTCCTCTTCTTATGAGGTGTTTAAAAGTTTATGCGAAAACAAAGAAGAAATTTGGGCTGAGCTGAATAGTTATCCTGAAATTCCCAAGTATATAACTAAGTCTTTTTATGATGATGTTTCCAAGTTGTTGACTGCTGAAAAAGTAGGAAACATCATAAATAGATTAAATAGAAAAGAAATCAATGATTTTTACCAGAGGATCAATATTTTTATGGAGCATTTCCGATTTTGTATTAAAGAGAAGACATGGCAAACAATGGAAAACGAAGAAACGGATGAGGAAGGGAAGTTCAAAGAAGCGTTAGCTTTTTTTGGTTTAACGAAAGAAACATTAACCCCTCAGAACGTTAAAACTACATTTAGGCAATTAGCAAAACGATACCATCCAGATGCGAATAAGGTTAATACTGAGAATGAGATGTTAGTAATACAAGAGTATTATTCTCTTTTGTTACATGCGATGCATGCTGCTAAATAGATAGTTGTATAAAAATGGGGGGAGCTTAGTGTGATAAGGATGGACGATATTGTTTTTGTATCTATTTTATTACTATTGGCATTTGGAGGGTTTACAAAGATATCTATTGGAATTGCTACTTTCCCAATCATTTGTTCAGTCTTCATGGGTTTTCATCCTTTGTATGTCTCTTATGGAATAATAATAATTATAGTAGCAATTTATAGACGAAAACAGATTGATCATAAAGGTCAACTTCGTCAGAATATAGAACAACTACTTCAAATTATAGAGAATGACAATCTATCTGTTGGAAACACTCTTCAAGAATTTGGCGTGAGAAAATGGGATGATCAATTTGTTGTAGAAGCAAAAAGAGTAGCAAGGGATGTTAGTCTTCCCCTTCTTGAGAAAGAATCTCAGCTTAGAAAAATCTTTGAAGATTTACAAAAAGTAAAAACAAGGCTCCAATCTATTTTTGTAAAAATTAAAGATTTTAATGATTTTTTTTTAGAATTAGAAAGAAAAGCTTCTGCCTTAATGCTTTCAGAAACCTTAGAAATAATTAGAGAAGGGCATATTTGTTTAACAGGAGAAAAAATGAAAGAATCGCTTAGTTTGTTTAATGAAGCGGAAATAAATTTTTTATTTGGGAGTGCCACAATTAAACAAAAAATAGCAATGGAACAGATAGAACGAGCCCAACAAGATTTTTATGACTTTAAACAAACTAAAAAACGAAAATCTGAAGATAGGCAGCAAAAAAAGGGGTTTTCGACATTAGAAGAAGCTCTTCGATTTTTAGGATTACAAGGAGATATAGTAACTCAAGAGTTAGTCGATAATGCTGTACGTGAATTAATGCTTAAATGTCATCCACGTTTCGGTAAAGAAGGAGATCCAGGCATTATTCAAAAAATACGTGAAGCTCGGGAGTTTATTCTAAAAAAAATGAGAGATTCTAAAACAGGGAGTCAGTAAAATAGTTATATTTAATGGATTGAAAGCTGTTAATATTTGTTTTTTCATTAACGCATAACGCAGATTTTGGATAAAAGGTTTTTTATTTGATGTTTTTAAATGTCTATCTCTATCGAAATGCCAATAATATTAATAAGAATTTTGGCTGTTGCTTGTAGTGCCATATGGCAGTGTCAATTTTCTTTCGTACATTTTCAGATAAGAAGATGCAGCAGTTCCTGGAAAGGTGTAGAGTTTTATGTGCGACAACAAAACCCACCTCAAGGACGGAGGTTGCTGCATATGAAAGAAGATATCACAGGAAAGAGAAGGGACTGGCAACACTCTTAGATCAAAAGATTATCAGCATTGATGAAAGAGAGATACGCAATTATCTTGACCAGATGGTGAAAAAGAGCGTGAAAAACATCGCAGAAGCCCTTTGGGAGAAGCCTATCCGGAATCGGAATTAGTCCATTTCTACCGGAACATTTTCACCGCAACGCTGAGCGGGAAAAGACGGTCAGTGGCAGCTATGCTGAAAGCGATCCATGCCTCTGAGAACCTTGAAGCGGCTCGAAAAAAAGTGGAGGATACAACGGAAAAACTTAGGGCGATGAAACTCAACAAAGCGGTTGATCTGGTTGAAAGCAGCGCTGAGGAGACCTTCAGCTATTACGCCTCTCCATTAGAACATTGGAGAAGCTTAAGGATCAACAACCCTCTGGAGCGCATTAACAGAGAGATTCGAAGAAGGACACGGATAGTTGGGAGCTCTCTGGACGGTAATTAAGCTCTCATGTTCGTGTTAGTAAGACCTCGTCACATAGCATCAACAAAATGGAACTTGAAAGTATATGGACATAGAGCGACTTTATGTCCAGGAACGGGACTAGGGAAAGGAATTTTCCCCCTGAGCGTAGGAGAAAAAGGGAGAATCCCCATTCTGGGGAACAGTTTGAATGCCTCTGTGAAT